>CAZGNL010000061.1:0-30885 GCA_964527475.1 uncultured Syntrophaceae bacterium
CAAAACCGATCCGGACCACATTCGGCAGGCCGCGGCGGAATACGCGCATGCGGCCAAGGGCGTCATCATAGTGACTGCCGGGCCCAACAGCGCTGCCAACAACCTGGCTCTGGCCCAGGCCGCGGCCAACCTGGCCCTTGTGACCGGCAAAATAGGAAGAGAATCTTGCGGAGTGAACTTTTTGGGCGAGAAGGCCAACTCTCAAGGCGCAGTAGACATGGGATTGGCGCCGGATCTTCTGCCTGGATTCCACAGCATACTGGACCCGCGTGCCCGCGACAAATTTGAGAACCGGTGGAAATCTCCGGTTCCCCTGGAAAAAGGACTGGACGCGCACGGCATCATGCAAAACGCGGAGAATGGACAAATCCGGGGTCTGTACATCGTTGGGGAAAATCCAATGGAGTCCTATCCCGACAGGCGGCAGACCACGAGCGCTGTGAAGAATCTGGAGTTTCTGGTAGTGCAGGATCTGTTTCTCACATCAACTGCGAAGATGGCTCACGCGGTTCTGCCCGCCAAGTCCTTTGCTGAAAAGAGCGGCACATTTACGAGCTCCGATAGGCGCATCCAGATACTTCGTCCGGTGTTTGAGTTGCCCGGGCCAAGGAGTGACATGGCAATATTTGAGGCTTTGGCGGCCGGAATGAACGCGGGTTGGATCAATTATTCCGGCCCGGAAGAGGTCATGCTGGAAATTGCGGAGCTCGTGGACGTTTACCGCGGAGTGTCCTACGCGCACCTCGGTGAACAGGGAATCCAGTGGCCCTGCGCAGACCGCGAAGACCAGGGGACGAAGCTTCTGTATGACCAGGGATTCCCCGGAGGAAAGGCTTCACTCATCCCCGCGCCGCCCATCCAGGCCCCTTCCTCCGATGGATCGGCCCTGTGGCTGGTCCCACGGGTCGTCAAATTCCATTCCGGATCCATGTCTCAGTGGAGCCCATCCCTGATGGATGTCTGCCCCGAAGGGTGGGCTGAAATGAACGCGAAAGACATGCGGAACATGGATCTCCGAGAGGGAGATACTGTAAAGATTGCAACGGCAAAAGGGGTTAGGATCGAGCTAAGAGTCAAGGACTCCGAAAGGGCTGTTAAAGGTTGCATCATAGCGCCCTGGCATTTCGCCGCTCTCAAGCTCAACAACCTTACCGGATGGGACCGGTCTGCCGTAAGGGTCCGCGTTAAGAAGGCCCAAACCTGAAGAGTGTGGTCATTTCCAGGTACCCGCGAAACTGAAGCCTTACGTATTACAGCTTTTGTCGCTTGACACCTGACCGAAATCCTGGGAAAATAGCGCAATGCCGAAGTGGCGGAATTGGTAGACGCGCCAGGTTCAGGGTCTGGTGGGCTTATGCCTGTAGGAGTTCGAGTCTCCTCTTCGGCACCACGTACCAAGAACGAAAACCCCGGAGATTTCCTCCCCGGGGTTTTCTGATTCTGCACATCGATTTTCAGGCTTTAGGATAGAGCCATGAGGGTCGGACTTAAGCCACAGCCAGGTTCCTGGATACATCCGAGGCCTGAGCGATGATGCGGTCGAAGAGTTCCTCCACCGTGGGGATATCGTGAGCCATGCCGACTCCCTGCCCGCAAGAGATGATGCCGGCATCCAGGTCGCCTTTTTCGTACATGAACATGGCTTTCTCGCCCGCGACTACTTTCAGGATTTCGGGAAGCTCGGCCCGGCCTGCTTCCAGTTCAGCGCACTTCTTGGCCGCGGCATTGGTCCAAACTCTATGGGTGGCCCCAATGGATCGCATGACCAGCATGGTGTCCGTTTCATTGGCGTTGACCAGGGCCTTTTTCAAATCATCATGAATCGGAGCTTCCCGGGTGGTGAGAAGACGCGTGCCGATTATTACTCCATCCGCGCCCAGGGCCAACAGCGCAAGAAGTCCCCTGCCGTCGGACACACCTCCACCGCCTATGAGCGGCAAGTCAATCGATTCCCTCACCCTGGGCACCAGCACCAGTGTGCCGATATCCAGCTTGCCGGTGGCGCCACCGTTCTCGTAGCCCACAACCGTGATCGCGTCCGCTCCCATTTCCTTAACCTTGAGCGCGTACCTCAATCCCACGCACTTGTGAATCCATGTCATGCCCGCTTCCTTGAATCGAGCGCAAAGATCCGCGGGCGCGGAATGCCCGGACGTTTCCACGATTTTGACTCCCTTGTCGATCAGTACGTCCAGGTAGTCATTATTGTCAACGGCTCGCATCATGGGGAACAGGTTCAGGTTCACGGCAAACGGCTTGTCCGTGAGATCCAAAGTACGAGCCACCGCGTCCACAAACTCCTCCCTGGTTCTGGACATGGCCGAGCAAAGAATCCCCAGACCGCCGGCATTGGAAATGGCGGCCGTAAATTCAGGTGTACTTATCCACATCATTGTACCGCCGACAATCGGATGCTTGATACCCAACATCTGCGTAATCTTTGTCTGAAACATGGATGATCCCCTATCTTGGAAATACTTCAGGATTATTCTAATCGCTTACGCAATTTAATGGTTCAATGGAGCATTGTCAAAAGGTAAGAGGTAAGAGGCAAAAGTGAACCGGGGGAGGCGTTTTTGCAAAAAAGCCTCCCCCGGGACCCCCCCAAAGATTCTCATTTTGCGGGCCGAGAGGCTTGAGGGCTTGATCAAAAACTCGTAGCGGCCGCCAAACGTGGTTACTTCCTCCAGAGGCGCCTCTTTGAGGCCTTTCCTCTGCAACAACTCTGTTCCAACCCCATGGGAGCCAGGGCGTCAAGATCTATAAGAAGTGTCAACCTCGTCCCGCTGAACTGTTACGATAAGAGAAACCACACCATCGCGGCGAGGACATTTGCGCATGTTTCTTCCCAGCATGTCCGTGGTGAGCTATACTGCTCGAATTAAGACGATGCCGGCTTCCGCGAGGGCTCTATTCGAGACCGAGCGTACAATCAAGGCAAAGCAGGGGAAACCGCACATGGCAAACACGGACGACACGAACGATCAATATCTTCAACCCACGGAAATCCTCGACAGCGAACATCCGGACATTGTGAGCTTCGTCACCGAGACAATAGACAGCGCGGTCGATCCGGTGGAGCGCGCGTGCCGGCTCTTCTTGGCGGTCCGTGATCGGATAATCTACGATACTAAGGTCCCATTCTACAAACCGGAACACTACAGGGCCAGCCACGTATTGAAACAAGGACGCGGGTACTGCGTCTCCAAGGCCTGCCTCTTGTGCGCAGCGGGAAGGACGGCCGGAATACCATCCCGCCTGGGTCTCGTGGATTTACGCAACCGCGGCGCGAACCCTGAAATCATTGAAATCATCGGGTGTGACATCTTCACATTTCACGGGTACACGGAATTCCTTCTTGAAGGAAAGTGGCTGAAGGCTACACCCGCGTTCGATTCATCGGTATTCGCAAAACATAACATCGCTCCCGTGACGTTCGACGGAATACATGATGCGGTGTACCCCTCCCACAACCTCAACGGCGCCCCGTACGCGGAATACCTGACATATCACGGTTCCTTTGCCGACCTCCCCCTCGATGCCCTCCTGAAATCCTGGAGAAAAATCTATGGCGCGGATCGAGTCCAAATGTGGATCGACGCGTTTGAAGCGGGCGAGATAATCAATTGAGGCTTCATCCAGTGAAATACTGGGTGTCAGTCTTTGGCCTGGGGCTGCCAGATTCGCTTGGGTACGGCATATGATGAAGTCTTTGGGAAGGGGGCTGGGTCCACTCGGCGTGGGGCCAACGAGCCGGCACGGTGAATCCGTGCTTCGAGCAAATGGTACCAGACCTCGGGGAGGCCATATCGCCCTGCGCGAAGCAGCTACCGAGAAAAGGTTCGCCCAGATTACTCTTGAAAAGGCGAATCCGTCTCATGCGCTCACCGGCTTGGACCAGCAATATATGCACTTGCGGAGTTCGGTCCTGCCGTGCGCGCCCATTTGCTGTGAGCTGTTCCCCTTGCCCTTGGGAAGGAACCAGATATGGTCAACACCGAGCCCGGCCTCGGCGGCAAAATCGGATAGGATCAGATCAATAGGGATTTCTTCTCCGTGGTATCTCACATTATCGTTTACCATGAATACGGTGCCACCAGGTTTGAGCACCCTGGCGAATTCGTGGACCATCAGGTTCATTTCAAACAGGTAATTCTCCAAGAGATTGGGGATATTGCTGTTATTCAGCGCTCGTTGCTCGCCGGCTTTCCGAAGAATGCCCAGTACCTCATGGACAGACTCTTGATTTTCAAAGACCTGTGTCGCGGTCTGATACGCATCTTTTCGGTTTCGGGCGGCGTAATCATGAGCCAACTGATTGCGTTTGCTCCTGTTTTCTACAGTGCATGACAGCAGGGCCTGTCGAAGGCGCTTAACAGCCTCTTCGTCATAATCCATGAACGCAATCTCAAGAGCGTACGTCCGGGTGTAGTCGTACCGATTGGCATAAGGCGGGGAAGTAATAATTGCGTTGAATGAATTCAAGGGAAACTTTGGCAATTCGTCCAGGCAGGAACCTTCCTTGACCTGTACTCGGTCATCAAGCATCGCATCTGTTGCGTACTTGATATCCTCCAGCATCATCTCCAATTTGCCGACAATCGCAGACTTGAAGTCATGAATACGGCCTTTGTTGAAATTGGACTTGAGAGATCGCGCGCAACGGGAATCCCAGCGAAGGTACTGACCGTCCTTTCGCGTGTAACTGATGTCTTCGAGAATGGAAAGACACGCGAACCACAATAGGTATCGAATATCTTCATCCTCAATTGAATTGAGAAAATCCATGTACGCTGAAACAGCCAGTTCGGTCTCTTCCGGAAACGCGTTACGGGTGATCCTGAGGTGAGGGAAGCTATAAGACCCGGGCGCGGGCTCTTCAAAACGGATTGATTTCACTCTGTTCAAACAGCGTTCAAAAGCCTCCCGATCAACCCTATGGCCGTTCAGACGCGCTCGAATCGCGGCCACTCCCACGGGGAGAAGCTCAATCCCGGTGGCCCGGCGCCCCATTGCCGCCGCGGTGGTCAAGGTCGTGCCGACTCCGGCAAAAGGATCCAATACTCTGAAATCCGAATGATCGGGGGATTTGACGAGTTTCAACAAATAACGCACAAGCTCCGAAGAGAAGGCCTCCTTATACTTGAGCCACCGGTAAAAGGGGGTTTTCTTGTTGGCCTGGAAACTCACCAACTGACGGGTAAGGGACGGATTGACACTGAGTTTGTCCGCATACTTGAGGTACAGGGCCTCCCGTTCAGCGCTTCCTGAACTTATTGCAGGCGTTGCAATTCCAGTAGAGAGAGATCGGCTCCTCATCTGATTCAGACCCCCAGCCGCGCTTGCCATGCTCTTTTGAGGTCCCATATGTCCGCGTCCACGATGGTGTTTCCCTGTCCGTCTCGGATGGTCAGTTGTTGGTCGGGGGTTACGTATCCGATGCACGCGAGGGGAAAGCCGTTCAAGGTTTCTTCAAAGACGGCTCGTTTGGTAGGCGAGACACTGATCAGGAAACGACAGGGGCTCTCTGAGAAGAGGGCCGTGTCAGCGCGGGTTACACCCTCAACATTGAGATCCGCGAGAGATGCTGCGACTCCGAAACCTCCCGCGAACGCGCTTTCAGCAAGGGCCACACCCAGCCCGCCGTCGGATAGGTCATGGCAGGATTCGATCAGCCCGAACTTTATCGCGGAATGCAGCGCCCGATACATTTTGATCGCGCCTTGAGGATGGGTCACTTTGGGAACTTTGTTACCCGTGTATCCTTTGGAGGCAAAGTATTCCGAGCCGCCGGTGTCATCGCGAGTAGTACCGAGCACATAAATTGCCGCGCCGGGGATCTTGAAATCAGGCGTCGCCACAAGTCTCACATCAGGGACAATCCCGATGGCTGAGAATAGCACTGTAGGTGGAATGGAAATCTTGGTGTCTCCGATGCTGTAATCATTTTTCATGCTGTCTTTGCCGGAGATGCACGGAATACGGTACGCTGTGGTGATATCGTAAAGGGCTTCGTTGGCTCGAACGAGCTGGGCCAGTTTGTATTCCCCGTCCGGGTTTTTCTCCGACTGCACGGGATCACACCAGCAGAAGTTGTCCAGACCGGCCATGTGGTCCGGGTTCGCTCCCGCGGCAACGATGTTTCTCACCGCCTCGTCAACGCACGCGGCCATCATCCAGTATGTGTCGATCTCCGAGTATCTTGGCGCTATACCGCATCCCACGGCTATTCCACGATACCGGTTCAGCACCGGCCTCAGGACCGCCGCGTCTCCGGGACCGTCGTTGTTGATTCCCACCAGGGGTTTGACAACGCTGCCGCCCTGCACTTCATGATCGTACTGGCGGATGAGCCGTTCCTTGGAGCAGATATTCCAGCGCCCCATGAGTTCCATGAGACTCGGGGTGAGGTCCCGCGGGCTTGGGAAATCGGGTTCTTTGTAAACCGGCCGTGTCCACCGCGCTGTGAGGCGCATTTCGGGCAGGCCTTCGTGGAGGAAGTCAAGAGGCAGTATGGCCGCAGGCTCATCTTTCCACGCCACGGTAAACAGACCGTTGTCGGTGAATTCCCCCAGGTCCGTGGCTTCCACATCCATTGCTTCGGCCAGATCGAAGAACTCTTTGAACTTGTCCGGGGGCACGGCGAGGGTCATTCTCTCCTGGGCTTCCGACAGCAGGATCTCCCACGGCTGAAGCCCCGCGTATTTCAGGGGCGCTCGATCCAGCTGAATCGCTGCGCCCCCCGATTCTTGGGCCATCTCACCCACCGATGAAGACAGCCCGCCCGCTCCATTGTCGGTAATGGAATTGTAAAGCCCTTGATCTCGGGCAACCAACAGGAAGTCGGTCATGCGCTTCTGGGTGATCGGATCACCGATCTGCACAGCGCTCACAGGTGAACCCTCATGAAGTTCCTCTGATGAGAACGTCGCACCGTGTATTCCGTCCTTGCCGATTCTGCCGCCGGTCATAACGATACGGTCACCGGGCAGCGCGCTTTTCTCATGCCCGGGTTTTCCGTTTATCTCAGCGGGCATTATTCCACCGGTCCCGCAGTATACGAGCGGCTTCCCCAGATAGCGCTCATGAAAGACCACCGCGCCGTTGACCGTAGGGATACCGCTCTTGTTGCCGCCATGCTCCACGCCCTCTCTGACACCCTCGAACACGCGGCGAGGATGGAGGAGCCGGGGCGGAATCTCCCCCTGGTAATCCAGTGGAGCGAAACAAAACACGTCGGTGTTGAAAATCAGGCGCGATCCAAGGCCTGTCCCGAACGGATCTCTATTGACACCCACGATACCGGTCAACGCGCCGCCGTACGGATCGAGCGCGGACGGGGAATTGTGAGTCTCCACCTTGAAGACCAGATTCCATTCATCGTCGAACTTGATTACCCCCGCGTTGTCCTTGAACACTGACAGACAGAAATCCCGATCCCCCAATTCCGATCGGATCTTTGCCGTGGAGCCCTGAACATAGGTGCGGAACAGACTGTCTATCTCACGTAAACCGTCCTCGTCCCAGTAGTCGATCCGGGCATTGAATATCTTGTGCTTGCAGTGTTCGGACCAGGTCTGAGCGAGCACTTCCAGTTCACAATCTGTGATTTCACGCCCATACCCCTTCGCGATCCGAGTCTGCTGGAATGTTTCGTCATTGAAATAATCCCGGATGGCCTGCATCTCCTCAAGGCTCAGAGCCAGGACCCCTTCTTTGCTGATGCGGAGCAGCTCTTCGTCGTCAACGTTGAGGTCCATGCGCCGCACTACTGCGCTTGCGTCGGAAGTCACCTTTGGAACCGTGACGCGGGTTCGATCTTCTCCAGGCGCGAACAGGGTCCGGGTCTGGATCAGGTCATTGGCCAGGAGATCGCGGGCAATGATGTCGGCCTCTTCCCGTGAAAGCGCGCCTCTCAGGAAATAGAGCTTCCGGGTGTAGATTTTCTCATCCGGCCCAAACCTGGTCCCCAGGGTCCTTTGAACACCTTCCAGCGCGGTCCTGCCCACATTGTCCGTTACACCGGGTCGAAAACCTACCTCAATGAGCCAGTCAAAGGGCGGGTCCAGCGGTTCGTCTATGGACGCCACCTGGATCACCGGATCACGGAATAACTCCTCGGTCACGACTTCCAGTTGCTCGCGGTCCAGATCCTTGTCGATTATGAAACCGTCCGCGACTCGAAGGTCATCCACTTCTATTGCGAGGTCGGTCCTGATGCGGCTCAAGGTCCTGCGCCCGGCAGGGTCGGGAAGATCGGATCTCAGGCAGACTTCAATCCTGTGGGGCATGGGTTGTTCCTCCACTGGGTGTTTGGCATTACTGCTTATCATTCTTTTGACAGCCCAGGAACCATCTGAAACCGTACGCGCAACTGCTCTCCAGTGTCTTGATCTCCCTTAGGTGTTTCTTGACCTTCGATTCCCAAAGACGAAGGGCTATCCATATGACGCAAATACAGACTAGCCATATTGCGATCGCGCAATTCGACTTCAGCAGATCCTGACCGCATAAAGCCATGAAGGCCACGACAAACGTTACCAGGGTGCAGCCTACAGCTCCGATCCAAGCAAACGGCGCCTGATGCCTCTCGAGGAAATCCAGCCAGTCTTTCTCACCGCTATCATTATCTCGGACTCTGAGGAATGCTGCGATTCGCTTGATTGATGCTGTTGATCCTATCATCAGTGTGTCAAACAATACCGCCACCAGCGGAGCAAGATACAGCGCAGCAGGACTCAACTTAGCGGATTGACCAATAGAAATCCGTGCTACACCGATTCCGAGCAATGCGGTTACGAACGTCAACTGCAATACGGAAAGCTTGATGCGTCTTTCCTGTACAATTCGCAGTTCCTGATACATTCTGTCAAGGAATTGGTTCATGTGGATGCCCGTCCTCAGTCAACGTTCATGCTGAAATAATCTCTACAGGCTGACCCAAAAGAGAGATATGACATCTTATGTGAAAAGGGCCTCACGGCCCATCTTCTCGGCGCGGTTTCCCTTCATTCTTGGTCGGTCAGAAAGATCCTGGCGTCCAGTGCCAGGGTGCCCCATTGGGAAACCAGTGGGGGGTTCACGTCGATCTGTTCTATTTCCCGGAAATTGACCATCAGGGGTGCCATTCTCAGTGAGGGCTTCGCGAACGTCAGCCCCAACGAGGTGGATCATTCCGTTGAAATTGAATTCCAGTAGGTTGCGGGCAATTTCCTTGCCCAAGTTCCCCCACTTCGTGGACACGCCGACAATTACCACGGACGAAGGATGAAAGAATTCCTTCATGTATTCCTCGCTTCCGTCGGTGCAAAAAAGAACTTGGCCAGCGCTTAAGAAATATCATCCGGTGGAACGGTAATCAAGGCGCCATTCGTTTAAGGGCCAAAATCCGCGTCAAAAGCGGGGGTTCCTGGTCCGAATTCGCGGGGAGTCAGGATTATTTATTCTCTTATCGAACATTTTTGAGGCTTTTGCGTCTAATTGACAACGAGCAGTGTGATAGAATGGAAATGAAGACCCAAGTCGCTCAAAGGGAGAAAAACATGAGGACTTCAGCAGTTGTTACGGCAATCAGCCTGTGTTTTATTTTAGCGTACATCCCCTCGACCGCAGCCGCTGCAACGGCCGTGGTTGTAAGCGTGGACCGGCCGGAAGGGTGTCTTAGGATCAGGGGCGGCCCCTCCACCGGCGCGGCGGTGGTGGGTTGCGCGGACATGGGTTCAATCGTGAGATTGACCGGCGCCTGGACCAACAACAACTGGGCCGAGGTGAGCAGACCTGTCCGAGGTTGGGTATGGGGCCCACAGATCAGGACCGATTCAGCCCCTGCTGTAGTTGAAAGAGCCGTGACCGACCCGGCCGTGGCAGCATACCGTCGCGGGAGATATCCTTACCGCAACTATCGTAGGTACCGACGGGGGTATCGTTATCCCCAAGCGCGCCCCTACGGCGTGCGTGTAGGACCGAGAGGCGTAGCAGTGCGAGCCCCTGGAGTCTCCGTAGGAGTGGGGCGCGGCGGCAGAGTGCGTATTCGCCGCCGCTGAGGAACGAATGCCGACTTTCACTCCAAGAAATCTTGGCAAAACGAAACATTCAAACGCCCGACCTCCTGATGGATTATGACCGTAGGGGCGACGTCCCGCGAGACGTGGGATCGCCCTCTTGATGCCGGGTACCAAGCAAAGCAGACCTGCAATCGTCATTGTGGGACTAGTCCCCCTATTTCGGACCCTTTCTGATCGCGCCGCACATTGCTGAAGGCTTACCTGACCCGCGGAACGTGTCTTGATTCCGTTCTTCCAGGATGCTACATTTGACTGGATGTGGAAGCGCTGAAGCGACTGGATGTCGCTCTTCCTAGACCGAAGGAGAAATCTATGGATCTGGAATTCATCCGTACTACTTGCCCGTATTGCGGGTGCGGCTGCGAAATAGTGTTTGAGGTTATAGATGGGGAAATCGTGGAATCCTTTCCCTCCAAGACCAATCCCGTAAATGCAGGCAAGCTCTGCATCAAGGGTTGGAAAGCCCATGAATTCGTTCACAGTCCCAAGAGGCTTACCACACCGCTGGTTCGCAAGAACGGGAAATTGCAGGAAGCATCCTGGGATGAAGCCCTCGATTTCACGGCCTCCCGGCTCAAGGAAATCAAGGAGGCGCATGGAGGCGACAGCCTTGCCTTCTTGACGTCGGCCAAGTGCACCAATGAGGAAAACTACCTCCTGCAGAAATTGTGTCGAGCGGGTTTCGGGACAAACAACATCGACCACTGCGCACGTCTTTGACACTCCTCCACGGTGGCAGGTCTTGCCGCCGCGTTCGGGAGTGGGGCCATGACAAATTCCATGGAGGAGATCGAAGACGCGGACTGCATCTTCATTACGGGCTCCAACACAACGGTGGCCCATCCTCTTGTTGCGTGGAGGGTCTATCGCGCCAAAGCCAGGGGCGCCAAGGTGATCGTTGCAGATCCTCGCAGGATCCATATTGCGTCGATCGCGGACCTTTACGTAAGCCAGAATCTGGGATCGGACGTGGCGTTTGTCAATGGCTTGATGAACGTCATACTCGCCGAGAACTGGCACGACAAGGCCTTTGTGGAAGAACGCACCGAAGGTTTTGAGCAACTCGCTGAAGTTGTCAAAGAATACACACCTGAGAAGGTATCCGAAATCACGGGGATCGACCCGGACGATATCGTAAAGTTCGCGGAATATTACGCCACCGCGAAGACGGCCACAATACTCTACGCTATGGGGATAACCCAGCACTCACACGGCGTGGACAATGTGAAATCACTGGCAAATCTTGCCATGCTCACCGGAAACATAGGTAAGCGTTCCACCGGCGTAAACCCGCTTCGGGGCCAGAACAACGTCCAGGGCGCGTGCGACATGGGCGGACTCCCCAATGTTTATCCCGCGTACCAACCCGTAACCGTTGAGGCAAATAAGAAGAAGTTCGAAGACGCATGGCAGATCGGGCTTTCCGACAAACTCGGGTACACCATCATGGAGATGATGCACGGGCTGGAAGACGGGTCGGTCAAGGGCATGGTCATCATGGGGGAAAACCCGGTGGGTAGCGATCCGGATGTCACTCACGTGAAACACGCGCTCGAATCGGCCGAATTGCTGGTTGTCATGGATATTTTCCTGACCGACACCGCGGAACTGGCCGATGTGGTGCTTCCCGGGGCTTCGTACGCGGAAAAGGACGGCACGTTCGTCAACACTGAACGCAATGTGCTGATGGTTCGCAAGGCGGTGGAACCGGTGGGTGATTCCCGTGCTGATTGGCAGATCATCTGCGATCTTTCCACCCGTTGCGGGCTGCCCATGAGCTACGAATCGCCCAAAGAGATCTTTGATGAGATAGCTCAAGTTACCCCCAGCTACGCGGGACTCTCGTACGAACGTCTGGAAAAGGGCGGTATCCCGTGGCCCTGCCCGGCCGCGGATCATCCGGGCACGCCGATCCTTCACAAGGACAAGTTCACCAGAGGTCGGGGGTTGTTCCACGCCATTGAATACAGACCTCCGGAAGAGCTCATTGATGATGAATTCCCCATGCAGATGACAACCGGAAGGTACTTCCCCCATTATCATACCGGGACCATGACACGGAATTCACCGTCACTCCACGCGGAGATGCCCGAAGGGCACGTGGAGATCAACCCGGCGGACGCAGCCGAGCTGGGGCTCAAGGACCACGATTCAGCCAAGATTGTGTCCCGCCGCGGGGAAGTGGCGAGCAAGGTGCTGCTCACCGATAACGTGGAACCGGGCACGATCTTCATGAGCTTCCACTTCATGGAAGCCAACGCCAACGTGCTCACAAACCCGGCCCTGGATCCCATCTGCAAGATACCTGAATACAAGGTGTGCGCGGTGCGGGTCGAGGCCCTGGAAGCCGAACCCAAAGAGGCCGCAGGCGGAGGGGCATAGCACCTGTTACGCCCTCTTTAGGCCGGCCACAACGCAGGCCTTGTGCGCAGTGACGGTCGTGTGACGGTCATGTGACGGACCCTTGACGTGACCATCTGAATTGAGGATGTAAAATGAGGAAGTGTTCAGGACAGGATATGCAGGAATGGGGACTTGACGCGATCTTCGAGGTCAGATGTTCCAACTGCGGCTGTTCGGTTGAATTCTTCAAAGATGAGATAAAAAGAAACTGCCCTCGATGCAGAAAGCCTGTGCTAACCGATCGAACAGATTCGGGTTGCGGCCAATCGTGTTCCTCTTCAAGCCCCCATTTTCGGAGTCGATGCAGCAAATTCCGACGGTCAAAGGCCAGATTCTACGGGCACTACATTTGACCACCTTCCCAGCCTGGTTTCGGGGCCAGGATTGGCTTTCGCATGGTCTTCTGACGGGGGCATGGAACCGCGCAGCCATTCTTACGCACGGGGAATTCGAACAGATCCAAATGGTAGCGGAAACTCGCGGGGCAGGTCTTGGTAGGGGCGACGCATGCGTCGCCCTCTTCATACCGGGTATCGCGCAGAACCGACTTGCAATAGCCATCAGGGGCTTGTCTCACGATTTCAGACGCCTTTCTGATCCAGCCGCCGATAACAAAACGGTTACTGTACGGTTGCTGAACAATACGAATTGTCATTGACAGTTCGTCCATAGCTGAGGTACACTCGGATGATAGGGGAGGAACGCTTTGCAGGACAGAGAGACCGGGGATTGGTCGAGATGGGCCATTCTTCGACTCGAGCCGTTATCTTGGTGGCCTGAGAGGTGGTCGCATAGCCGGTCAGCAGGGCTAGATCGGCAAATGGGAGAATGTTTGCCCAGTTCTCAGCAAAAAACACTGTGAGGCCGGGGCCTAAATGAGGATCTGCCGACAAGCCCGTAGGAACTAGCTGTGCTCAACACTGAAGCTCGTAACGGCCTTCAACCACGGTGGGCGGCACAAGCTGGGAGTCGTGGGCAAACCACATGGTGAACAGTTGGAAGGAATTCAAAGGAGATGGAGAATGCAACTTGATGCGGATGCTGTTCTTTCTATATTGAGGGAAAAGGGAATTTCAAGCCTGTTCCATGCAAATACATTGCTTACATCATCGACTTTCTTGCACCAAGGTTCGCTACTCTCATGGGGAACAGTCGCTGATCGGGGGTTTGCTCAAACACCTCAACAATCAGATGAGTTGGATAAGAATTATGGAATTTGGCATGATATTTTCTTGGATCTTGTAGACATACACTCAAGAGCAGGGGGTAGAAACTTTTATGGCCCGATCTTATTCCGCCTGGATATCCAACTGCTGTCTGCACCCTGGCTCACTTGCGTGATGATTACTAAGAAGAATCCAACGAAATGGACGGATGGTGATTCGTGGCAAGACAGATACTATACGTCGCCTGCTGAATTTCAACAGCACCACAGTTTTGGCAATTTCGGCTCATCGTTGATATTGACGTTGGAAGGGGGGAGTTTGCCATTGTCCCCGTATCTCCAATCATTGATCGTTGATGACCCGCAATGCAAGTCTTGCGGGCGTGATATTTTTGACTGTACTATTGGCGCATTAAGATGTGGACTCAATTCTTCAGGCTTGCACAAATTCCTATCAATAGGAGATTATGTGCATCCGGTTGTACTTGTTTGAATCAATACAAAGACATGCACGAAAATACTTTGCGCACATTTTACGGTCTTCCGGAACTGCCTCAAGTGGACCGTTTTGGGTAATAGTAAAATGATTGTGCAGATTCCCAACGCTATGTACTTGGGAGTTCCGGAGTTCCGGGTACACCAAACTTAACCCCGAGGACGCTTCTTCTCAAATTAGGGCTTCCCGTTTGCCGGGTTCGTCCGAGGTTCCCTCTTGACTAACTGATAAGCCGCTCGCCGCGGACGCGCTGAGCGTAATCGCCGGTGAAGTTGGAATTGGCTTCACTTGTTCCAACGTCGGATGGTCCCCCCTTTTCGGTAGCAAAAAACCCTTGAACAACGGGAACTTTTCCTCTACTGTGTTGACAACGTATTTACAGGAGTTCGCCAAATGGGGCGGGATGTTCGGTTTGTCGTACAGAATTTCGTATTCACTTGGGATGCGAACAAAGCGGAAGCAAATGAGAAGAAGCACGACGGAGTGTCTTTTCAAAAAGCCTGCGAGGTCTTCTTTGATCCGTTGTACGACATGGAAGAAGATGTGAGTGTCGAGGGCGAGCGGCGCTGGGCTTTCATAGGCTTCACAAGGGCAAGTCTGCCTCTCTACGTAGTGGCTGTAGAGGAGGGAGAAGAGGCCTGGCGCATCGTGTCTGCACGAAAATTGGAACCGGAAGAGAGGCGTCGCTATGAAAAAGAAGATGATCCCAACTAAAAACCGGACAACCAAGCCGATCACGATCCGTATGCCGCTGGATGTGCTGGAAGACTTGAAACGAGTGGCGCCCATGCGAGACATGCCGGGCTACCAGGCCCTTATCAAGTTCTACGTCCGGCAGGGCTTGCGAGATGACATGGAACGGCTTTGGGAGAAGGAGAGAGCCGACAAGTTGGCAACTGCTCTTGAAGAACTCGGGTTGAAAGAGGAACAGAAGACCAGAATCTGGGACCTGTTACGGGACCATCCGCGGATAGAGACTGCTTAGAAGTGGTTGCAAAACCTAGAAGAGTTTGAAGAGTATGCTGGGGAGGGCCTTTTTGCAAAAAGGCCCTCCCCAGACCCCCATATGCGTTAACTTATCGCTGGAATCCGATGTGTCCCGGAGGGACGCTGAGATAGTAGGCCGGCAATTCATTGCCGGTTTCTCGTGGAAATACAAGGACCCATGAGTCCCGGAGGGACGACTGAAATTCCTCCCTTGCTTGTCTGAATTCAGCCGTCCCTCCGGGACTAGATCCGTGCTAATGACGCTCATACCCGGCGATGAATCGCCGGGCTACTATCAAATATTCCTCCGGAATATTCAAGCCAACCATCCTAAGTTAACGCATATGCCCAAGCCCCTCCCCCAAAACGCCTAACTATTGCAACAGCTTATGAGTTTCTGGTACACCATCCTTAACTCAGAAGACGCTTCTTCTTCGGTCCGGGTTTTCCCGTTTGTAAGGTTCGCCCTAGGTCTGCGGTCAAGGATTGCGTCTTGCGTGATGCTGAGATAGCGCCTGGTTTTTACGGCTGTAGACTCACGAATTTCTATCCGACTCAGAAATAGGAAAAGTCCATGCGCTCTCTCGGAACCCTAAGGTTCTCAGTATGCGGCTCTCAGGTCCGCGCAACATGGACTTCCTGTGGGAATCGGCTGAGCCTCTCCCCTTAGTCTCCATTTTATCAGACAGCCGTATGGTGTCAACGGTTCATTGAAAACCGCGGGCCGGAATCCTAAACAGATTTCCGTGCGTTCCGGAGCCTCTGCCCCCTAATCCTCTATGAGGTCCACCCCGCCGAAGGGAAAATAGTTGAACCGCTCGGCCCTGACGTAAGTCACCAGGTCTACACTGCACTGCTCCGCCAGCGCGGCCGCCATTGCGCTGGCGCTGGATCTGGAGATTATCACCGGGAATCGGCTCCGCGTGGCTTTGATCAGAAGCTCTGAAGTGATCCGTCCTGTTGTCAGAAGCAGCTTGTCACTTGTTTCCATGCGATTGAGAAAGCAATGGCCGACTATTTTGTCCACCGCGTTGTGACGCCCCAGATCTTCCAGGGTGATCAGGGTCTTCGCGGAATCAGCGGCCGCGGCCGCATGCACTCCCCGGGTGAGTCTGTAGATGCCGTGATAGGTGTCCAATTCCCTCATTCGGCCGATAACTGAGGAGCACTTCAACTTCATGGGCTCTCGATCCGGGTCACCCGGAATGGAGTCGGCCTCCACGGAAAACACCATGCCTCCTGCGCAGCCGGAGGTCAGCATTCCCTTTCGTTGGAGCCTTTCCAGCCGATCTTCGGGAACATTCACTTCCAAGCTGACAAGCTTGTTCGCGTGGTCAACCAGGCTGTGCGATATCTCGTCAGGTGAGTACAGAACACCTTCTGAAACCAGAAAGCCAACGAAGAGATCCTTCAGATTAGAAGGAAGCGTGGACATCGAAAGAATCTCCTCATCATTGACAAAAAGGGTGTAAGGAACTTCCCGGGCAAGAAATATGCGTTTGTCTTCGAGGCTGCCCTTGTTGTATCGGCGGGCTTGAATATCGACCGTCGGGTCAGGTATGGGGTCTTCCCTGTTCATGAGCGGTTTGAATTGTCCTTCCTATAAAAGTCCCTTTGTCTTGAGCACAGCGATCGGGTCTACGTATGAGGCGAAGCCACGGACTACTGAACAGTGGAAGAGACTTTTATGTTTCGTTGCGCCTCAAATCATCAGGCATGGTCCCCGTTACGGGATCCGGTTTGGGACTGAATGTCACGAAACAGATCGCGAAACTGGAGATCCGCAAAGGCTTCGCACCGTTGGTGAAGATCAATGTATCGCATAAGGAGTTGCAGACCTTCATCTGTCAGCGCTGAACCGGTCTGGGTTCTCTTCACCAGTTTGAACCCGCAACGTTCTTCAGTGGCCTTGATCTTGCCCCAAACCGCTCTGAAAGGCTGATTCAGCTTCTGGGCCGCCTTGTTCATGGAACCCACTTCACGTATGGCTTGCAGAATTCGCACGCGGCCTGTACCGATGATCAGTTTTCCATCTTCGTTTTCAATCCAGACCTTGGACCTGATTGCAAGGGGCATCTTCGGATCTCCTTACGTTCGTATGATGGTTGACAAAACCATAAAGATAAACGGAAACGCGCCCGGTCTGATGAAAAGCCGGACCCCCACACCAACTACGATCGCAAGAAAGCGACAACGAACTATGAAAGTCTTTTCCGTTCCAAACCACCCCATGCGTAGACCCGAAGAGGGGAGGTTCTTCCACGGGACTTTCATACGAAGTGGATTGACGAAACTCGGATCGGGTCGATTGTGTCAATAATGTCATAATCGGCCCATCTTTTCAACAAGGTTGCCCTCGCGCAGCCTTGAACACCGCCACCTCTATATGATATGCACCCAAAGGTGACAGGGTACCGGTGGGCATAAGTTCCTCGGGCCATGGTCCCGTGACCGCGGAATTCAGAACACTGGCGCCGAGATTGCCCCCGGGCGCTGACGGAATGGACACTCAGGAGGTCCCATGACAGAAGGCAGACTCAAGCTGGCATTGATTTTCGGAGGACGCTCCGCGGAACATGAAGTATCCCTTCGCTCCGCGCGGTCCATATTCGAAGCCGCGGACAAAACACGGTACCATCTCATGCCCATCCTCATGACCAAAGAAGGCGCCTCGTACCGACGGCCCCCGGAGGCTGCGTCTTTCGATCCGGAACCTGCGCTGGACGAATCGGATCGGATCGTTCTGTCACCCGATCCAGCTCACAAGGGGTTCTTGCTCATCGCCGCGGGGGAGCGGATGGAACCCCTGGAAGTAGACGCGGTGTTCCCTGTCATTCACGGCACCTATGGAGAGGATGGGACGCTTCAGGGTTTATTCGACCTGGCTAATCTTCCCTATGTGGGCTGCGGAGTGTTGGCGTCCTCAATGGGAATGGACAAGGTGATAGTCAAGAGCGCGTTCCGCGATGCAGGGTTGGAAGTAGGCCCGTTTTTCTGGTTTTTGCGCAGCTACTGGAAGGAGCACCGCGGCAACATACTTGAAAGACTTGAGAAGAGCGAATTCCCGCTTTTCGTAAAGCCCGCGAATCTGGGTTCTTCAGTGGGAATCAGCCGTGTGACCAACGTGGTGGAATTCGAGGCCGCAGTGGAACTGGCCGCGTCCTATGATCGCAAAATCCTCGTGGAGGACGGGATTCCCGGCCGAGAGCTTGAAGTCGGCGTGATGGGCAACGATGAAGTGAGCGCGAGTGTTCCGGGAGAAATCGTTTCCAAGTCCGATTTCTACGACTATGATGAAAAATACCTTGACGACACCGCGGAATTGATCATCCCTGCGGATCTTCCACCACGAATTGTAGATCTCGCGCGTGCATACGCGGTGACCGCGTTCCAAACCGTGGATGGCTCAGGTTTGGCGCGGGTAGATATGTTCCTCACTCCGGACGACCGGATAGTTATCAATGAAATCAATACCTTGCCTGGGTTCACGTCAATCAGCATGTATCCTAAATTGTGGGAGGAGAGCGGCATCCCCTACGGGGAACTCATTGACAAATTGGTCGATCTCGCGCTCCAACGTCATGAGGAACGGGCAAGCATTCTAACGCGCAGAGACCCTCCATGAAGGCCATGATCCTCGCTGCAGGCCTGGGAACCAGGTTGCGTCCGCTTACCCTGGAACGAGCGAAGCCGGCTGTGCCGCTTCTTGGGAAGCCCCTTGTCATAAGGCTCCTGGAAATGCTCTCGGACTACGGCGTAGCCGATTTCCGTCTGAACCTTCATCACCTTCCGGACACCATCGAACGGATCTTCCAATCACCGGCGTGTTCACATTTCAACGTGTCCTTCTCGTATGAACCCGAGATTCTCGGAACCGCAGGTGGTCTGAAAAACAATGAATCCTTTTTCCATGATGAAACCTTTGTCATGGCCAACGCAGACATTGTCGCGGATTTTTCCCTGCACGAGGCCCTGGCATTCCACGCTGAGCGCGATGCCCTGGCAACCTTGATCCTCTGCCCGCAAACACCGCCCTTTGAGCACTTCCCCGTGAGAATCGACAAACATGGCCGGCTGCACAACTTCAAGGGGCTCTCCACCGGAAGCGAACCGACTCCCGCCGCGTATGTCTTTACCGGAATTCACATCCTGGACGCGGAGATCTTCGATTTTATTCCGTTGGGGAGATTCTACGAGATAAACGACCAGGTCTACCCGGAAGCCTTGCGCACCGGGAAAAGGATCTACGGATTCCCGGTTGAAGGGTACTGGAATGACCTGGGCGATCCCGCTAGGTATTTGCGCGCACACAGGGACCTGCTCAGACTCTCGGGCGGAAATCCGCCGACGTACGTCTCGCCCGGCGCGCGACCGCATCCCGCGGCAAAGTTGGGGCCGCACGCTTCAATTGAAACAGGGTGCATGCTGGCGGAAGATACGCTTGTGGAAAATGCCGTACTCTGGGAAAGGGTCGAGCTGAAACGCGGGGCAAGTGTTCGCAACTGCATTATAGGATCAGACATGATCATAGATCGAGAGTGCAACGCCAAAATCATTACGTGCAATGGAGAAATTCCCCTTGAATGACCGTGACCAGAAACTGCGCAGCCGACTGGAATCCATCAAACATGGAGACGAGCCTCCCTCGCGAATCGTACCGCTTGCCGGGGACGCGTCCACTCGCGCCTACTTTAGAACTTTTTATTCGGACCAAACTACGAAGATCTTCATGGTACAGCAGAATCCCGGACAAAACGAGGAGGCCCAGTTTCTCGATGTTCATGGTTTCTTGAAAGACCTGGGATTCGCGATTCCACGCATCCATTATCACGATGCCGAGCAAGGTATTATCGTGTTGGAAGACCTTGGTGATGACTTGCTCGAAACAGTCGTGGACCGCATCGGAATCGAGCCGGCGCGACATTTATACGAACAGGCCGTGGACCTGCTCCTGACCGTGCGCCATGCCACCGATGGGCTGAACAGTGGATGCTGCGCTTTTGATCTGGCTTTCGATCAGGCAAAGCTGATGGAGGAGATGCGTTTTTTCCTAATGCACTTCGTCCAAGGAATGTGCGGGATGACGCCGTCCACTGAGGCGCTCACCTCGCTGGAACAGTTTTTCACCGGCATCTGCTCCATGCTCGGGTCCGAGCCACGCTTCTTCACCCACCGGGACTTCCATTCCAGAAACCTGATACTGCACAACAAACGCCTTTTCATGATCGATTTCCAGGATGCCCGAATGGGACCCGCACAATATGACCTGGCTTCCCTGCTCCGAGACTCGTACGTGACTCTGCCCGAGAAACTTGTCGACGAAATGCTCTACCGGTACTTGGATGGAGCGCGTTCGTCGGACCGAGTTTCAGCGGACATGTTCCGATACGTGTTTGACGTGATGTGTCTGCAACGAAACATCAAGGCCCTTGGGACTTTCGGGTACCAGTCCACCATTCGCGGTTCCACGCGCTACCTGTCCTCCATACCACGGACCCGCGCGTACGTGGCTCGCAATATTGCGCGCTACCCGGAATTCGGCCCCTACCGATCCGTGGTGGAAGACTTCATCATCGAACCCGCTATCGCGCTCACAACCACGGATAGGTGATCCGGTGCCTCGGGTCGGTCTTTCCTTTGGTTCTTTGCGTATTCGCTGTACCGGCTGATCGTTATCCACTATCTTCAAGGTAATTCTAGATTCTGTTTGTAACATCTTGTTATATATGATATAGATACAACTGACTTGGGATTGGCGTGCTCTATCGCAATACCTTTTCGCGGAGACGGAGACATGAAAGGCATCGCAGTAACCGGTTCCATCCTTTTGATTGTAGCATTGGCGGCAACGCTCTCAGGCGCGTCGGACACGGTGTCTTTAGGTGGGGAGATATCGCTGATAAAGGACCAGATCGACAGTCAGATCGAGCGGATTAAGAGGGCCCGAGACGAAGCCGAGACAAAGATGACGCTGGCCCGGCTGCGAGTGACTGAACAGCTGCGGATTTCCGAAGAAAACCTGGCGATCCAGGTTGAGAAACTCAATCGGTTTGAGGAGAGCCTGCGAGATCAGATTGCCGAGACCGTGGAAGCCATGGCCCGAACCAGGCAACAACGCAGGGAAATGATGAGGAGCATCGCAGCGGAGGTACGGTCACAGATTAGAGGTACCAACGACTTGATAAGTCGCATGAGGAAGATCAGAGAGCAGGTGGGTACCGATGATGACGACGGATCGCCACAGCGGTCCCTTGACCCGGTTGTTCCCTGTTCTCAGACCACACAGCCCGGTGACTGTAAGGACACGAATCAGCCGGCAGCTTCAGATTCGCCGCCTCAAGCGGTCAAGCCAGCCCCCGCGCCTGCGATTCAAGCCCCACCGGAGCCTCCGCAGCCGAGGCCTGTGGCCGCGAAACCGACTTGACCGTACCGCAGGTAGGTCGCTCGGTCGAGCGCCGCGGCACTTTTTCTTTAAGCGTAATGGTTCACGGTGAACGGATACCTTTGAGCCCCGACTCTTACTCTGCACTGTGATGCCCAAGAGTCTTCAGCATGATAAAACAACGTTGACAGAGCTGTCCAGGCTGACAAAAACTGCTTCCCATGCAGGAGTTCGGAAAAGGATTGCTCGTCCTGCCGGCGTGTTGTACCCTTAGGTAAGGTGTCATGGATGTAACCTGCCACGTATGCGGAACCGTATCAAAGCTCCCTGCCCGGGATGTGCCTGTTGGCAGATCGTATATCCTTTGCCCTCATTGCGAAATTCGGATCACGATTTTCAAGGGGTTAAAGGTAGGCGCGACGATTCAGAACCTTGTGGGCATCAGGTTTTCAGGTGGGTTTGACGAGCTCTCGGACCGATACTGTGAACCGGGTGAGTTGTGGCGCGTGGTGGAAATCGTAGAGCCATGCCCGGACAAGGGAAAGGGCAAAAGCTGCGAGGCGGATAATGAGGGTCGCTGTCCGAACCAGCGCATGGTTCTCAGGCTCCGTGGTGAGAGAACCCTGTATAGAACATGCCTTTACCGAAAGCGGCGCAAAATCTTCGACAAGGGAGGCCGCGCTCCTGTGGGAGACAGGCCCCCATCCAGCGGATTGATGTCGCAAGACAGGAATTCTTCAAACGACGAATAGATTCAGATGGGGAGCGGATGAGATTCGTGGGTTATACCAAGTTGCGTTCAAAGCAGTACCGTGTACAGGTGAGGGACCGAGTCTCAAAATCCCCCTAACCCCCTTTTTCAAAGGGGGGGACCGGCACCACCCCCCTTTAGCAAAGGGCAGGGGGGATTTTTTCCTTCCGGACTTGAGCCATATGTTCCCTCTTTGAAAGCGCATTGGTATCAGACGCCCGGGTCCATGCCGCTGCGCACGCTGAGATGACCTCGATCCCCGAAAAGAACGAACAACGACACCAGAAACAGGCCCACGTCACGCATTAGCGTGAGGATGGTGATCCGTCCCTCGGATGACTCCGGGGCACCGAAACACCCGCAATTGATGTCCAACCCGACGGAATACGCGTACACCAGAGCCCCAACAAATACGCTCATCATGCCTGAGATGAGCAAGGCCGACGGTCGCGTCATAATGCCCAGGACAAGAAAAGCCCCGGCGATCAATTCGATCCACGGGAGAACAAGGGCCGACAGATTGGTGACGGCCGGCGGCAGTACCGTGTAATTGCGGATAGCCGCCGCGAAACCCGCGGGGTCCGAAATCTTGGTCAACGCGGCATAAATGAAGACACCGCCGATGAGCAGCCTGGCAGCGAGTATCAGGTATTTCATTTCAAACACCGATCATGTCTGGTTACATGCCTAGAAACATAGGCACAACGAAGTATGAAAGTCCTTTCCATTGTTCACTGGTCCGTGGCTTCGCCTCGGACAGGGTACGCGAAGAGCGCACGATGCGCATGGACTTGGAGGGGAGGCCCTAGCCGGGCAAGCATTTCAACGTCATGTTACCACAGCTGTCATGTCACGGAAGCTGTCCGGGGCCCGCTCAATCGCCCCACGCGTACTGCGCGACCCTCCAAACCACCCCATACGCTGACCCGGATGGGGGTGGTTCTTTTACGGGACTTTCAGGTAAACTGTCATCGCAAGAGAGCAACAACGAAGCACAAAAAATGGCGGGAAGTCGCCAGGGTCCAGCTGTAGGGGCGTAGCATGCTACGCCCTCTTGGATTGTGGGTCTAAGACGGAACTCCGAAGATTTCCCAGTCCATCCACTTTTATGGGAACGCGCTCTGAAACAAGAGGCAATCCAGCAGCGCCATCATGGGCCTATTCGTTCTTCCACTCGGGTTTGCGCTTTTCCAGGAACGCGGAAATGCCTTCGTTGGCGTCAAAGGATTCCATCAATTCTTTGATGTACAACTCCTCCATTCTGGGAAGATCTTCTCTGATCGCGCGGAAGAAATCCATGCGAACGGCCATATTGCCGAATCTCAAACTGGAAGCGCTCTTCGGAAGAAGATGCTGTTCAATCCAGGAGCGCGCCACATCCCAGGCGTCCTCTCCGTCTTCCACGAGCACGTTCACCATACCGATTCGGTAGCCGTCCCGGGCGCTTATGGACCGACCAGTCAGGGCGATATCGTCCGCATTTGCCTGCCCCACCTTTCGGGCGAGCATAACCGATGCGGGAGGCGGAAAAACGCCCAGCACCATTTCCGGCTGCCCGAACTTGGCCGTCTGGTCAGCAACAATGAAGTTACAGAACAGGGCCAGTTCCATTCCTCCTCCCAGGCATTGGCCTCTCACAACTGCCATGGTGGGCACGGCTAAGTTCACCAGTCGGTAGAACATTCCGTGGAAAGCCTCGAGCATCATCGCTGCCTTTTCCTTGGTGTGCTCAGGAACGCTCGCCCCAAAAGAGAAGTGCTTGCCTTCTCCCTCAAAGACTATAAGTTTCACGTCTTTGTCACTGCTCATACCGTCGAGGACCGCGTTGATTTCGTCCAGCATAGCGGCTTCCATCACATTGGCCTTCGGCGCGTTCAGGACGATCTTGCGAACCGCTCCATCAAAGAGTTTCTCGTCCTTGATCAGCTTGTAATCCATGGATACCCCTCCCGAGAAAGGCGGACGGTCAAATCAATAATAGTCGAGCCCTCACGCTTCGACATGAGGGCTCGCCATTCCGATTACAAAACAGGTGAAGCCGACTTCACCGCGAGCTTACCCGTACAACTACTTGGCCGGTGGAGCAAGTACGGCCTCGTATGCTTCTTCGTCCGCGGGGGCCCCTTCAGCGATGAGCTGACGCCATTTGACAAAGTCGATGACATCCTTGCCCGTGGCTTTCTTGTTGTTGAACGCGTTGAAGCCCAGGAAGGCCTCGTATCCCATGTTGGCCATGAGCCAGTGACGGTTGGCAAGCTTGGACTGATCCCAGAAGAATTTCTTCTTCGCGCGGATGCCGTCGATGGCCTTGATCAGGCAGCCTGGGAAGAGATTGGTGTAAGTCCAGATAATTCTGGTGACTTCCTTGTCGAGAAGCTCGAAGTCTGTGGAAAGCTCCTTTATGAGGGCTTTGCCGGCCTTGGCGTCATCGCCTCTCTTGAACTCGCCATAGACGATCTCGCCGTCCCTCACGTACTCATCCGTAATGATGAGCGGGTTGCGGACAAACTTGTCACCTTGCTTGAGCACAGGGACCGCCTTGGAGATCAGGTTCTTGGCCTTCATTTTGTACGCGCTCCACATTTCGCAGCTGATGCAGTTCCACATGGCGTCTTCCATGCTGAGGAACCAGGGCAGGAAGTCCGTGGAACCGCCATCAGGACTGGAACCGTGGCGTGCGCCGGCCTGGCCGAATATGGCCAAATCGCTGGAAACGGCTATGTCGCAGGCCATGCCGATCTCTTGGCCTCCCGCGACTCTCATGCCGTTCACCCGACAGATGACTGGTTTCTTGCAATTCAGAATTGCATCGACCATGCCGTTGAACAGGTCCATGTACTCCCCGTACTCGTGGGGCCGCTTGGAATAATACTCAGCATATTCCTTGGTGTTCCCGCCGGTACAGAAGGCCTTGTCGCCCGTGCCGGTGAACACGGTCGCTACGACGGTCCGGTCCTGGCTCGCCGCGCTGAAGCCCGCGATCACGCCCTTGACCATCTCAGTCGTATAGGAATTGTACTGATTGGGATTGTTGAGCCGGATCCATGCGACATAGAGTCCCGGAACTTCGTTTCCCTTTGGATCCACCAGGGGTTTCTTTTCGTAAACCGTACACGGAGCCTCGGTCCCCCAGTGCTCCGATCCGATAAGAATGTGATCCTTCCGGCTGTCGTCTCGTGCTAACCATTCCAATGACATCTTGTCTCCTCCTTGGTTTCTGGAATCAGCCTCGACTCCTCACGTGCTCCCGTGGATAGACCCCGGAACCGCGCACAAGAGCCAAAAAAGTTTGAGCGTCAGAAAAACGGAAATATCTCCGGTTTCGTCCCGAGCAGGTACTTCGCCGCGTCCAACTTTGCGTGTTCTCAACGGCTTTTCGGGGTAACGCGATACTTAGTGGAGGGCGGCGACTAAAATCTTTGATACCCAAGTCTTTTTACCCAAATCGACCGTAAGCCACAATGAAAAAATGGGCCGGAAGGTTCCGCGTCGGACCCAAATGCACCAAAAGTCATTATACCGAACAGGGCACGTGCGTCAAGTACATCCGGAAGTGATTTTTAAGCCATCTACTATTCAAAGCATTTATTTCTTTGCGCGACACATCTTGGGGCGTCACGAACAGCCGTGTGTTCAGCATAGTGAATCATCGTGGCTTCTCTGCCGCGGGGTTTACCTGAAAGTCCAGTGAAGAAACCACACCTTTGCGGGTCTACGTATGGGGTGGTTTGGAGGGTCGCGCAGTACGCGTGGGGCGATTGAGCGGGCCCCGGACAGCTTACGTGACATGACAACTGTCGGTAGCATGACGTTGAAATGCTTGCCCGGCTAGGGCCTCCCCTCCAAGTCCATGCGCAGCGTGCGCGCTCATTGGATTACCCTGTCCGTGGCGAAGCCACGGACCAGTGAACAACGGAAAGGTCTTTTATGCTTCGTTGTGCCTGTGATTTCAGGCATGTAGGTTCCTATGTTCCTGTTTTGATCGCGCACTGGTATTACGCCTCGTAATGCCACCTACCATCCCGTCATTGCGAGGAGTGATGCCAAGTTGCGTTCAAAGAAGTACAGTACAGGTGAGGGACCGAGTCTCAAAATCCCCCCTAACCCCCCTTTTTCAAAGGGGGGCAGGGGGGATTTCTCCCTTCCGGCTTTGAGCCATAGGTTCCCTCTTTGAAAGCGCATTGGTATGAAACGACGAAGCAATCTCGGCATCCGTCATAACCGGAAAACAGTCAAGCCCCCGGCTCTTCCGGGAGTCGCCTAACTTTCGAGAACTACTGTGGTGAAATCCTAGCTGTTGAAAAAGACCTTGAAGGCTTTGTTGCACATCCAAACATCGGCCTTGGAGGTGACCTCCAGGGGGGAGTGCATTCCCAGCACAGGAGGGCCGATGTCGATGATCTCCATTCCTGTCTTTGCGAGGAATTTTGCAACGGTTCCGCCGCCGCCTTCATCCACTTTGCCGTGTCCCCCGGTTTGCCACACGATATTGTTGTCATTGCAGAGCTTGCGGACCCATCCAACATATTCCGCGTGAGCGTCGGAGGCCATGTACTTGCCGCCATGGCCGCTGTGCTTTTCCAGGGTCACTCCATAGCCGACCTTGCACGCGTTGGTCCTTTCAAATACTTCGGGGTAAGTGGGGTCCAGCGCGACATTTACATCAGCGGACATGGCCTTGGCATTGAAGAAAACCTTGTTGAGGTTGCGGGAAGTGGGCTCAATCCCGGACTTTTCCATGAGGTCCATGAGGAACATCTCGAGGAACCGGGTTTTGGCGCCTGTGTTGCCTTCGCTGCCGATTTCCTCTTTGTCGTAGAACACGGCGATTGCGGTGTGTTCCAGCGTTGCTGTTTCCAACATGGCGGTGAAGGATGTGTAAGCGCACACTCGGTCATCCTGCCCGTACGCGGCTATGAAGGATCCGTCCAACCCCGCGTCTCTGGCGGGATCAGCCGGAACCATCTGAATTTCCGCGCTGGTGAAATCCTCTTCGGTTATCTTGTATCGGTCGTGCAGAAGCTCCAGGACGGCCAGCTTAACCCTCTGATCGGCTTCCTCGTCCTTGTACGGTAGACCGCCCACCAGCACATTCAGGTTCTCGGCAGGTATGAACTCGTTGGCCTTTTTTTCCATCTGCTTCTTGCCCAGGTGGGGCAGCAGATCGGGTATGGTCAGGATTGGGTCTTCGGGGTTCAATCCGATTTCTATGTCAACGCTGCTGCCGTCGCGTAGGATCACGATGCCCACCATTGCCAGAGGGCGGGCAACCCATTGGTATTTCTTGATGCCACCGTAATAGTGGGTTTTGAGCAAGGCCAGGTCGGTGTCTTCGTAAAGAGGATTTGGTTTGAGATCCAAACGTGGGCAATCCACGTGGGAAGCTATCAGCCGGATTCCTTCGGTCATGGGTTTCTTGCCCATTGCGGCCAGAGCCAGCAGCTTTCCTCGCATTAGTTGAAAGAACCTTGAGCGGCCCTTCTCGCGGCCGCTGAGGTCCACGAAGCCTTCGGCCTTGGCCCTGTTCATGAACGCGGCCACCGCGAGTCGCTCGGAGCGGCCCTGATCCAGGAACCGCCGGTACCCGTCGGCGTAGGCAAAAGCCTCCTTCTTTTCCTTCGCGGTCAGTTTGTCCCACACGAGCGCTGGGCTCAGAGCGAGCTTTTCCTTAAGCTTCTTTGTCTTGTCAGCCTTGCTTGCGGGCATGTGTTCCTCTGTCAGGAATTTGTCTGGGGCGAGAAAGTCACGGCATCAGCGCCGGAGCTTCCAGGGTGGATCAAGCGCATTGAACGGCTCTCGCATAGTGCGAGGTTGGTCGGAAACCGGACCGAGCGGCCCAAGGTGTGGGGCTGAAGCCGATCTAACAGGACGACTGGTCCTGCGGTAAAGGAAACTCTTGGCCACATTGCTCGGGGTGGCGAATCCGATTCCCTGGCTTTTCCATAGCAGAATCGTGTTAACGCCTATGACTTCACCCTTCATATTGAACAGGGGGCCACCCGAATTTCCGAGGTTCATTGCCGCATCTATTTGAATCAGAGGGGGATATCCGGACCCGGGAATCTTTCTGCTCTTGGCGCTCACAATGCCGATCATGATCGATTGGCCGATACCGTAGGGATTTCCTATGCCTATGACCCACTCCCCAAGTTCAACGCTATCCGAGTTTCCCAACCTCACGGGCTGGAGGTTGCCGGCTGCTTGTACGCGCAGCAATGCCAGGTCGTTCTTACTGTCCTTGAACAGGACCTTGGCCATGTACTTGCGACCGCCCAGAAGTTCCACTTCGATGCCCGAGCCGCTGCGCAACACGTGCTCATTGGTGACAATGAGACCGTCGCGGGATACTATGAATCCGGCCCCGTACCCCGTGGGTTTGGCCGCTGAATTCTGTCTGAATCCCAGAGTTCCCAGAGTCCACGACTTTCCGCCGTCGAGCATTCTGATGGACACCACAGATTGGTTGACGTCTCTGATAAGGCCTCTTATGTCTGGAAGGCTTCGTTGTAGTCCCGGGGACTGATTTTGCGAATCCACACGGGTTGCAGGCCTGTAGGGCAGGGGCGCCAATCCCACGTGGTCAGCGGTCTTTGGGGACCTGACAGGGCCCGTCCGAACTGACCGGTGTTTCAACACGTTGGCCGTGGAAGGCCGAGTGGTGGCCCGGCGGAGGGTCACATTTTCCGCAGTGTGGGACAAATGTGGGACTAACAGCCAGATACAGAAATGTGATATGATGACAACCATCCCAAAGCGGAAACGCGGCATCCACTGACTCCTTGTGGCGATCCCCGGATGAGACGCGACAGGGACGCGGTTTCCGGGCCGACACGTTTGCATATAGTCTCGGAGTGAGGGTTTTGTCAATCTCTTTTTCAATTTTCCTTGACAGATATCACCGGTTTGACTTAATTTCTAACATTCTTGATTAATGGACTGTTTCGCTGGTTTGGAGACGCTGATGTACGAAGTGGAAATTGTGGCATGGTTCTCAGCAGCGCACCGACTGAGAGAATACGAGGGAAAGTGCGAGCACTTGCACGGTCATAACTACAAGGTTCAGGTCACGGCAAGAGGTGATAGACCCGGCCAAGGAGGCATGGTCATCGATTTCGGTGATCTCAAGAGCGCCACCGGCGAGGTTTTGGAAAAGCTTGACCATAAATACCTCAACGACATTGAACCGTTCCGAAAAGTGGAACCGTCCGCCGAGAACATAGCCGCGTTCCTCTTTGAAGAAATATCAGGCCGGCTGGGTGATCTCGCCCGGATTTTGCACAGCGTTTCGGTCTGGGAATCGGCTACTTCCAGGGCCGCGTACGTGAGAGATACTTAGATGATCTTTGGGAGAGATTGAGTCCACCGGACCTATGGCCGGCATGGGCGTTAGCTTAAGGCAGGATCGTACTCCGGAATAGTCCCCCCGGGGAGAGCCAGGGTCCGGCGGGCCGCGCGTTTCTTGACGACCCCTGTCTGCGTGGATCTGTTTTTGATCAGTTTCCTGACAAAGGGAGAATCTCTGTGAACTCCTTACCAATGCCCGACATGCAGAGCAGCCCGGACAAGCGCCACATCCCCATAGACAAGGTGGGAGTCAAGGGCTTGCGGTACCCCATAGGCGTAAAGGATAGAGAAAAAGGACGGCAGCACACGGTCGGTGTTTTCGACCTTTTCGTCAATCTGCCCCATGATTTCAAGGGAACCCACATGAGCAGATTCATAGAGGTTCTCAACGAATTCCGTGGAGAAATATCCATGGAGAAATTCCAGGACATACTGGAAAAGATCAAAGCCAAACTCGATGCCCAGAGCGCTCACATGAATGTGGAGTTTCCATATTTCATGGAAAAGAAGGCGCCGGTGACCGATACACCGGGGCTGATGTCGTACACTTGCTTCATGAGGGGCAGCCTCTCGGACCAATTTGACCTGCTCGTAGGAGTCGAGGTTCCGGTGACCACGGTTTGCCCCTGTTCCAAAGAGATATCCGAATACGGCGCTCACAATCAGCGAGGGCTGGTGCGTGTGCAACTCAGATTCGAGAAATTCTTCTGGATAGAGGAGATCATCGAGATTGTGGAGTCCTCAGTCAGCTCCGAAATCTATTCCATACTCAAGCGGCCCGATGAGAAATTCGTCACTGAAAGAGCTTACGAAAACCCCATGTTCGTTGAGGATGTTGTGCGCGCCGCTGTTGCACGACTGCGGGAAACCGACAATTTCCCCTGGTATCGCATTGAAGCGGAAAATTTCGAATCAATCCACAATCATAGCGCCTACGCAATGATAGAGAAGGACTTCTCCCCGGAACCGGAATGCTTCCAAGGCGCAGTGCCCAACCGATTCAACGGCACAGGCTGATAGCGCCGGATATATGGAACGTAATGGTTCACCGGGCTTGAAGCGGTTCTGCGCCCGGTGAGAATGGAGGGTCCACTCGACGTGGTGTCAATAGGTTCTCCACGATATATCCGTTCTTCGACCAAGTGGGCCCATCCCTCGGTATTCCCGTGTCCCCGTGCAATGCATAAGCCCAAAACCTTTCTCGAAGCTCCCACTCCCGGCAGGCCGCTACGGACCACAAATGAAGCTCCCACACCAACCGGCTCGCAAATTGGCCCTACGCCCAGTAGCTCC
>CAZGNL010000062.1:0-30508 GCA_964527475.1 uncultured Syntrophaceae bacterium
CGGAAAGGACTTTCATGCTTCGTTGTCGCTTTCTTGCGATGATAGTTGGTATCAGTCCACCTGTCTTCACACGTACGCGCTGACAATCCAGCGGCGGGTTCATGATCAGTCGGTTATCAAACAGCGATCGCAGATTCCCTTTCTCGCTCGAGGATAAGTGAGGCCAGAGCATTCCGTGAAATTTCCCGAGCGCCCTCTTTGTCATGGAAAGCAGAACAGCCTCATATGGGCTGATCCCGTTCGCGCTCTATAATTACAATTCTAACCGTTGTCAGGAAGTATGACAAGACGAAATCACCATTCCGATGTTATCGCGCCGATCGTCTCCTGAGCATGTCCCATATTTTTCTCGCTGGACACCGTGGCAGCATTTCGTCAATTGGGGCCCGTCAATGGGAAGCATTGACCAAACAGAGTCCGGTAAGGGCGCCGCGGAAGCTGTCTCAGAATCTCCGGCGCCACATTAATGGTAGGACGCCGGGTGGCCCAGACGCTACCGCGTCTGGACCACCCACCAACGGCCGTGGCTCGAACATTCTGTCGGATCGACCGGCTGGAATCCCCCGGGACGCAGGACTGCGCCACTAGAAAGAGTCTCCGGGCAATCGGAGATTACTTTCGAAGACCACCATAGACTTGGGAAATTCCGTCCGTGGCTTTGCCCTGGTCGGCGTTTGTCCGGACTGTCAGGGCGACGGCAATCTGCCTGGTTCCACCAACCGCCCATGACTGATGAGTCTCTTTCCATACACTACCACCCGCTCACCTTCCTTCAGTCCCTCGGCCACCTCGGCGTAACGGATGTTGTTGGCTCCGATCTTGATCAGCCGGCGTTCGAGGTGGTTGGTCTTGTCCACTACATAGACCGCGTTGGCCTCGTTGTTGCGGATCTTACCGCACAACGCCGGTATCGGGACCCTTAACACGTCCTTCTCACGGGTCAGCATGGTTTGAACACGCGCGAACATGCCTTCACGAAGCAACCTCTTCGGATTATCAATGTAAGTTCGGACCTCGAACAGGTTTTGCTGTTTCGTGGCTGCTCCTATGTAGCTGATCTTCCCAGTAAAACGTTGTTCGGGGTATGCGTCGACGGTGACCGCCCCCTCGATCGACGGCAGGCCCCTTTTCTCGGTTCTCAGTTTTGCAACACCACGGTCACTGAGCAACGCCTTGACGTAGACTTGAGAGTAATCACTCACCTTGAACAGCTTGCGGCCCTTGGAGACCCAGTCGCCTTTCTCCACGTATCGCTCTGAGAGGACTCCGCTGATGGGCGCTCTGACCGTGCACCAATTAAGGTCCTGTTTGGCGCGGCCGAGAAGCGCCTTGCCCTCTTCAACCTCCGCTAACGACTTCTTGTAAGCTGATACCTTGCGTTCGTAATCGATCTCACTCACGGCATCTGTCTTCCTCAATTCACGGCTTCGCTCAAGTTCAGTAGTGTTGAACTCCAGGGCCGCCTGGTATTGTTGCACGTCGGACTGGGCCGCGTCAGCCAGATGTTTGAACTGGGATTGATCCAGGGTGAGCAAAACCCGGCTTTCTTTGACCATTTGGCCGTCCTTGACGTCGATGGAGGCCACCTGGGCCGCGACTCGGGCTGCAACCAGGACATTGGCAGTGTACCTGAGTTTCCCCGACATGATGTGCGGCTCTTCGATGTTACCTCGATCGATCTTGGCTACTCCCACTTTCAGCGGGCGTTCCTCATGCTTTTTCCCCTGTTCGGCCTTGCACGCGGTGAGGACCAACACCAACGCCATCAAGATCACCTGTAGTCTCACGATCATCGCTCTCCTCCGCTGCATCGGCATGCAGGTGGCTGATATAAAACGCCAATGAAAATGGCAAGCGTTCACGGCGATGAATGCCTAGACAGCCTGGTCGTGCTCCAAGGACTCAGACCTGCCGCTCCAGAGCCGCATTTTCAGGTCGTCCAGCATAGTGTACACCACCGGTATGAATATCAGAGTAAAGAGTGTCGCCACTGAGAGTCCCGCTACGACGACTGTTGCCATACCATTGTAGATTTCCGCAGCCGCCCCCCTCGTGAGGGCGAGGGGAAGCATCCCGAAAACCATAGCTATGGAAGTCATGAATATTGGACGAATTCGATGTTCGGACGCAAGGGCCAGGGCCTCGTCCCTCTCGATTCCTTTCTCGTCGATGAGCCTCACCGCGTAGGTGACCAACAGGATAGCGTTCTTGACGACCAGCCCAATCATCATGATGTAGCCAAGCATCGTGAACGCATCAAAGGGAATACTCAGGATCTTCACCGCCAGGTTCGCTCCTATGAGTGACAATGGCACAGTGAACATGATGGCCACAGGCCTAAGGAACGACTGGAATTGCATCACCAGGAGCAAGTAGACTACCACTGCGGCCAGTGGGAAAACGAATCGCATGGCATCGCCGAGTTTGCGAAGAAGGTTGATGGACCCGAAGGGCATAGCGGCATAGCCGTGAGGGAAATCAATGGTGGCCTTCATCTTGGAAACTACTTCCTGATAAGTATCGTTCAACGACCTATCGCTCACCCTGAACTGAACCCTGGTCGAACGCCTGGAATTGAAATGGGTGATGTGCAACGGGCCGTACGAGGGTTCCACGGAAGCAACACTGCTGAGAGGAACCTGGATGTCAGGATCCCGACGTGACGTCAGCACTATGTCTCGCACGTCGGAAAGGCTGTTCATATGGCGTTCGTCCCCCATGATTCGAATGTAGAAATAGTGATCCCGCACGTTATACTGAGACGTGGTCCGTTGTCCACCGATGGCGGCTTCAACCGCATCCCCGATATCGCTCACTTGAAGCCCAAAATACTGGGCTCGCTCCTGGTCCACTCGCACGTCAATCTGTGGCCTGTGAAGAGAAAGGTCTGTGTAGCGAAACACGACTCCTCTGGTGTTCTTGCCGATTTCCATCAGTTGGTCCACCAGCCCGGGAATGACCTTGTAACTGGGCCCCACGATCCTGAAGTCGATGACGTTGGATCTGAGGTAGACATTCCCGAACAGAGGATAGGTGATGACGTCTACCGATCTGAAGGGAAGATCCTTGGATGTCTCCCAAACCCTGTGAGCAATGTCCGAAACCGCTACTCCGCTGTCCCGTTCATCCTCGCAGACCACGAAGATCATGTTTTTGAACATATTACGGTGGGGAGTGGAGATCACATGACGGACGCCCTTGATGTCCTTCCAACGATGCTCCACAACTTCCATCAGGCTGCTCTTCTGTTCGAGACTGGTTCCTTCGATGCATTGAATATTGACCTGCAGCAGATTCGCGCCCCCGACTGGAAGATAGTCGAATCCCGGCAGAGTCAGGCATGAAAGACCGAACAACACCAGTACGCTCACCACGAGAAGGCCTTTTCGCAACCTGCTCGCCAGAAAATATCTGAGGGTCCACGCGATCGCAGCCGCAACCCACGCGCCCAACCGGTCAAGGGGCTTGAACGGTAACATCAGTTTTTTAGCAAGCCCCCGCGGTTCCTCCTGGACTTTCATCCACCGAAAAGCCAGCATCGGGACCACCGTGAACGCGTCCAGAAGGGAGACGAAAATCGCAAATGAGACCACGAAAGCCACCGGTCCAAAAAGGGTTCCGATCTCGCCGCGGAGCATGAGCACCGGAACGAACACCGCTGCAATGGTCAGAGTGCTCATGAAGGCGGCCATGCCCACTTCACGTGTTCCTTCCACGCAGGCCCGCAATGGATCCATGTTCTCTTGGAATCGAAGCCGATGGATGTTTTCCAACACCACGATCGAGTCATCGACTATCAATCCGATTGCGAGCGCAAGTCCGGCCAGGGAAATCACGTTAACCGAGTATCCGAACAGGTACATTCCTATGAAGGTTCCTATGACGGAAACCGGTATGGAAATGGCCACGATAAGAATGCTTCGCCATCGTTTGAGAAAAAGGAACAGCACCACGAAAATCAAGATGCCCGCCAGTATAAGGCAGTCTTTCACGATGCTGATGGCCTCATCGACAAAGAGGCTTTGATCGAAAGTTGTGTTGAATTCCGCTCCCAGTGGGCCGTATTCGCGCTCGATCTTGCCTAACTCTTTCTTTACCCCTTTGATCAGCTTGAGTACATCCGCACCGACCTCGCCGTAGACGTTGAAGACAATGCCGGGTTTACCGTTGATGCGGCAATTGCCGTTGGGCCGCTGATATATGTCCCGAATGGTCGCCACATCCGAGAGGTACACAGGAGACTCGCCGGGCTTGGAAACCAACACCCTTCCGAAAGATTGCGCGTCTCGACGCTCGCCCAGGACCCGGACAGTCCACTCAACGTTCCCGTCCACGTAATACCCGGCGCTCTTATTGATATTTGTACGGTCTATGTACTGCTTAATGTCATGTACGGTCAGGCGCCGTGATTTCAGACGCTCGGGATCGAATGAGACGCGCATCTGACGAGTTCGGCCGCCTCGGAAATCGCAGTCCCCAACCCCCGGGATTCTCTTTATCCGTGGAGTTATGTCCAGATCGGCCCACTTTGTTACTATTACGGGATCGACATTGCCGCTGATCGAAAACTGGAAGAGGGGGAGCGTAATCAATCCCGTGCCTTTGAGGATCTGTGGCCTCTCAACTTCAGGGGGCAGATACTCCACGCGTTCAAGGTTTCTCTGAAGTTCGGCCGCAGCAAGGTCCAGGTTGGTACCGGAATAATACAACATGAATATGAGTGATTGGCCTTGGTAACAGTAACCGAAGGTCGCCATCAGGTTGGAGACGCCGCTGATGTACTGCTCGAATCGATTGTTGACTTGGCCTTCCACCTCCTGAGGCAGCGCTCCGGGATAGTCGGTGATCACCGCCAGGACCGCAGGCTGCGTGTCCGGTTTAAGCTCCACGTCGATGAAGCCCAAACACACGTATCCGAACACCACGACCAAGAGGAGTCTGACAATAACCGTAATAGGAAACTTGATAGAGGATTCTGTTACATTCATCCTGGCTGCCCTTGCTGGAGGCCCACTAACCGAAAAGCCCGTCGCGTGACGATCAACGGTGGTCCAAGGATTCAAGAATATTCCCGACGAGGCTGAATTCGCGGGAATTGGTTTCAGTCGGCGTGGATTCAATACTCAGGGACAGCGGCCTCACAAGACCATTGCCCCAATTCCCTAAGCGAGGTTTAGTTTACTTCATGCTCAACCTCGATGTCAATGACGAAGCCGTTGGAGTTTCCCCAAGAAATTGGGACTCTCGGCCCGCGGGTCGCAGACACCCCAGTAGGATCCGGAACACTCCCATAGAGATTCACGCCACTTACGCCATTTCGCAAAAGGTTTCGTAAAATTGGAGCTTGTTGAAAGAGCGAATCCGTACTAGATTGAAGGCGCTCGCTTGAGTTGAACCTCTTTGACAAGGCAATAGAGCGTCGGAACCAGGAAGACCGTCACCACGACAAAGATCATGCCGCCGAAGGAAGGCAGGGCCATGGGAACCATAACGTCGGCGCCGCGGCCGGTAGAGGTCAGCACCGGGATTAACGCCAGGATGGTTGTTGCCGCGGTCATCAGCGCCGGCCTAATCCTCTTCATCGCGGCCTCAACCGCTGCTTGCCGGATTTCAGACACTGACGTGGGTTTCCGACGCGTGAAGACCTGATCGAGGTACGTGCAAAAGAGAACTCCATTGTCGGTTGCTATGCCGAACAGAGCCAAGAATCCAACCCAGACCGCCACACTCAGGTTGTACGGTCTGATGGAAAACAGGTCTCGCATGTTGACGCTGAAGATGCTGAAATCCAGGAACCAGTGTTGAGAGTATAGCCACATCATTATGAATCCGCCCGACCATGCCACGAAAATCCCGGAGAACACGATCAGCGCGCAAAACCACCTCACACAGGCGACCGCTATATTCAAGAAGTTTCTTTTCGGTTGCCGCCCACGCACGTCCAAACGCAAGCCGGCACACGCTTCGATCAAGAAGTGAAAAAGGTCGTCCGTTTTGGTGAAAAAGAAAGCAAGTTGTTAATACACTAAGCAAGTCAAACTCACACGTGATAGCAATTAGTTAGCACGCGACGAGCAGCCCATCGGGAAAACTCCGGTGAAAGCCTCGACCGATGGGATTCCCTCCGGTCATCCCAATCCTACGTGCTACGCCAAACCCGGGGGACATTTCTTCAAAGTGTTTCCAATGCTTTCCGTAGGACCCTTTTGTGAAAAGGTGGACTCTCAACATGCTTCTTTGCCGCCTCATTTGCCGTCCGTTTACGAAAATCCACGGCGTGAGCCTGTCTGGCTTGGGCCATTCGTTTCAGAAACCGATCCGGCGTGAGAAAACCCGACAGGCGCAAGTCGGGCTGCTCCTGTCCTTGACTGTCCAAGAAAACAATCGTCGGCACACCCTTGATTCCGTACTGAACCACGAGTCGTTCATTGCCGGCATCGCCTGCCGAGGTAAGATCGACTTTCACCATTACAAAATAGCGCTCCGCCCGCTTGACAACCCGAGGATCGTGAAAAGTGACCTCGTCCAGTTCACGACAGGGCGTGCACCATGTTGCAGAAAAATCGATGATTACCGGTTTTCCGGCCTTCTTGGCTTCCGCCAGAAGTTGATCAGAGTAGGGCTGCCAGAATATCCCGGGGCCTATGATCGCCCACGATCCGATCAGAAAAGCTGCGGTTGCCAGACCCGCCAGTCCCGTGCCCGTTCGTAACCACCGGAAGCCTCGGAAAGCGGATTTCGTGTGGTCGAGCCATCCCAGGTGGAGTCCACCGGCTACGGCCACGGCTGCAAGGAGAAAAGGGCCTACCGCGTTTGGGAACAGCGGGCGAACAAAATACGCGGCCATTCCGATCAGGACCCAACCCATGAGCTTTTTCACCCACAGCATCCATTCGCCCGAGCCGGGCAGCTTGTCCAGACTTCCGGAAAACATACCCAGGAGCAGAAGCGGTAGACCAAGACCAAGGCTGAGAGTAAAGAATACCAAGAAACCCAACCAAGGGCTGCCCATGCTCGCGACCCAGGTTAGGAGACCGAGCACAAACGGCCCGACGCACGGCGCGGCCACTACCCCGAGGGTCAACCCCATGAACAGACTCCCGAAATATCCTGAATACGATTTCGAGGCCGCTCTGGTAAGGCGATCGGGGAGCCGCAGTTCCCAGAATCCGAATAGCCCGGCAGCAAAGAGAACAAGAACAGTCGCGACGACTACCAGCACCACGGGGTGTTGGAGAGCCGCCCCCATGAGGCCTCCGGTGAGCGCGGCAGCCACCCCGAGCGCGGAATTGGTAGCCGACAAACCCGCGAGGTAGAGCAAACCGTGAATCGCCAGTTTGTCGCGGCCCCGACCGGTTTTGGTTCCAAAATAGGAGACGGTAATGGGAATGAGAGGGTAAACGCAGGGAGTGAGGTTGAGTGCCAGCCCGCCTCCAAAGATGGCCAGCAGTGTCCATATCATTGCCCATCCGTGAAGTGCGCCGGGAGCCTTGGGCTCGGCGCTGATCTTGGTGGGATCTAACGGGGCGCTCTCCGCCGGCAACCCCTTGGCCTGCCATTCCGGATACCCCTGCGGGTACCGATACACGTTCCGGTACCCAAGCTGAACCGCCACCCGGGCGGCTGAGTCACTACGGACTCACGCGAGACCCGCTCAGTAGAAGACTATAGAGCGATCCTTGTCGGGTCCAAGTACAGCCTGGAGCGCCCCCTTCTTGCGCCATCGGGACCACCAGGTCGGTTCCATGGGAAAGTTTAGAGCGCCACGAATGTGGCCGGTCCGGTACTCCCAGTCCTGCCGGACGTCTACCAGCAAAATGTTCCGCGACGCATTCTCATAGAGTCGCTTTAAAGCTTCCACATTTACGAGTTGGTACCCGCCGGCCTTGGCTGCGGCCTCCACATCCGCCCATTGCGCTTTCCGCGGGGTCACCGCGGAATTGGTGAGCCAAAGAATTCCAACGATCAAAGCCACGGGGAGCAGCCAAACAATAGCCCGCTTCCCGTATTTCATAACCGGACGATATTCCGTTCCAATTGACATCCTGAGAACCCTCCTCACGCTTACCGAACTCCATTTGTGTACATGGTCGATCCGCTCGTTCGGGCCTATATCTTACCCTCCCTGCTGAGCTTCACCACAAGGAATGTAGCGCCCGCACCGGACAAACCCAGATCTTGAGCAAGGGCGCCCGGATTCTTGGAACCGGTTCTCTTGATTGCGGCAACCGCCTCCTGCTCCAGTTCTTCCAACCAGTCTTCAAATAGAATCAGCAGCTCCGGATCGGCCACGGATTTCAGTTGACCTGATCTCCCGATCTTGTCCAATAGTCCCTGACACATATTCGTTGGATCGACACCTTCGTCCATGCAGCTGGCCAGTCAGAAGTGTACCAGGCCCGCTTCCTTGTCCTGCTCCTCATCCCCGATCAAGTCTACAAGGAAGCTTTGGCGGGTCTCTTCGTCCAACAGGGAGAGCAGATTCTTTACCACAGATGCCATTTGGTTCGCGGCCTCGTATGGATCCATGGAATCGACTACTCGTTGAATTTGATTCTGATTCATCAAGTCGCCTCCGTGACTCAGAAATTGTTTCTGTCCGCCAACAAATCGGCCGCCAAATCAGCCAACGCGCCGAGTATCTCAATGATTCTTCTGTCAGCCACCTCGTAGTAGACAAAAGGGCCCCTTCGCTCTACCTTGACCACGAGAGAGTGTCTCAGCTCTTTCAGATGGTGCGAAACAAGGGGTTGAGATAGATTCAATTCCTCAACGATTCCGGAAACCGATTTCTTTCCATTGGTCAATGACAGAAGAATTCTCAGACGATTCTCGTCGGAAAGGCTCTTGCCAAGAAAGGCCACTGTGCCAAGTCGTCCGTTGAGGTTTGATGATTGAGCCATTTCCCTATTTTGTCGATGGTTTCTCCCAGTGATCAACCGGGAGTATCGGCACACGTCATAAACATATCAATGTCCATTTATATATTAATAATGCCCCTCGCCAATTTTGTCAAGAGGAACCTTTTCACACAACTCGTTACACCGAGTAACCCCGCATCAGCAGGCGGGCACGCGGCCGAACGCCCAAAGGCTTCCAGGTCGGCCGGCATCTCGGTTCTCGATAATCATGCCAATCACTGAACATGATTTGACAACGCGTACTGTATTTTGGTACAAACTCGCTGATTGTATTACATAATTTTCCGCGCAGGGGACCGACCGGACATGTCGTCAGAACCCTCCCAAAGAACTATCCGCTTCATCGCCTTTCTGACTATAACCGTGATTCTAGCGGCTTATGAACAAGTTCCGGCCCAATCTCATAGGAGTCCGACTTCTCACCGTCCGGGGGGGTCGGCCGAGCAATACATTGCAGAGGGCCAAGCGCTGCTGGCCAAGAAACGCTTCCGCAAGGCCATACGACTCTTCTCGGCAGCGATCCGAGCCGACCGCGACGCAGCCCTCGCGTACAAGCTGCGGGGGCGGGTGTACGAACACATCGGTAGGACGGTGAAGGCGGCAAGAGACTATACCAGGTACATTGAGTTGAGGCCCGGGGATGCCCGCGGGTACATGCTTCGTGGCGACGTGTTCAATTTCAATTTTGAGCACGCAAAGGCTCTTGAGGATTACAACAGGGCCATCCGGCTTGCGCCCCGGATCAAGTCGGTCCACATGAGCCGAGGCCTGGCGTACACGGCTTTGGGCAAGTACCACATGGCGATTCAGGATTTTCGACAAGCCCTCAAGAAGGACCCAAGAAACCCTGAATTGATCGGCAATCTCGGAGTGGCCTACATGCTGGCACGCCGGCCCATAAAGGCGGTGGAATCTTTCCATAAAGCGCTGGCCGTGGAAACCGACCCTAGCTGGAGAAAAAGAATGCAGATGTGGAGAGACAAACTCCTTGAGGATCCCAAGATCAAGATGAAATTCGCGCGTCGTCCCACAGAACCAAGACGAGTCCCTTTTTCTGAATCACTCTGGTAGCATGCCCTGTCCCGTGCGGTTCGATAGAGCGGTCTACCTTTCCGCGGCCGCGTTGTTTTCCCATCCTCCATCGCCTTGGCACTTGACAGGGGCGCTTGGCTGTGCTTTTACTTGATGTTTAAGCCTCGTCGTGGGGCTGAGTGGTCTCGGCGACCGCAGCGGGGCCGACTGCCCCTTGACAAGATATCCCAAGCGGTTATCTTGAGTGACAGGGCTGACTGATCCGGGCCGGGACGCACGATCGAGCGCGGCGGTCCCGGAAACGATCAGATCGAAAGGTCTGTCGCGGATGCAATTGGCCGAAGAGGGAAGAGCGGGCCGTTAACTCAGTCGGTAGAGTATCTGCCTTTTAAGCAGAGAGTCGCTGGTTCGAGTCCAGCACGGCCCACCACATTTTCTGGAGGGCGCCGCGGGCGCCATCTGCGCTCAACATAGTGTTTTACACGTCCCCATCGTCTAGCCTGGCCTAGGACACCGGCCTTTCACGCCGGCGACAGGGGTTCAAATCCCCTTGGGGACGCCAAAATACACACCCGGAATAGCAGGGAAGTTCGCATCGCCGGGCTTCCCTGTTTTTGGTTGGGAACGGAATTCGCCCCCCCAGCAAGGCCCAAGGAGTCGTCAACACTGTTCCACACGATAATCAATCTTCGCAACCATCATCGAATTTGATGTGGGGTCCCTGGAGTCCACATGGGAGTCGAGGAACTACTCAAGGAAAAGCGAGAAGACATTCTGAAGGTCGCTGCAAGCCATGGCGCCCGCAATGTCAGGGTGTTCGGGTCTGTGGCACGGGGCGAGGCTGGCGAGTCAAGCGATATAGACCTGTTGGTAGATATGGAGCCTGACCGCAGTCTGCTGGATGTGGCCGCTCTTTTGGCGGATCTTCGGGATCTTCTGGGACGCAGAGTCGATGTTGTGAGTGAGAAAGGTCTCTATTGGCTGTTGCGCCGCCGTATTCTAAAAGAGGCTAAGCCCTTATGAAGAAAGACCCCGGAGTGTATCTCGCACAGATCTTGGAGCGCGCGGAAAGAATTGACCGTTGAGCCCGACCTCCGGGGCCCCCGAAGGGCCCCAAGAGGAGATGAATCGTATTATCAAGTAATATTCCCTTGTCCGCTGTCACCGAATTAAGTATGGTGTCCCCGGAATTTCGTCATGGTAAGGCAGCGGCATACGACATAATATTCGTCAGACTCCTGAGGCGCTAACCTGGGGAGCAACTCTGGAGTCAACCAGCTTCCCAATTGGGAGGGGTCATGGTGTAATGGAAACACACCCGCAAGGGAGTCTAGCAGGTTCGATTCCTGCGACCAGGCCGGTTGCACATACTAGCCACTGGCATGGTCGCAGGAATGGGCTCCGAGCTTTCTCCGATTTGAAGATCAGTACTCACTGAGTGGCCGGTCGACGAGGGGAACGCTTGTTGGCAGACCCTCCGATCCTTAGCAGGCAACACGATGAAGGACCCTCTCAAGCTCTACAAGTATCATACAGCTAATTGTGCCCGGATCACTGATGCTATCAAGCGAATCGAACTGCAGGCCAGACGCGCCGTGGCCTCTGAAGACAGAAAGACGTTGAAAGCACTCTTACCATTGTACGGTTTGCTAATTGGTGCTTCTGCGGAAACACACCTGCTTAAGATCCTATTCGAACCCCGAGCCTTCGATCAGGCTAAGCGGGACGGGGTCCTAGCTGAAAAAACACATTTCGGCCGGTGGAAGCGATTGCTGGAGGTCGCTTTCAGAACTCATCACAGACTCAACCCGAAGACGTCGCTCACAAAGGATACCCTACCAATTCGGGACTTCCACATATTCGAGGAGCTCTCTGGTCTACTCGACAATCAATTGAAAATCATTATCGAAATGCGGAACAAGTTAGCTCATGGCCAGTGGGAGTATCCGTTCCGAGAAGACTTCACAGACGTTATCTCAGACAAGAAAAAACTCCTGAATAGAGAGAATCTGCTGTCGCTGAAATTCAAGCGCACAATCATGACTAATCTGTTGGCAATGATTCGGGATCTTGCTGTGTCTCACAGTACCCTCCAACGCGATTTCGATGTCTACTACAATCGTCTCCGGAACGCGCGAAGGAGCATCGCTCGCAGAAGCTACGAGAAGTACAAGGAATCTCTAGTCCTCAAGCGGCGACGTGGGGAACAAAAAAAGCTTGAAAACTACCGAACGATGCTCAAAGAGAGAGCCGAGACTTCACCGTGACCAACTCAGGCGTCTTTAAGGGGGACGCCCCTAAGAAACTGAGAATCTGAATTGGACATCTTGATACGGGGGACATAATACCAATTTTCCGTCACTGCGAATTCTGGGGACACCATACTTAATTCCGCTTTCTTGGGAATTCATGCTGGGTTTCGTGGGTCCGGAACCGGCTATTGCACGCCACCGGGGCCGGTCGCGAAGCCATGGTGTCGCAAGCAGAGATCTTGACGGTAATTGGATCTGGCCGCCACTATTATCATCCCGTCCTACCTTGTAGCTTGACCCTTCCTTCGTCTCACCCGGAACAGCAGCCCCAACATGCGAGTGCTCGCCCGGTCCGTCAGGTGGGTCTCTCACCATCTCCGCGTTCAGCTAGACGTGCGCTGCCAGCCAAGTTTCCACATCTTTGAGAACAACGGCGCGTTCGGGCTCGTTGAATACCTCGTGATACAGTCCGTCGTAGACTTTGATGGTTTTGTCTGTGGAAACAGCATTGTCATAGAGCATCTGCGCACCGCCGGGATCGACAAGTTTGTCTTCACCGCCCTGCAGGACTATAAATGGCAACGAGATCTTGTCTGCCTCCGCGGTAACCCGCAGCATGGCCTTCAGCAATTCCGCAGCCAACCGTGCGGAAGTCTTGCCATGGAAGACCAGTGGGTCTTCCATGTAAGCTTTGACCACTTCCGGGTCTCGCGAGACGTCGCCGGCATCCAGCGCAATCAGTCCCGCCTTTGGAACAAGTATCGAGAGGATCTTGCCTATGGTGATGATCGCCTTTGAAATGTTGTCGCTGACTTTGATACTCGGTGCGGAGATGACGGCCCCTTTGAAATCAGCCTGATGTTCGAGCAGGTAATATGATGCTATCAACCCGCCCATACTGTGGCCCAGCAGGAAGATGGGCGCGCCCGGCTGCAGGCCCTTGACCATATTGTAAAAGATCGTGAGCGTGCTGGTGAAATCTGCGAAACCCTCAACGAATTCCCGCCTGCCGTCAGACTTGCCATGACCAATGTGGTCAAGCCCATAGACCGCGTAGCCGAGCGGGACAAAGTGGTTGACCACATTCATGTAGCGCCCGCAATGTTCGCCCAGCCCGTGGACGACGAGCAGTACGGCTTTTACGGTCCCTTCCGGAAGCCAGGCCTGATGATAGATGTTGGCGTTCCGCACGCCCTTAAAATGTCCTTCGATATGATCCATAGGGTCTCCTTTTTCAGGTTGTTGTCGAGGCCGCTCATGGCGAGACTCAGGGGCAGCGACGGTGATTGCAGAGTCTCACTTGTGATTTGCTCACCATTCTCGACAAAGCTTGCCTCGAGTTTGATCAACAACGTGTCTCCAGCGCGCAACAACGATTATGGGGTTCCGAACAAGACCCCCAATCCACCTATTCTACCATACAAGACGCGTGCGTTTCACCGGAATAAAACCTGGCAATCGTAATGAACGCAGTTCTTGGGCCGGCCTGGGTGCCTCTACGCGTATTCCGGGGACGTATTCCGGGGACACCATACGTAATTGCCGAGTTGAGCAAGAGATATGGTAGGACTATTGCTGCTACAGGAGTTGTTGTTGAAAAAGAACGGACGCCGTACGGGCCGCTGACGCTGAGGCGCGGTTGCCGCATGGCAGCCGGATGATATCTGCGGCGGGCCATTTCTCAAATTTACCGATCGTCATTAACGGTATCGGGAACGACGCCACGGCTCTTGCAGACCGCACGATCGACCTTCCTTCCTCTATCAGTCGCGAGCGCGGCGTCGATACGGCGCCACGCGAATGAGTAGACCGGATCAACCCCGTGGATTTAGGAAGAATCTTATTGGAATATCTCGGTAATGCGTCCGAATTAAGTATGGTGTCCCCGGAATTACGGAATTAGGCAACCCTAACAAAGAACTTGACAGATGGAGGATCAGGCGCAAGAATTGATTAAAGAGTTATCCCCCCCATTCGTTTCGACGGTGGGGCGCGGGCCCCTTCGGGGGCCCTGCTTATTTCGGGGGAACTATTCACGTGCGAACCTACGTCTATATTGACGGATTCAATCTATACTACGGGGCAGTCAAGGGCACAAGACTCAAATGGCTTGACCTCATGAGGCTGTGCAAAAAAGTCTTACAGCCCCGTCACGACATCCTCAAGATCAAGTACTTTACAGCACTCGTCAGCTCGACCACGCATGATAAGACCAAGCACGTCCGACAGCAATCCTACATCCGCGCCCTGGAAGCCCATATCCCTGAACTGGAAGTCTTCTACGGGCACTTCATGAGTCATCCTGTCATGGCACGCCTTGCACAACCGATTGGTAGTCAGAAATCTGCGAGAATCATGCGAACCGAGGAAAAAGGCTCAGACGTTAATTTGGCAGTTCATCTTCTTAATGACGCTTGGCTTGATCTATATGATTGCGCGGTCCTGATTTCCAACGACAGCGATCTTGCCGAGGCTCTTCGACTTGCAAAACAGCAACACGACAAGATAATCGGAGTTATCACTCCCCAGAAGACTGCGCCGTCCCGTGTGCTCATCAGGCATGCTACATTTGTGAGACGACTCCGGATAGGAGCGCTACAGACTTCACAGTTACCTCGACAGATCCCGGGAACGTCAATTCGGAAGCCGGCAGACTGGTGAAGCCGAGTAGGACAGCGCACCTTAATTCGGGGGACATAATACCAATTCTCTGTTGACATACCGGGCGCCATGTCACGCAACGTGGTGTTCGCTCAATGGATGTGTTTCATTCGGAGACGGCCGAACAAACACAATCGGAGGTGAGCCACCCATGAGCGAGTACCAGTACTTTGAATTCCGAGCCGTGGATCGCCCGCTCATATTGCGTGGGTGAGGCCCTCTCCTATTACACCAGCGCAACGCATCTCATCTTCTCGTTTCACTCCAACGAAGAGGGAGCCGACTGGGTCGATGGAGAGGGTTGGTTGGGGTCCCTGATACAGCTGCGGTCAGACTTGATGAACGGCGACCATCGATGTCTCTACCTCGGATGGCTGCTCGCGGTGCTGGACCGCGAACTCGATGATGATTCCCTTGAACCGCCCGTACCCCCGGGGCTCGGATCGTTCAATACACCGCTTGAAAGTCTCGCGGATTTTCTGCGTATCGACCCGGACTTGATCACCGCGGCCGCGGAAAAAAGTGAGAAGGAGTCTGCCCGGCGCCTGTCCGCGGAGGACATCTCCGGATGGGTGGCCAAGGCGCGGTCAAAGGACAAGGATGCGGTGCTCATAAGGTTGCTCGAACGCGAAGATTCACGCATCGTCGCTTCCGAACTCAGGCGCCAAGCTCTAAGTGAGATCCGTGCTGGAGTGAAGGCCGGCAGCGGTCCTCAGACGAGCGGTCCTCGAACCGTTGGTGCTCTCATGGCCCGCGGCGAGATGATCGAGGAGCAGAGACAGAAGCAGGAGGCCGAGTCGCGGGCGAGGGATCGCGCTGAGCGTCAGCGAGCCGAGGCCGAAGAACGGAAGAAACACCTGGAATCGCTTGACGGCAAAGAGAGCGCTCTGTGGACCGAGGTCGACAAACTTATCCGCGCCAAACAAGCCAAACCGTACAACAAATCTGTATCGCTTCTCAAGGATCTGCGCGACTTGGCCGACATGACAGGCAACAGATCTGAGTTCGCCCGGCGCATGAGTGCCCTCCACCGCGAACATGCCCGGAAAGGTACCCTCGTAGACAGATTCCGGAAGGCCGATCTATTGGATTGAGGTTAGAGTTCACGGGCCGACAGGCTTGGGAGCTTCATGAAAAACTGGTGGCGGCCGCCAAACATGGTTGCTTCCTTAGAGGGTTCTCATTGACGCTTTTCCTACGCTGGAATACTGGTCTAGCCGGACTGAAGCTAGAGAGCGAAGGCCTGAGCAAGCAAGATCGGGAAGGAGGCGAAATGGGCCTCTGTCAAGAACGGTATGCTGTCCCCGGAATTCATTGAATTCGGGTCGAATTGCCTCTCTTTGCTCCTCCCCACTCCCGACCATCTGACTACCATCAACATTACTTCATTTCCTTTACCATACCAGACGGTTGCCCGGAAGTAGATGCGTTTCTTTACTTTGCCGGCCGATCATCAGGCGCGTACAAAACTGCGTAATGAGAGACTCCCACTGGGGATCTCCAATACTCAATAAATGCTCGCACCTCTTGTTTAGTCTCAATGATGCCGAAATGGCCTTCGAGAAGAAGATCGGCCTGCAAGTCAACGAGTCTTGCCAACGAAGCCAGATACTGTTTTTCATCAGACAGCAATTCCGAATGGATCGGACCGTGGGCATCTTGACCGAAAAGGATAAGCTGACCGTCGATGTCTGTGGTGTACACGACCGAACCCGGGGAGTGACCTGGGCAATGAATGGCCGTCATTGTACCGCTACCGATAGAAAGGGTCGATTCTTGGCCCTGCAATCTCATATCGATGGCAAATGGTTCGAGGCGTGCTCCATACCAGGCCGCGGCGGTCACACTGTTGTCGCCTGATTCGAGATAAATCGCATCCAACTCATGAGCCACGATTCGGCAGCCATATTCGTCTCTCATGGCCTGGGCCCCGCCGGTGTGATCGAAGTGACAGTGCGTCAGCAGAAGGTATTCGAGTTGCACATTCGGTTCCACGCATTCGGCAATATTTTTTATTAGTTGCGGGTGACCTCGACCACTTCCGGCATCAATTAGGGCTGCTCCGTCGCCGAAGCGTACAAGGTAGACCGCGGCGTCCGAGGGATCAGTCAGCCCCATTCCGCCCACTTGCCAGAGATTATTCTTGATTCTTATGGTCACTCCGACCCCCTATTTGTCCGGTGCATATATGCCGTTCGGTTTGCTGCCGATCATTCCGAATACCAAAGGCTTGCCCGGGTTCATGGCCGGCTTTCAAAATCTCTCCCACATTCCAGATCCCCAAGAGTGTCCTTTAAACGACCTGGTTTGCTACTAACACCGACATGGTTGCAGAGACGGGGTTATACAAGACAGAATAAATTCTCGCACCTCTTGTTTGGTCTCGATGATGCCGAAATGGCCTTCGAGAAGAAGATCGGCCTGCAAGTCAACGAGTCTTGCCAACGAAGCCAGATACTGTTTTTCATCAGACAGCAATTCCGAATGGATCGGACCGTGGGCATCTTGACCGAAAAGGATAAGCTGACCGTCGATGTCTGTGGTGTACACGACCGAACCCGGGGAGTGACCTGGGCAATGAATGGCCGTCATTGTACCGCTACCGATAGAAAGGGTCGATTCTTGGCCCTGCAATCTCATATCGATGGCAAATGGTTCGAGGCGTGCTCCATACCAGGCCGCGGCGGTCACACTGTTGTCGCCTGATTCGAGATAAATCGCATCCAACTCATGAGCCACGATTCGGCAGCCATATTCGTCTCTCACAGCCTGGGCCCCGCCGGTATGATCGAAGTGGCAGTGAGTCAGCAGAAGGTATTCGAGTTGCACATTCGGTTCCAGGCATTCGGCAATGTTATTTCTCAATTGCGGGTGATCTCGCCCACTTCCGGAATCAACAAGGGCTGCTCTGTCGCCGAAGCGCACGAGGTAGACCGCTGCGTCCGCTGGATCGGTCAGCCCACTTCCGCCCACTTGCCAGAGATTATTCTTGATTCTTGTGCTCACTCCGACCTCCTACTTGTCCGGTGCAAATAAACCATTCGGTCTGCTGCCGATCATGCCAAATGCAAAAGGCTTGTACGGTTCACGGTGAACGGTTACGTGGTAACCGTTCAGAGGTTCAGGGGATATAAGACAATCCTGAACCCATGAACCGCAGTCAGCCCTTCTTTGACATGGAAATGCGGGAAACCGTATCCATGACATTCTGCAAGCCATACTTGTCGATCATGGATTCGAGTCCTATCTCTACGTCTTCCAGCTTCACTTCTTCGTCTTCTACTTCCTCTTCCCTTTCTTCGTAAATCAGGACGTCATTGAGGCACTTCTGAACACACATCGGCTCCGATAGCGGCGGATCGCTCTCACACATGTCGCATTTCAGAGGGAGACCGGAATCGGGTTCCTTGAATAAGTCCCTGGACGGGCAGGAAGCCCTACAGAAACCGCACTCGTCGTATTCTTTTCCATCAATCACGTATTTGTCTCTGCCCATACATTCGGCCGGCGCATACTCACCCGCGAATACCGGAAGCCATATGTCTTTCAGCCGATGACTGATCACATGAATACGAGACCTTGCCGGATTACTGCTGCTGTATTTCGGCGCCGCGTGAAACGCGGAGCAGATGATCTCACATGCCCGGCATCCATTGCACTTATCAGCATCAATCGTGATAGTCTTGATCTTCTTCTCAATCTTGGCCATCTTTTAAGATCCCTCTCTTTTCTAAGTCTTCGGCAACATAACCCAGATCCAATTCCACCAATCTTTCTTTCGTAGGAATACCGTCCATATTCCATCCCTTGAATTTGTAATACGTAGACAAGAGTTGTTCTTCGAGTTCGGGGAATCTCCTTTTCCAGTGGTCTTCAGGCGGCTTCTCATCAGCCCTGGTCATGCCTCTTCTGTTATTGAATGCCCTGTGCAGATTCCGACTCCTGTTGACTATCTTCTTTAGTGCAGCTTCATCCATGTCTATCCCGGCCGCGGCCGAGATGAGTTTCGGGTAATTGTGTATATGATAGGGAGGCTTCAGGCAAAACGATCCCATACCGGCGCACAATCCCAGGGCATCATCAATATTGTGCAGCATCTCCATCCAATCCACTATTTCACTGCACATGTCCGGAGTTGGGAAATACGGTATCGCTTGATCTCCCCGCGGTTCCCAGTCCAGCAAATATTGCTTGAACCTTTCATCGGGAATCTGTGGCCAATCCTTTACAAACGCTTCTCTCTGCTCTCTCGTGGGAAAAGCCGCCTGCGGGAAATTCCCTTCAATTTGGGTAATGCTTATCTTCTCGTTGGTGGTATACATAAGGAAATAGATGGGATCCAGCATTCCCAGCTTGAGAGGTAGCTGTTCATGTTTCTTGATCGTATTATGATCAAATTCTTCTGCGCCCTTGCCGATCTTTCGGGCCGCGTAATAAACGCCGTCAGCCAGAACATCTCCGATACCTTCCCGCCTGGCTACTCTGTCAAGCAACCAGAAAAACCGCCCCTCCTTATCGGACGGACATCCTTCAAAGTCCTTGTCAGTCAGAATGCCGGCTTCATATAGCTCAACAGCGAATGCCAGGATTTGCGGGGTTGAGAATGAGTCCACTCCATACTCCGTGGCACGTTGCAGGATTCTGAAGTTAAAGCCCAGGTCGTCTACATAGGCCGCCATAGAATAAGTGAGTTTTCCGAAGCATTTCATCATGTATTTCTGACCACCCACACCCTCAGACGAAACCAGCGCTCCGCACTGCTGCGGACAGTTAAAACAGCTTATTAACCGCTGCACCGCATCTAGTTGAGCCGTTGTCCAATTCTCTTCATTCGGCTTGCTCCAGAAGTCTCTTCTTCGAGTACGTGCATTACCCCACATGAAGTTTTCTGTGTGCCACTTCTCATCAGTGTGCTTCATTTCCTGCGGCGACCCGATCCCGGACAGAATAGTCATGACATCCGGAATGGGATTTTCGTTTCGGAATCTTATATATTCCGTCACATCTTCCATGTGCTCCATGAATTCAGCCCCTCGGGCAAGATTGACGTCTTGTGTTCCACGAACAGCGACCGCCTTTATCTTCTTGTCTCCCATCACGGCGCCTCCGCCGAGCCTGCTGGCACTGGACCTGCCCTGCTCGATGGAAGCCGTGAAGACCCGACTTTCACCGGCCAGGCCGATAGCGGCCACCTGGGCTCTCGGCTCTTTCAACTCCTGTCTTATAAGGTCTTGAGTCTCAAGAGCGCCCTTGCCCTTCAAATGAGAGGCATCACGGATTTCCACTTTGTCATTGTGTATCCATATATAGACCAACTTGGGGGACTTGTTGCGAAAGATCACTCTGTCATAACCGGCATATTTCAATTCAGCGGACCAGAATCCCCCCATCATTGGGTACGCCAGTAATTCCGACTGGGGGGAAATGAACGTAACAAGGGTACGGTTAGCGCTAAAGGCCGGAGTGCCGCATAAAAGACCGGTGCCGAATATCAGTAGATTCTCAGGATCGAATGGTTTAGTCTCAGGGGGAACCCTATCCCAGTGTGTCTTGACGCTGGTACCCAACCCCCCAAGATGAAGTTCCGTCAATCTTGGGTCGCTTTCTACCCGTTCAATGTTTCCTCTCGCCAAATCGATTTCTAAATCATATCCTGTCTCTGCGTACCTCATCTTGTTTTCCCCTTACAGTCGACTTGCGATATGCTCGTTCGTGCATCGAGCCGAGGCAAGGTTGCGTCATGCCGGACATAACCGTTCAAAATGGAGTGCGCTGCTTGTCACAGGCTGCCCATTCGGTCCGTAGACTGCCACGCTCTGTTGCGTATTAAAGAATCTCTTGTGTCTCTCCTGACATATGTCGTGCTTGACATAGGTCTCCTGACATGTCCGGCCGGCATTGTCAAGTGTTAATTCCGGGGACACCATACGAAATTGCCGAGTTGAGCAAGAGATCTAGTAGAACTCTATCTGCTACAGGAATTGTTGTTGGGAAAGAAAGCGGACGCCCTACGGGTCTCCGAACGGACCGCCGCCGCTGACGCGCGGTTGCTGCATAACAGCCGGATGATATCTGCGGCGGGCCATTTCTCAAATTACCGATCATCATTAACGGTATCGGGAACAACGCCCCGACAGGCGCGGTGGGGCCCAAAACCGCTTCAAGCCCCCTGAGCCATTGCCATCCAAGAGATTGACGGGATGATAAAGAGTGCGCGGCACAACTACAATGGCACGCCGAACTAAAGAGACATTGTGCAGAATATGCCGGAGATGCTATTATCTCCAAACGCTGTTCTTATACGGAAAACTCCAACCTAAGAAGTGGCGCTTGTTCCGGGGGCAGGTCACCCAAGGGTTACGTCACAGCCGGAGGTCACATGAAGGCACTACAGTTTAGCGTGAATACCGCGCGGTTTGTAGCCGCAAAGGCCGTTGCAGCGCTTCTCGGTGATCGAGTCTTTTATAGCGGGCCTTTACGGACCATCCGCCTGACCGAGATTCCGGAGCCTGATCTCCCGGCCCCGGACTGGGTGAAAGTTCAAACAATCTATTGCGGATTCTGCGGAAGCGACCTGAACCTGATCCGGCTGCACGACTCCCCGACAGCGTCGCCTTTTACGTCCTTTCCTTGTGTAATGGGGCACGAAATCGTGGGAAAGATTGTGGAAATGGGCGCCGACAACAGTGAATTCAAAACGGGAGATCTGGTTGCCATCAATCCCGTTCTGGGATGTGACGCTCGCGGAATCTCCCCCCCTTGCCCCAGCTGTCGGGTCGGCAGAACAGGTTCCTGCGAAAACGTGGCCGAGGGAGGTCTTCCGCCGGGAATGTTCACGGGCGTCAATAGCCGCGTCAATGGCGGTTTCGCCCCCTTTCTCGTTGCGCACAAAAGCCAGGTCTTCAAGGTACCACAGGGTCTAAGTTCTGAGGCCGCGGTAATGACCGAACCGTTATCTGTCGCACTGCAAGCGGTATTCGACAACATGCCCCTTCCCGAGGAACATATCCTGGTCATAGGCGGAGGAGTAATCGGCTCCCTGGTCATCCAGTCTTTGCGCGCTCTTGAAAAGATCTGTCACATTTCGCTGATCGAACCGTCAGCCTTTGCCTCAAGTCTTGCAACGGAGATGGGCGCCGAGGAAGTTATCCCCTTGGAAAAGGTTTTCCGGCAAACATCCTGCATCACTGGAGCAAAGGTGTACAAGCCTTTGCTCGGAATGGAAATCTCAATGGGCGGTTTCCATCGGATCTATGACACGGTCGGTAATGCCCAAACATTGAACCTGAGCCTCCGACTTCTCAAGGCCATGGGCACGCTGAGTGTGATTGGAATCGGCGGGGATGTAAAGCTCGACCTCACACCACTGTGGTTGAAGCTCCAGACGGTGAAGGGTGTCTATTCATACGGCATAGTGACCTTCAGAGAGGAGGAACGGCATGTCTTTGACGTGGCGCTCCAGCTTATGCGGGATGGAGAAATCGAGGCGGAAAAGCTTGTTACACATCGATTTAGGCTTGAAGAGTATCGTAATATGATCGAAGTAAATAAGAACAAAGATAAGTATCGAGCGGTCAAGACTGTAGTCTCCTTCCTTGAATAGAGGTCAACGTCCGCACGCGAAAAGGAGAAGCACATGAGGTTCTCACTATTGCTTTTGGCGCTTTCCTGGATACTGAGACACGCTGCGAAAAGGAACCAGGCTTTTCAAAAATATATCAGCAACGCCAACGTCAATATCCTGATCAAAACAGCGGATGGTGGAATCGCAAGGCTGTTCAATTTCGAGAAGGGAAACATTTCTTCAGTCTCAGGAGATTGTGAAGACTTCGACGTCGCGCTGGTCTGGAAAGATGCCAAAACCGGCTTTTCCGTCATGACCAATAAGAGCAAGGACGCTTCCTTCAACGCTGCAGCCGAGGGAAATCTTCGGGTGGAAGGGATGAGCGTTTACGCGCAGTGGTTTGAAGATGGAATGAAGCTTGTCATGTAGCTCCTTCCTCTCGACCGGACGGTACGGGCTTTGGGTTCGGGCTTCAATGGTTTGATTCACGACTAAAGGAGGAATTCATGGGACAAATATTCGGTGGGCATCTGGTAGCGAAATATATGAGGGAAATCGAGAATATTAACACGGTCTTCACGATCTCGGGAGGGCATATAGAGAATATTCTGGACGGTTTTTCGCAGTACGGCATCCGTGCCATTGACGTGCGGCATGAACAAGCAGCCGCCATGATGGCCCATGCTTGGTCGATTTACACCAGTGAGCCGGGCGTGTGCCTGGTAACGGCAGGACCGGGGTTTACCAATGCGCTCACCGGTATTGCCAATGCTTGTCTGGATGGCGCCCCACTGGTTGTGCTCTGTGGCAGGCATCCCCTTCGGGACGATTTGACCGGAGCGCTCCAGGAAATGAATCAGATCGACATGGTAAAACCCGTCACGAAATGGGCGGCAACATGCTTTGAAACAAAACGGATTCCCGAGTACCTGTCCTTGGCCTTCCAACATGCCACCCTGGGGCGTCCCGGCCCGGTTTTTCTGGAATTGCCTCCCGACATTCTATTTGTTTCGGTGGAAGAGGATTCCGTGACTGTTCCCCAACGCGGGGATCACAAAACAATAACGCGTCCCGCGGAATCTGACCTCAGGGAAGCGGCCAAATTGATCAATGAAGCGAATATGCCGCTGTTGATCGGTGGTAGCGGAGTTGGATTCGGCGACTGTGGTTCATCGCTCACTGAGTTCATAGAACAGACGGGCGTGCCGTTTACCTTGATGAACAACGGTAGAGGATCTCTACCGGACGAACACCCACTTTGTATTAACGACGGCGGGTTTATCGGCGTGATGACCGGCCTGCCACAGGCCGACCTGGTTATCGCGATTGGTATCAGATTCAACTGGGTGCTGCAATCCGGTACGATGTTTCCGGATGCCAAGTTGGTCCGGATCGACATAGACCCTTGTGAAATCGATCGCAACAGGACGGTCGACGTGGGTCTGGTGGGTGACGCGGATGATGTGCTTAAGCAGCTGATCCCTTTGCTGGAAGAACGCAACCACGATGAATGGGCTCAAAAACTTCGAAATGCCTATGCCGCATTCCGTGTAACGGAACAGGAGCAACGTTCCACACCCGCGCACCCGATTCATCCGAACCGTCTGGTTGCGAAGATTCAAGAATTCTTTGGCAATGAAGCCTATTATGTCTCAGACGGCGGAGATACGAGCTATTATGCCCTCGCAGGGTTTCTGTCTTCTGAAAAAGCCGGTGTGGCCACTCCCGCCGGTTCGTTGCTGGGATGTCTGGGAACGGGTATCCCCTTTGCGCTGGCAGCCAAGCTGGCCCATCCCGATACACCGGTTATTGTCTTCCAAGGGGATGGTTCCTTCGGGTTCAATGGGATGGAGTTCGATACCGCGGTAAGGCATGGCATTCCGATCATCTGTGTCATCAACAATGACTGTGCCTGGGGAATGATCAAGCATTCCCAAGAAATGAGCATCGGGCCCGAACGAGTCACCTGCGCTGAGCTTGGTGTCAGGCGCTATGACAAGATGGTGGAGGGTCTGGGCGGATACGGAGAACTGGTAGAGAAGGATGAGGATATCATTCCCGCGCTTCAAAGGGCCCTGGATTCCGGGAAGCCTGCTTGCGTAAATGTGCTGACGGATCAGACCGTTACTAGTCCGGCAACCGTTGTCTTCTATCAGAATCTGTCCGGTTTCTGACACAAACGTGCCCCGGGACAAATCAGCTGGATCGGCAGAGTTGTCCGTAAGAATTCATCGGCGAGGCCTTTTGTGAAATATTTCCAAGGTGGACGCCATTAGGAAACTGAGTGCTCGACTGCATAAATGCGACGCCACATGACCGGCAAAGATAGTGAGTCAAGGACAGCACCAACTCACCCAGCCCGTCCCCCCCCCCGGCGTGAGCCGGGGTCCAAGTGTTTGGCAGAAACTGGATTCCGGTTTCCGCCGGAATGACGGAATGGGGAGCCGTATTGTAAGCACGCCGGTTGAGACAACAACACAGGGTGGAATACGTCAACGTATATACGCCAACGAACACTAAGTACCGGGACAATCCACAAGCGACGATTCTCGTCTATCGATCGAGAAGTAGAGGACTTCTTCAGCGTCCTGTGCTCTCTTGCCGGAATGAAACACGGCCGTGTGCGTAAAGAGGTTGGAGAGCGCCCGGGGCGGAAGGCGTCTCGCGTGGCTCTCGGTAAGACGCGGGCTGGGAGATACTTGAGGGTCATCTATGTACCAGATCCGTAGCTGGACAGCGTCTTTGTGATCACGGCTTATGAATTGAGCGGAAAACCGTTAACAGCATATAGACGGCGGCGGCGGAAGGGTAAACCATGAAACGGCATCGGTTCCCACCAGGGTGGGATGAAGAGCGTGTAATGGAGGTGCTTGCGCACTATGAAGAGCAAACTGAAGCCGAAGCGGTTGCAGAGGACGAAGCTGCCTTTGAAGATCAGGCGCAGACGGTGATGGAAGTACCTACTGCTCTGGTCCCTGCAATCCGTGAGCTGCTTGCAAAGTATCATCATGAGGGACGCCCTTAAAAAACTAGGAATCTGAATTCGATATCTGCTGGTGATTTTCACCAAGCCGGGGGCAGGTCTTGGAATGTAAGCAATTCCCTGGAATCAGGGGTCATGACCAGACCGCTACGCCCTCAATACCCCGGCGCATTGTATGACGCCACGTACCCGGGCAATGCACGAGCGAAGGTTTTCTTGGACGACCAAGAACGGCGAGACTTCCTCCTCAAACAGATCAGAGCCCACCTGGGAATCCACTGGCCGAGCGTCAGCAAAGTGGACTCAAGGACAGAAACCACAGAGACCGAAATTTCAAGACCCGACCAGGGCGCCTGCCGATTTCTTAAGCGCGTCCCCCTTGACTCATCACACTACGCAGAGAGGCAATCAGACGCGGCAGGCCTTCTTCCGCTTGACACCGACGAGTTCATCGGCCATTTTGAGAAAACGGCCGACCGGGCTGGTCGAGGGGAAAGCCGGGGTCATGGAAGAGCGAGAGTAGGTGGAATCAAGTGTGGTGTGCCAGGAGCTTACCTGAACGGCCTGGGCGAAAGCGAACATCAAGCGTAGTCCCGTGGCGAAACCCGAAAGTGGGTTTGCCTGGAAAATGGTCTATGCAGAACTCGGCCCACAAGGGCTAATCCAGGAAGTGTGATTCTCGAAGCGAGGAACTCTCTGCATGAAATATGCATATCACGATCTGAGCGACAACCAGTTTGAAGACTTGGTCGTGGCGGTCTGTCAGTTCTTGCTAGGCGCGGCAGTGCAGGGGTTTGCAGTCGGACCGGACGGAGGACGCGATGCGAAATTCATGGGTACTGCCGAATTGCTCCCCAGCAAAGCTGAGCCCTGGGAGGGCATCGTTATAGTTCAGGCCAAGCACACGAACGGACTTAATAAGAGGTTCTCGGACTTAGACTTTTTCAGCGAGAACAGTGTCAACACGGTCATAGCGCACGAACTTCCGCGCATCAAGAAGCGTCGAAAAGCCAAGGAACTTGATCATTATATGCTTTTCTCCAACCGCAGGCTTACCGGTGAGAGCGAATCGACCATCCGGGCGCACATCTCAGAAGAATGCGACCTGCCCGAGCAGTCCATCTATCTCTGCGGAGTTGAACAGCTTGAGTTATGGCTAAAACGGTTCCCGCAGGCTACTCAAATAGCGAACATCGATCCGATCGATTCCCCGTTGATTGTGAGTCCGGACGAGTTGGCCGATCTCGTGGAAGTTTTGTCGAAACATCTGCCCACCGTCAGTGCGAAACTCGATAATGTGCCGACGGACCGCGTGTCTTACGAACGAAAGAATCAAATCAACAACATGACCGAGGAATATGCGCGAACCTTACGAAAGTACTATCTCAAGGAAACTCAACAGATCCGGGAGTTCTTGTCAGACCCCCAAAACGAGGAACTTTTAGATCGTTATTCGTGCATTGTGGAAGAGTTTCAGATCAAGGTCATTGCCAAACGCAAGGGCTATCAGACGTTCGACGAGATTCTGAACTATCTGTTTGATCTTCTCTTCCAACGTGATGCCGTCCTCCGAGGGAACAAGAGGTTGACAAGAACAATTGTCTTCTACATGTACTGGAACTGCGACCTTGGCGAGGATTCAAATGCTCAGACCCAGCAAGCACGCACACCCTGATCGCACGGTGATTAATGTCGCGATGCTCGTGATCGCCCGATTAAGAAAACGTCGTGTGGAAGAATACGGTGTACTAAAGGAATTTGTGAAAAAGCATGTGAGGGGCGGTGATGTCCTATTCTTGCCAGCCCTGAACCTCCTGTATTTACTCGGCCTGATCGACTATCGTCCGAAGACCGATGCCCTGGAATACGTGGGGTCCAATGAAGCTCTCTAAGCTGTACTCGAACATGCCGGATCTTTTTGCACCGGTCCAGTTCTTGCCGGGCCTGAATGTCGTGTTGGCCGAGATCAGGTTACCTGAGAACAAATTGAAGGACACTCACAATCTTGGTAAGACAACCCTAGGCCGATTAATCGACTTCTGCCTGCTTTCCACCCGAGACAAAGAGTTTTTTCTTTTCAAACATTTTGATCTATTTAAGGACTTCGTATTTTTTCTCGAGGTCGAGCTTCTGGATGGCCCCTTTATTACCATTCGCCGTGGAGTCGAAGAAGCGACCAAAATAAGCATTAAGCGGCACGACCAACCGTTCAGAGACTTCGGCGATCTACCCGATGTGTCGTGGGATCATCTAGCCGTTCCTTTCGACAAGGCGCAGAAACTGCTTGATGGAATGCTTGATTTGCGAGACCTCAAGCCGTGGCCGTACCGGAAGATCATAGGATATCTGTTGCGCACGCAGGCAGACTTTGGCGAGGTGTTCCATCTTAGGAGATTTAAGGGTAAGCATGCCGACTGGAAACCCTTTCTTGCTCATCTACTCGGCTTTGACGCCCAAAGCATCGTCAAGCATTATGAGAAAGAAGCAGAACTGGCCCGAAAAGTGTCGGATGAAGACCTAATCAAGAAGGAACTGGGTGGGTCAATAGAGGACATCAGCCGGATAGAAGGAATGCAGTTGCTGAAACAGAATGAAGCTGACAAGAAGGAACGTCTACTGGATGCTTTTGACTTCCGACAGATTGACAAGGATAAAACGAAGATCGTCGTCGACGAGTTGGACGCAGGGATTGCCCGTCTCAATACGGAGCGATATTCACTGTCAATGAACAAGAAGAAGATCATGGCCTCGATAGCCGACGATGAGATGCTGTTCGATCCGAAAAAAGCGAGCGAACTTTTCGGCGAGGCTGGGATTCTTTTTGGGGGACAGATAAAAAGGGACTTCGAGCAGTTGCTTGCCTTCAATCGTGCGATAACTGAAGAGCGTCGGGGCTATCTCAAAGAAGAATTGGAAGAGATCAAGGCCGATCTGAAGCGCGTCAACACGGAACTCAACAAGCTCAGCAAGCGCCGATCAGAGGCCCTTTCGTTTTTGAGCGGGAGCGATGCATTCATCAAATACAAGCGAGCAACAGATGATCTTGTCACTCTAAGATCCGAGATCGCTACCCTTGATCGACAAAGAGGATACTTGCATAAACTACAAGACCTTCGGGCGAAGATTCGATCTCTGAAGGAAGAAAAGAGGAAACTCCAAAATAAAATCGAGGCTAACGTCGAGAAACAGAATACTGACAGGGAAAGCCAGTTCTCGAAGATCCGTGTTTTGTTCAACGAAATCGTAGAAGAAGTCATCGACCGAAAGGCGTTGCTCAGCGTGTCGCCGAACCAAAAAGGCCATTTGGAATTCAAGGCCGAGATTCTGGACGACTTAGATAAGGCAACAAGCGCGGACCTAGGCTTTACGTATCGGAAGCTATTGTGTATTGCTCTGGATACCGCACTTTTGCGGGCGCATATAGATGGCCAGTTTCCTCGGTTCGTGTTTCACGACGGCGTGTTTGAGTCCTTAGATGATCGCAAGAAGGAAAACCTGTTGGGTGTGATTCGGTCCCACGCGGACTTGGGCATCCAGCACATTATCACACTTATCGACTCTGACCTGCCTGGGCGCCCCGGTGACGCCGAACCGGTATTCGATGAGGCGGAAATTGTCCTGGGCCTTCATGATGAAAATGACAGTGGTCGCCTCTTCAAGATGAGGGCCTGGTAAAAGGGAGAGAGAGGGCCCACTCATTAACTTATATGGGGCTTAGGTGACACTTCTCCCCGGTTCATTGCCGGCAGACTTTCTTCTGCTTGACACCGACGAACTGATCGGCCACTCGCCCGAAAAAGGGTAGGCCGGGTCCCCGACGGAAAACGCTGAGGCGAAGGAGAGCGACGGTGGGAAGGGAACATCGTGGTATATCCGGGAGGAACGAGGCAAAGGTCACCATAGGAAAGCTTCCTCCGCAATACACGTCCATTCTGATCCCAAGGTGGGAGAAAGATCTGTTTTTGGCACAGACCGTTAGGAATCGGTGACTTCCTCCCGAAGCGTACCGCGGTCATGGGCAGAACGATACAGCGCCGGAGAACCTGGCACGCAAGGTCCCCCGAGCGCTTCTGTGAGATAAGTATGGTGTCCCCGGAATTGCCACGTTGAGATAACGGGCGGCGGCTGAGGAACATGGCTAGGGTTGCAATGAGAGGGACCGAATGATTGACTGTGATGACCCTGGACCGTTGCGTTGAGTAGGGGATTGCGATGGCCAGATATCCGGAACAATGGCACGACATGTCGGATTATGTGGTCCATTTTACGAAGGACTTCAACACGAAAACTGCGTACGAGAATCAACTCAAAATCCTGCACAGTCGAGTTCTGATGGCGATGAGTTCCTTTGGGATTGCCCGTAAGTTGGCGCCGGGCGCCGTACCTCAAAAAGCTGTGTGCTTCAGCGAAATACCGCTTCATTTGATTTCCCGCCTTGCGGAAAGACGAGGTCTGTATGGTATGGGCTTCACCAAGCAGTTTGTGCTGGATCGTGGGGGGGGACCAGTATGGTACGTCGAGAGACACGGCCCTGCTGAAACAGCTCTCCAGCATCTCATAGGGCAAGCTCTCTCCTCGAACTCCGCGGAAATGAGTCCAATTTGGTCCCTAACCCCGTTCGTCGATTCCACAGGCGACTATGCGACTGGTTCCTATCGGTTTCAGTGGGAGCGAGAGTGGAGGCATCTCGGAGATCTACATTTCACCGAAAGAGATGTAGCATTCTTGACAATTCCAGAGAATCTTCATGGTGCGGCCTATGGCTTCTTTGCGAACGCTTTTCACAACAATACCGGTCCAGCGTACTTCTGTCCGTACATAGACCCAGGATGGAACCTAGAGAAGGTGCGGGAAACCTTCGGTGTTGGACAGTCCTAAGCTTTCGTGAATTCCGGGGACTTCGTAATTCGGGGGACATAATACCAATTTCCTGTTGACATACCGGACACCCTCTCTTTGCATTGCTTTATGGCTCGTCTCTAGCGCATCGTCAAGAGGGACGCCCTTGAGAAACCAAGAATCTGAATTGGATATCTGGTAGTGATTCGCACCAGGCCGGGGGCAGGTCTTGGCATGCAGGCAATCCCCGGGGATT
>CAZGNL010000063.1:0-29430 GCA_964527475.1 uncultured Syntrophaceae bacterium
CCACTCGACGTGGTGTCAATAGGTTCTCCACGACATATCCGTTCTTCGACCAAGTAGTCCCATCCCTCGATATCCCCGTGTCCCCGTGCAGAGCATAAACCCAAAACCTTTCTCGAAGCACCCACGCCCGGCGGGCCGGTACAGACCATAAATGAAGCTCCCACACCAACCGGCTCGCAAAATGGCCCTACGCCCAGTAGCTCCCCCTCCAAACCTCCCCCATACGTAATTCCGGGAGCTTGTACGGTTCACGGTGAACGGTTACCGGAAACATACGGAAGGATCTCAGGATTTGTCGCTTCCGGACCCTTTGTCGGCAAGCCTCTCTCGTAGAACCTCCCCCGCCAGGTAGATGCTCTCCCTTCCTGAGTCTGAAACAACCTTGGAAAGGGATACGAGATCGTGATCCCCCCGGGAATTTATGGCCCTGACTATCATGGGGAGATTCACTCCGGTGACAACCTCAACTTTTCCGTCTTCCAGGAATGATAACGATAGGTTGGCAGGGGTTCCACCAAAAAGGTCCGTTAGGATGAGCACACCGTCGCCACTGTCATTGGCAGAGATTGACTTGCCCACTTTTTCCCTGAGCACATCGTGGGATTCCGTCGTAGGATCAATTGAGACGGCCGCGACAGACTCGTCCGAATCAAGCCCGATCAGCTGCGCGCTCTTGATTATGTGCAGACCCAACTCTCCGTGCGTAATTACGAGGATTCCAATCATTTCTCTTATGCCGTAGCCTTCATTGTTGTTGTTTCCGCAACCGCCACCGGCCGAATCATGGGGACAGTTCCCTGTGTCTCAACTCCACTCCCGCACAACCGTTTTGAATCAGAAGACCGGAAATATGTTCCGTCACCGCAACCGATCGATGTCGTCCGCCGGTACAACCCACCGAAATGGTGAGATACCGTTTTCCTTCCCGTATATAGAGAGGCAGAAGAAAAATCAAGAAATCATCGAGTTTTTCCAGGAATTTCTTCGTGGTATCTTGTGACAACATCCACTCCACAACCTCGGGATCTCGGCCGTCTTTGAACTTCAGATCTACCATGTAATACGGATTAGGCAGAAAGCGGACATCCAGCACAAGATCCGATTCCATGGGCACCCCTCTTCCATAGCCGAAGGAGTTGACGATAATCTTCAACCCTTGGCCCGCGGGTGTGTCGAAAATCTTCTCGATTTTCTGCCTCAATTGATGCACGGTCATGTCGGAAGTGTCGATCACCCAGTCGGCTTTCTCCCTGATCTCCTTCAGTTCACGTCGCTCCCGGTCAATCCCTTCGAGCAGGTTCCCCTTTGCAGCCAGCGGATGTTGGCGTCGAGTTTCACTGTACCGACGGATAATGACCTGGTCGCGAGCCTCCAGGAACAGTATCTCTACGGAGGCCCCCGTCATTTCCACTGCCGCAAAGATCGATGAATACTGAGGGAGAAATTCCCTTTGCCGAAGATCCATTACAAGAGCCAAAGACGCCAGTTCATCCCCTTCCGAATCGGTCAGCTCCAGTAGCTTCGGGAGCAAATCCACCGGGATATTATCAACACAGAAAAAGCCCTGATCCTCCAGCGTTCGCGCCACAGTCGATTTGCCTGACCCGGAAAGGCCCGTGATTATGACGATCTTTCTCTTTTTCAAGGGGTCGTCCATGCGTTCTCCCCCGAGTGACAATAGATCCATGAAGATGAGAACCGAGGATCCGGGGACTCCGCGGACTTACGGCCGGCCGTGCCCGACGCAGCACGGGCCGCTCCGAAAATACCGCTCAGTACAACGTTCTAATACCACGGTCTGATCGGTACTTCAAATCCCGGGACGGGGAATCTCAAATCCTTCAGTCACCGGAGGCGCCAAGATTCTGTGCAACGGGTTGCAGGATTCTGGGTTGAAAAGTGCGGAAACTGTCATTGGGAGGGCGCGAGCCCGCAACAATCTCCATTCCGGCCAAGGCAGAGATTGCTTCCTCCGGTTCAAGCCCGGAGTCGCAATGACATATTCGGACACCAACCTCCACCCCCCTCGAAGATGAAGGGTCACGGGGATCTTTCCGCTGAATCCCGGCCCAGGTTGCCTCCTCTGTTGATACGTGTTACACCACGCCAGACAGAGTGCGGGTTGAACGACGAAAAAAATAATCCTTGACAGCCCCCCGGGTATATGGTAATTGATATATTAATATGTTGTTGAAACGGAGGCAGGATGAAAGCTACGCCAGCAATCAGCGCTCTATTTGTTGCCCTTCTGATGACAGCCACCCTCGGCATATCCCCCGCGGTCCAAGCCTCGGAGCTGTCTACACAGGCAAATATTTTTATGTTTCCCCAGCCCCAGCAGGTGGCGGAGATGCTCCTCAAGAATCCTTCAGGGAAGACGGTATCACTGAAGGAGTACAGAGGCCGGGTGGTTCTCTTGCACTTCTGGTCGATCAGTTGCCCGGCGTGCAAATATGAAGAACCTTTCCTGGATGAGCTGAAGCGGACGTTCGGGCCCAAGGGTCTGGCGGTGCTCGGCGTCAATCTGATCGATCCACCCAAGTCGGTCGTCTCTCACGCTTCGGCACGCAGGCTTCCATTCTCGGTCCTATTCGACGGAGGAAGGGGATTCAGGATTCAGAGCGTTCCTATTGCGGGAAAGAATTCCGCTTTCGTTATAAATCCCGCCAACGAGGCGATTCTCAATATCCCGGCCTTGCCGACCACGTACATACTCGACTGCCGGGGCAGTGCGGTGGGTTACAGTATCGGCGCGGCTCGATGGAATCACAGATCAGCGGTTCGCCTGATTCAGGGCCTGCTTGCTGAAAGCAGGACGTGTCCGCCCCCCGGTCCTGCACAACCTCAGCGAGTGTCATCTCTATGGTAGCGTGCGTTCACTGCCCCCGCCGCGCGGTGTTAACGGGATTCTTTGGGGGCCGCGCCGGGGTAACCATTCAGTCATTCGGGGGGCTCTCGTAAGATGTCATTGCGAGTCCAGCGAAGCAATCTCCTGCACAGTGGATATGGGGTTTGCTTCGTCGTTTCACTCCTCGCAATGACACGCGCGATGATAAGATCTGCCCCGTGAAACTGAAGCCTAATCGAGCCGGGCTTATTTAGCTTGACAACCTCTTTCAACGTTGATAATTCTAGCTTACGAGGTCTAGGCGCGTAGCTCAGGGGGAGAGCATCACCTTGACGCGGTGAGGGTCTGGGGTTCAAATCCCCACGCGCCTACCACGGTTGTTGTGCAAGTATCTTCCTCAACGACGCTAATGGAAGGACGAGGAGGTTTATGAATTCATCAATGGCTCAGTGGTTGCATGAAGTAGCCGCAGTCTTTTCCGGGAACTGCTTTCCAGCATGAAGCCTTCCATAGATCTAGAAATAGAGGGCAAAAAGAAGCCTTACCCCGCCGGTATTACTCCTGGTGAAATTCTATCGGATAATCCTGTAAAGAACCCTCGCGATATTGTGGCCGCGGAGATTAACGGGCAATTGGTGGATCTTGGAACACCGATCACGGCTTCAGGATCTGTCCGGTTCGCAAGCGTGCGAACTCCCAAGGGGCTCGAAATACTTCGCCATTCCGTATCTCATGTGATGGCCCAGGCCGTGCAGGAACTGTTCACGGAGGTCAAGGTCACCATCGGGCCTGCCATCGAGGACGGCTTCTACTACGACTTCGACACCTCGCGGCCTTTCACGCCGGAAGACCTCAAGAAAATCGAAGGCCGCATGAAAGAGATCGTGAAGGGTAAGCTCCCGTTTCAAAGAATGGTAGTGCCTCGGCAAGAGGCGATCCGGCTTTTTGAGGAGAAGGGCGAAGACTATAAAGTTGAGATCATCCAGGGTATTGACGAGGAAGAGGTCAGCCTGTACTCACAGGGAGATTTCACTGATTTGTGCCGGGGGCCTCATATTCCGCACACCGGTTTCATAAAGGCCTTCAAACTCACCAAGGTTGCCGGAGCGTACTGGAGAGGCGATGAACGCAATCCGATGCTGCAAAGGATATACGGAACTGCGTTCCCATCGCGCGATGATCTGAAGTCTTACCTGAAGCTGATCGAAGAGGCGAAAAAGAGGGACCATCGGAAGCTTGGGCGGGAGCTGGACCTGTTTTCCATACACGATAACGCGGGCCCCGGTATGGTGATCTGGCATCCCAAGGGCGCGATGCTGCGATATCTCGTTGAGGAGTTCGAGCGACAAGAGCACCTCAAAAGAGGATACGACATGGTCAAGGGACCGGAGCTCCTGAAGCTGGAAATGTGGGAAAAGTCCGGTCATTTTGATAATTACCGTGAGAACATGTATTTCACCAGTGTGGATAAAATAGATTATGGGATCAAGCCCATGAACTGCCTGTCCCACATGCTCATCTACAAATCCAAGGTCCGTTCTTACCGGGACCTTCCGTTGAGGTACTTCGAGCTGGGTACCGTCCACCGGCACGAAAAGAGCGGTGTGCTGCACGGTCTTCTGAGGGTGAGGCAGTTCACTCAGGATGATGCTCACATCTTGTGTACTCCCGAACAACTTAACGAAGAAATTGTCGGCATCATACATTTCGTGCGTGAAGTCATGGCCATTTTTGGCTTCGACTACAGAGTGGAACTGAGCACGCGTCCTGAGAAGTCCATCGGCTCGGATGAAGATTGGGAACGAGCCACTGATGCCCTGGTCAAAGCGCTGAGCGATCTACAGTTGGAACATGAGGTCAACGAAGGTGACGGAGCGTTCTACGGGCCCAAGATCGATATTCATATCAAGGACGCGCTGTCAAGATCCTGGCAATGCGCCACCATCCAATGTGATTTCACGCTCCCGGAACGATTCGATCTGACCTATGTGGATTCGGACGGTGAACGCAAACGGCCGGCTATGATTCATCGCGTGGTGTTGGGCGCCATTGAAAGATTCCTGGGAGTGCTCATCGAGCACTATGCGGGAGCTTTCCCCCTCTGGTTGTCGCCGGTTCAGGCCGTGATCATGACTATCACCGACAGGCCGCGCGATTACGCCAAAGATCTGGCCGACGCGCTGAAGGCTGAAGGAGTTCGGCTGGAGGAAGATTTTCGTAACGAGAAGATCGGTTTCAAGATCCGAGAGGCTCGGAACCAGAAAATCCCATATATGATAATCATTGGTGACAAGGAGATGGAAGGTCGGAACCTGGCCCTGCGAAAGCGGGGGGAGGATAAGACAACAGTTCTCTCCAGGGAGGATTTCTTGTCGCTTTACCACAAGGAGGTTGAGGAGCGTCTATGAAGCAATATCCGGTTGTAGTCGTGAGCGGGGTCCGTTCGAAGGGGTGTATCTGATGAGAGGAAGACCAAGGGGTCCAATAAGAGCGGAGCCGAAAGTAAGGATAAACCAGAGAATTCGTGCTCCAAAGGCAAGGGTCATCGCGCCCGAGGGGGAGCAGCTTGGCATTCTGGATGTCTCCGACGCTCTGGCCCGGGCCGAGGAGTTCGGTCTTGACCTGGTGGAGGTGGCCCCAAACGCCGATCCACCGGTCTGCAAGATTATGGACTACGGCAAGTACCGCTATGAAGAGAGCAAGAAAGAGCACCTGAGAAAAAAGAAGCAGGCCACAGTCGTAGTCAAGGAAATCAAGCTGAGACCCAAGACCGAGGCCCATGACCTTGATTATAAGGTCAAGAGGTTGAAGCGCTTTCTCGCCGACGGGTGCAAGATCAAGATCACCGTAATGTTCCGCGGTAGGGAGATCACGCACCCCGACCAGGCCCGCAAGTTGCTCGACCGTGTCATGGAAATTGTGGGTGATGAGTGCGAGGTGGAACAGCCCGCGAAACATGAGGGCCGGAACATGACCATGAGACTGGCCCCAAAGAGTTAAGGTCCGGTCTTTTCCAGGCGCGTCGGCCCGTTTCACCGCATTTCCGGTCCGACCTGACCCGCCACTCATCGCGTGGAGCCGCGCCGCGGGTCGAAGGGTCGCAACGGCTGGTTAGGCGGTTTCCGTGGTCAATTGGCACGGTGTTGGAGTCCTTTGAGCAACACTGAGAAGGACCATTTTGCCTGTGGCGCCATTGCCCGAGCATGATCCGGCAGGTACTTAGTATGTCTGAAGCTGATCGTAGAAAATTCACCCGCATAGAGATGAAGGTGGAAATAAGGGTCGAGGACGGCGAAACTATTGTCACTCCGACCGGAATTCGTGACATCAGTCTAGGCGGCATCTTCGTGCTCGTGGAGGAACCGCTTGCCGTGGAAACCGCTTGTTCCGTGACAATCAAGCTTGAAGGCCCGTCGAGTCTTCTCAGGATTGGGCTGGAAGGTGAGGTTGTCAGGGTGGAAGAAGACGGGATGGCCATCAAGTTCACGAAGATCGACCTGGACAGTCTGGTTCACCTTCGGCACATCATCAAGATCCACACGAAAGATCCGGAAGCGGTGGATGAGGAATTCTCCAAGCACCTCCTTGGGATTGAGTGACACAGCCCGCATCAACCGTTTACCTGTTTGCAAAACCGATTTTCACGCCTCAGAGAAGGCTCAACGAAACACGGAAACGTCCCAAAAGGCGCTGGTCCCGGGCGTAGGGGCGATGCACGCATCGCCCTCCTGGGGTGTGTCACAAAACAAACCTTGCAACAGGCTGCTGACGCAATTGTAGGGGCAGACCCCGGATCGGTGTCCGGGGCAGGCTCTGCCTGGGAATGCCTACCGGGAGGCTCCGCCTCCCCCACTTGGCGCCGGTGGCTCCCGACACGCAAACGGACATTGTGTTGGACAATCGGTATACCGGCGACCGCGCATGCCCGTGCAACAAATGCGCGCACGATCATGGGAGGATTTCCCACTGGAAGATCAGTCATACAATCCCATAGCCCTGGAAGTATTCGGCAACCTCTTTTCATCGGTGGCGGAAGAGATGGGAACTGCTCTGTGCCGCGCGGCCCTGAGTCCCAACATAAAAGAACGCCGCGATTTTTCTTGCCTGGTTTGCGACGCGGGGGGAGACATGATCGCTCAAGCCGCGCACATTCCCGTCCATCTTGGCAGCGCTCCTCTTTCGGTGAAAGAGGCCCTTTCAGCAGGGACGATTAATCCGGGAGATGTTCTGATTCTTAATGATCCTTTCAGGGGGGGCACTCATCTTCCGGATCTCACAATGGTCGCGCCGGTCTTTCTCCATGACGATCCTCCCGGTCCTTCGTTTTATGTGTCCAATCGAGCCCACCATGCAGATGTGGGCGGCATGTCGGCCGGTTCCATGCCCGTATCCGATGAAATCTTCCAGGAGGGGATCATCATCCCTCCCGTGCGCCTCGTAAAGAAGGGGCGTATGGACGAGGAACTGCTCGCGCTGTTTCTAGCCAATGTCAGGACTCCTCTGGAGCGGGAAGGTGACATTCAGGCTCAGACCGCAGCCCTGAACATCGGAATCCGTAGGCTTGAACAGATCAGCCGAACCCGCGGCACAGACCAAATGACTCATTATGCGCAGGGCCTCAAAGATCATTCGGAACGGGTGCTCGCATCAGTGCTCCGTTCCATCCCGGATGGAGAGTACCGAGCCGAGGATTTCCTTGATGACGACGGATTCACGGCTGATCCCATATTGATCCGAGTCGCGGTTGGAATCAAAGGGGGACGGGCTGAAATTGATTTCACCGGCTCCGCCCCTCAGGTGAGAGGCAACCTTAATGCTGTTCTTGCCATCACGGTTTCAGCGGTGCTCTATGTGTTCAGGTTGATACTCCCCAGGGAGATCCCCGCGAACTCGGGAACTCTAAGGCCTCTGAAGATAATTGCTCCGCCCGGGTCCGTAGTAAACGCGCTGCGTCCCGCCGCGGTTGCAGGCGGTAATGTGGAGACCTCTCAACGCATCGTTGACGTCCTGCTCAAAGCGTTGGCCCAGGCGCTCCCGGATCGCATCCCCGCGGCCTCACAGGGAACCATGAACAACCTGGCTATCGGCGCGGCGCATCCTGATCCGTCCCGTTCCTTCGCGTACTACGAAACCATCGGAGGAGGCGCGGGCGGCGGGCCCGAAGGTCCCGGGGCGTCCGGCATTCACTCCCACATGACCAACACTCTCAACACCCCCATTGAGGCGCTCGAATCAAGCTATCCCCTTCTGGTGGAAACCTTTCGCCTCCGAAAAGGATCAGGAGGCGCCGGCGCTTCCCCCGGTGGTGACGGAATCCGCCGGGATATCCGATTGCTCCAACCTTCCACCGTGACCATCATCTCCGAGAGACGTAGTCTCCCCCCGTACGGCCTGAACAACGGCGCTCCGGGAAAGACCGGCAAGAACTTCCTCATCCGACCCGACGGCTCCCAACAGGAACTCCAATCCAAAGTATCCCTTAGAGCCGAACCCGATGACATCATCTCAATCCGCACTCCCGGCGGAGGAGGATGGGGACAAGAAAGCTGATACCGGCACGGTGAAGCGCTTCTGAAAAGGAGTTACGTCAAATGATAATCAAACCGATTCGGACAGAAAATGACTACGAAGCAGCTTGCAAGAGGATTGACGAGATTTTCCAGGCTGAAGAAGGAAGTGCGGAAGACGATGAACTGGAGGTTCTCCTTACCCTCGTGGACAAGTACGAAGAGGAGCGCTTTCCCATTGGGATGCCGCACCCCATCGAAGCAATTCGGATACAGATGAAGAATCTGAACATGTCCCGGAACTACTTGCTGGAGAGTCTCGGCAAGAGCAGCGGGAGGATGTCTGACATTTTCAATTGCAGGAGAAGGCTGACACTGAATGATGTTCGTAATTTCAGCAAGTTGCTGCACATCCCAGTCCAAGTTTTGGCACAAGAATACCCGCTTGATAAGCCCAAAGCCAAGGAAGTCCAAGAGGTCGGCAAGGGTGCTGCAACCTGCTGATACCGCTTCGCCATTTAACAAGTAAGATCTCGGGGCCTACGATGGGGGATGCTCGAAGGGGGAGCTACTGGGCGTAGGGCCAATTTACGAGCCGGTTGGTGTGGGAGCTTCATTGTTAGTCCGTAGCGGCCCGCCGGGCGTGAGTACTTCGAGAATCCAGGCGCAGCAAGCGCGCTTTTGGAGCCCCTGTCCGAGGCGAGGCCACGGACTACTAAACAGTGGAAAAGGCTCCTATGTTTCGTTGTCCCCCTGTTTTCAGGCATGTAAGTGAGCATCAATACCCCATAAGGCCGCAGCAGCGGGTGCATACGGGCATATTTCCTTTTTCGGAGACGCTCCTTCTGAATTTGCGGTAGGGTTCTGAATTCCAGAGTTCGGTGACGGTCTTTTCTTTGACGTTTCCCACCACATAGTCGTGGTAATCGCGGCAGGGTGACATATCACCGTTGGAATTGAGTTCCACCGCGCTGTAAATTGAGACGCACCGATCAAAGCCAAAGCTGCAATCGTGATCCGTGTAGTAGGCTTCCAGTTCCTTGACCTCATTGAGAGGCGGCATGATTATCACTGCTGGGCCGGACATCCGCGCGGCTCGTCGGGTGAGGCGCTTTAATTGATCGGAGAGCACATCCAAGTCAGGCGGGGTCCAGGAGCCGATCCATCCGTAATGTTTTTCCGGCTTGAATCCGAAGCGTTCTTCAAAATCCGCGGTATGTCTATCCGCGGATTCCCGGTCTATCCACCAGGCCAGATAGAACACACATACATCCACCTGATCCCGAAACCGTTCGTACACATCCACGAGCCGATTGTAGTTCACATTGTTGATCGTAGTGAGCGATGCGATCAACGGCAGCCGTTGTTTTCGATCTTTTCGGATACGTCGTATGGTGTCGATAGCTTCCGTAATTGTCTTGAAGTTATCCACCCCGGGGGTTGCCCCGGGCCGGCTCGTATTGTGGATCTTTGCGTCGGGGCCGTCTATGGATATCTGTATGAGGAACATGGGAGCGTCAACAAGGCGTTCCGCGTTCTTGGTCAGGCCGGTGCCGTTGGTCGCGATGCTCGGGGCCATCGCCAGCTTGGCCGCTTCCTCTATTATCTCCACCGAACCCTTGTACAGCATGGGTTCCCCACCCCACAGGTAGACCGACGGAGTATGACCGTTTTGCTTCAGGTCGTGCAAGAGTTCAATATATCGCTCTGTCGTGACTTCCTGATGCCTGAGTTCACTGATTGAGCAATCGCGCAAGAAGCCCTGGTCTCCCCACTGACCGCACGTATGACATCGAAGATTACACAGATCGGTTATCCGAATGCTGAATTGCCGGATCTTACCCGCCGCGCCGTCGCCCCTGCGAGACGACAGATTGCGGATCACCTTTTCCGCCTGGATCATAGCCACATTCTTGGCGTACCGAGGCGCCTCAAGTATCTTCGGAACCGTCTTCAATATGGTGGATATTGGTACCCTGCTTTGACTCATTGGGTTGCTAATCTCCCGTGGAACGGTGTCAACATCATACACAGGCTCTCTATACTTCTGCTTTCAGTTTCTCGACTTCTCCGGCATCGACATCAGGCTGAGCTTTGGGCACATGCTGCAAGAAGTCACCGAATTTCTGGACTTCGTCCAACCGGCATTTCCAGAGGAGCTTGCCCTTATAATACATGGCATCTGGACAGCCGTCGCACATGGCCTGCTTACCATCCGCCAGGATGTCGGGCGGCTGAAGGACCAGTATCGTTTGCATGTACATGGACTTGAACCATCCAGGGAAGTCTAATAACCAATTCTTGAACAGCTTCCTAATGCTCTTGTTGAACGGCGCTAAGGGGAAGAGGCCCTGGAGGCTCTTCGTAGCCCATGGCCGGACGTAGGCAAGATAAGTGCCGAACACAAGATGATGAAACGACTGGGTCAGCTCCATGAATTTTCCATCCATGTATCCCAGGATCTTGTCTTTGCGTCCTACCCGCATCGCCAGCAGCCATTTGGGTACTCCCCCGTCCACGTTGCTGTTGAGGAAAGCGCACGGCTCGTACGCGGGACACGCCTCTCTGATATTTGCCGTCACTTCCGGCGCCAACACGTCCGTGTGGTCATCCGCGTGGTCCGTCTTGTAGCGAAGGAGGTCCAACTCGGATTCATCAAGCTTCCTACCGCCGATCATGTAGTCGAATCGGGGATCAACGGTCACACAGCGGAACAGGATATACACCATAGTCTGAACCAGATCTATGTGGTCCTGAGCCCATTTTGTCAGGGCAGATATGTGCTGGACCGAATCAGGATATATCGTTGCGTTGAACGCACAATGAAGTTTCCCCTTACCGGCCTCGTGAATCATGCTCGCATATTGTAGACGGAGCTCGTTCAACTCGATCTCGGATTTGTCAATCCATCCCGGGCGGCGTTGATGAGAATCGACGTGCACCGTGAAACCGACGAGTCCCGCTTTTCTCAATTCCTTGATCAGCTCGGGGGTCAGCGCGGTCCCGTTGGTTATGATAATCGGCTTCCAGCCCTGCGATTTCACATAACGAACAAGAGGTATGATGTCCGGGTAGATGAGCGGCTCACCGCCTGCGATAGAGATTCCGCCCGTCCGTCGCATCCTCTTGACATGTTCAAGATCGCTGATAACGTCTCCAAGGGGCTTGTGGCCATCGGGATCATTGGCGCGATAACATCCTTCGCAATAAATATTGCACTTTGTCGTGGGTTCCAACCACGTAATAGCGTTATCAGCCATATTCCATGGAAGACGATAGCACTTCTCAAGGCTAATGGTTTTCGTGCCTACAGACAATTGGTCACCTCCAACGCAATTAGGGTCTGTCCCAAAATAAGTGGGTCGTTTCAGGGGCCCCGAGTTTTGATTGTGTAGTTCCATTCACCGAGGTTACCATCTCTTGAGCGGGAATTATTCCGCGACCATCCCTTTCGGGGACTTGCGGACCAGTGATTAACCGTCCGATGGGTTTCGACCCCCGAATCGGCGGGGCCGCGCTTCTGAAAATGGTCCAACGACCCCAATTCCCATCTTTGTGACAGATCAGCGGCTGTTTTTCCCAGGTTTGAACGTACCACACCTTTGGCCCCACAGTCAACGGCGACTTTGCCCCCAGAATCCACCGCCTGATCTTCTCGGACGGATTTTGAACGACCCGCGGGGCATGTTTGGCATCCGATTGCGCCCCCATTGGATTGACTCCCTGTACGTGAACCATACAGCGGACTATCCCGTATCATTGAGTGCGATTATCCTCCTTCGTACGGCGAGCAATGTTTCATTGGACGGATGCCCCCCCACCAGACGAATGATGAGTCCGCGGGAATGTACCGACACGTGTGCCGCGCTCTTCTGTCACGTATGGTGGGAATAGAGTACAATTTGCGAATCGAGCACTGGATTGCGGGAGTAACGAAGTGTGAAGACCCCCTCACCCCAGCCCTCTCCCCCAAAATGGGGGAGAGGGGGGGGCCGGCCGTGGAACCCATCTTCAATGCGTGGCGCTATACCGAGAAAAGGTCCCCCCGGATTACTCTTCACCCGGCTTCCACTCTACACCGGATGAACCGGTGCAGCGGGGTGGCCGCCAGTTGGTCGCGGTTGGTGTTTTTCGCGAGGCGGTTAACGTTTGCGCCGTGGGTCTTGCCTTCATAGACCAGGCCGAAGCCGTGGGGCATTGTAACGTGTCCGGGTCTGGCGGAGTCGCTGATTTTAACAATGATCTCTTCTTTCCCGGCCTCTGTGGTGATCCGAGCGGTCTGTCCGTCGGCCAGTCCGAGTTTTTCCGCGTCGGATGGGTTCATGAGCAGTGTGCATCCCTCACGGCCCTCATTCCATGCAGGATCACGCATAAGGGTGTTGGCGTTGTAATCGTAGTGGCGGCCTCCGTTGAGTATGAGCGGATACTCGTCATTGCCTTGCAGGGCCTTTTCCTCGCTGTGCGCGTCGATCCCCTTGAGCCAATCGCCCAGTTCGGGGATTAAGACATTGATCTTCTTGTCTTCAGTTCGCAGTTCTGCAAGGTTGTTTTCAGGATCGGATTTGCCGATCCACAATCCCTGTGGATTATCAAGGAGCCCCTGGAAGATTTGCTCACCCATTCCCATGCCGGAATCGAATCCCGCACGGGCCGCGCATTTGCGGAATGAACCGGGCGCGGTCTGGAGCAGCCCCCACAGCGCGGCCAGGTTTGCGGAACCGAGCGCGGGTCCCAGGGTCTTGGCCAGCACAAAGGGCATCACCTTCATGGCCTTGGGTTCTGATTGAGCGTACTGCATGAGGGCCATTCCGAACTGCATTTTGTCCCCCTGCGCGGCTTGGTACAGGGTTTCGGGGATTTCAGGGATCAGCCCCAGCCTGTCGGCCAATTTCGTGAAGATGTCGCTCTCCGGTAATGGTTCTCCTTCCGGTTCCACAACTGGTTGACGCATCTGAAAATAGATCTCAGGGAAGTTCCATGTGAAGAATGTGGCGTCCGATTTTTCATAGGCTGAGGCCGCGGGCAGCACGTAGTGGGAGAGCGCGGCTGTCTCGCTCATTGCCACGTCGATCGTAACGGACAGTTCGAGCTTTTCAAACGCTTCTTCGTACGCGGTGGTGTCCGCGTAAGATCTGAGCGGATTCGCGCCGCTTACGATGACGGCCCTGAGTTTGTCGGGACCTTCGGTCATAATTTCTTCGGGCATCACATTGGGCGGGTACGTGCCCATTATTGCGGGGAAATCGGTTGCAACGGTTCGCCAGGTGCGTTCATCACGCTCATCGGAATGGGACCCGACGGGCATGAGGGAACCGGGAATATTATTGCCTCCGGGCACGCCGATCCGGCCGCAGATCGCCAGTGTGATCAGTTCCAAGTACGAGACCACCGTGCTGTGGCGATTCATCAGAATACCGAGGTCACCGTGAAGCGATGATCGCCGCGTGGCGAAGAGCCGGCAGAACTCCCGGACCTCGTTGTAATCCAGTTCGCAAACCTTGATTGCCGCGGTCGCGTCGAAATCCTCGAACCAGGGGAGTATTTCATCGAAACCGCTCACGTGCTTTGCGATGTAATCGGAATCGTGCCATCCTTCCTGAAGTATTATCGCGATCATGGCCCGGTTCAGCAGAGCGTCGGTGCCCGGTCGCAGAGCAAGGTGAATGTCCGCCCTTTCCGCGGTTTCCGAACGACGGGGATCGATGACCGCCAGGATCTTGTCCGGGTCTTCGGAAATCCTCTTGAGGTGTCGTCTGGCCTGGGGCATCTGGTGGCTCATCCAGCCGTTCCAGCCGATTGAGACCAGCATGTCTGTTTCATGCTCATCAGGCATCATCATCATGTACTGTCGGCCCAGGGCCCGGCCGTTAACCCAGAACATTCCGGTCAATTCCTGCGCGAGAGCGCTGTAGTGGTAGCGGGAACCGAGGCCCCTGAGGAGCCGTACGCCGAACGCGGCTTCAAAATGGCAACCCTGGCCGCCTCCGCCCATGTATGCCAATGATCTGGGGCCGTTGCCGTCCACAATACTCCGCAGCTTGGACGCTATCTCATCCAAGGCCTGATCCCAGGATATTTGCTCAAACCGGTTGCCTACCCTTTTCAAAGGGTGTTTCAGCCTGTCCGAATTATGCTGAAAATGGGCTATCTTAAGCCCTTTGCGGCAGACGTACCCTTCACTGCGAGGATTGTCCTTGTCCGGTTTCACCTTTGTAATTCGGTTCTCTTCAACCTTGACCTCCAGGCCGCAATTCTGAGCGCAACAAATACAACTGGTCTTTTTCCATGACGCCATTTTCAACTCCTTGCACCGTTGGTGTCTAGAAGAGTTTGAAGAGTATGCTGGGGAGGGCCTTTTTGCAAAAAGGCCCTCCCCAGCATACTCTTCAAACTCTTCTAGACACCAACGGTGCAAGGAGTTGAAAATGGCGTCATGGAAAAAGACCAGTTGTATTTGTTGCGCTCAGAATTGCGGCCTGGAGGTCAAGGTTGAAGAGAACCGAATTACAAAGGTGAAACCGGACAAGGACAATCCTCGCAGTGAAGGGTACGTCTGCCGCAAAGGGCTTAAGATAGCCCATTTTCAGCATAATTCGGACAGGCTGAAACACCCTTTGAAAAGGGTAGGCAACCGGTTTGAGCAAATATCCTGGGATCAGGCCTTGGATGAGATAGCGTCCAAGCTGCGGAGTATTGTGGACGGCAACGGCCCCAGATCATTGGCATACATGGGCGGAGGCGGCCAGGGTTGCCATTTTGAAGCCGCGTTCGGCGTACGGCTCCTCAGGGGCCTCGGTTCCCGCTACCACTACAGCGCTCTCGCGCAGGAATTGACCGGAATGTTCTGGGTTAACGGCCGGGCCCTGGGCCGACAGTACATGATGATGATGCCTGATGAGCATGAAACAGACATGCTGGTCTCAATCGGCTGGAACGGCTGGATGAGCCACCAGATGCCCCAGGCCAGACGACACCTCAAGAGGATTTCCGAAGACCCGGACAAGATCCTGGCGGTCATCGATCCCCGTCGTTCGGAAACCGCGGAAAGGGCGGACATTCACCTTGCTCTGCGACCGGGCACCGACGCTCTGCTGAACCGGGCCATGATCGCGATAATACTTCAGGAAGGATGGCACGATTCCGATTACATCGCAAAGCACGTGAGCGGTTTCGATGAAATACTCCCCTGGTTCGAGGATTTCGACGCGACCGCGGCAATCAAGGTTTGCGAACTGGATTACAACGAGGTCCGGGAGTTCTGCCGGCTCTTCGCCACGCGGCGATCATCGCTTCACGGTGACCTCGGTATTCTGATGAATCGCCACAGCACGGTGGTCTCGTACTTGGAACTGATCACACTGGCGATCTGCGGCCGGATCGGCGTGCCCGGAGGCAATAATATTCCCGGTTCCCTCATGCCCGTCGGGTCCCATTCCGATGAGCGTGATGAACGCACCTGGCGAACCGTTGCAACCGATTTCCCCGCAATAATGGGCACGTACCCGCCCAATGTGATGCCCGAAGAAATTATGACCGAAGGTCCCGACAAACTCAGGGCCGTCATCGTAAGCGGCGCGAATCCGCTCAGATCTTACGCGGACACCACCGCGTACGAAGAAGCGTTTGAAAAGCTCGAACTGTCCGTTACGATCGACGTGGCAATGAGCGAGACAGCCGCGCTCTCCCACTACGTGCTGCCCGCGGCCTCAGCCTATGAAAAATCGGACGCCACATTCTTCACATGGAACTTCCCTGAGATCTATTTTCAGATGCGTCAACCAGTTGTGGAACCGGAAGGAGAACCATTACCGGAGAGCGACATCTTCACGAAATTGGCCGACAGGCTGGGGCTGATCCCTGAAATCCCCGAAACCCTGTACCAAGCCGCGCAGGGGGACAAAATGCAGTTCGGAATGGCCCTCATGCAGTACGCTCAATCAGAACCCAAGGCCATGAAGGTGATGCCCTTTGTGCTGGCCAAGACCCTGGGACCCGCGCTCGGTTCCGCAAACCTGGCCGCGCTGTGGGGGCTGCTCCAGACCGCGCCCGGTTCATTCCGCAAATGCGCGGCCCGTGCGGGATTCGATTCCGGCATGGGAATGGGTGAGCAAATCTTCCAGGGGCTCCTTGATAATCCACAGGGATTGTGGATCGGCAAATCCGATCCTGAAAACAACCTTGCAGAACTGCGAACTGAAGACAAGAAGATCAATGTCTTAATCCCCGAACTGGGCGATTGGCTCAAGGGGATCGACGCGCACAGCGAGGAAAAGGCCCTGCAAGGCAATGACGAGTATCCGCTCATACTCAACGGAGGCCGCCACTACGATTACAACGCCAACACCCTTATGCGTGATCCTGCATGGAATGAGGGCCGTGAGGGATGCACACTGCTCATGAACCCATCCGACGCGGAAAAACTCGGACTGGCCGACGGACAGACCGCTCGGATCACCACAGAGGCCGGGAAAGAAGAGATCATTGTTAAAATCAGCGACTCCGCCAGACCCGGACACGTTACAATGCCCCACGGCTTCGGCCTGGTCTATGAAGGCAAGACCCACGGCGCAAACGTTAACCGCCTCGCGAAAAACACCAACCGCGACCAACTGGCGGCCACCCCGCTGCACCGGTTCATCCGGTGTAGAGTGGAAGCCGGGTGAAGAGTAATCCGGGGGGACCTTTTCTCGGTATAGCGCCACGCATTGAAGATGGGTTCCACGGCCGGCCCCCCCCTCTCCCCCATTTTGGGGGAGAGGGCTGGGGTGAGGGGGTCTTCACACTTCGTTACTCCCGCAATCCAGTGCTCGATTCGCAAATTGTACTCTATTCCCACCATACGTGACAGAAGAGCGCGGCACACGTGTCGGTACATTCCCGCGGACTCATCATTCGTCTGGTGGGGGGGCATCCGTCCAATGAAACATTGCTCGCCGTACGAAGGAGGATAATCGCACTCAATGATACGGGATAGTCCGCTGTATGGTTCACGTACAGGGAGTCAATCCAATGGGGGCGCAATCGGATGCCAAACATGCCCCGCGGGTCGTTCAAAATCCGTCCGAGAAGATCAGGCGGTGGATTCTGGGGGCAAAGTCGCCGTTGACTGTGGGGCCAAAGGTGTGGTACGTTCAAACCTGGGAAAAACAGCCGCTGATCTGTCACAAAGATGGGAATTGGGGTCGTTGGACCATTTTCAGAAGCGCGGCCCCGCCGATTCGGGGGTCGAAACCCATCGGACGGTTAATCACTGGTCCGCAAGTCCCCGAAAGGGATGGTCGCGGAATAATTCCCGCTCAAGAGATGGTAACCTCGGTGAATGGAACTACACAATCAAAACTCGGGGCCCCTGAAACGACCCACTTATTTTGGGACAGACCCTAATTGCGTTGGAGGTGACCAATTGTCTGTAGGCACGAAAACCATTAGCCTTGAGAAGTGCTATCGTCTTCCATGGAATATGGCTGATAACGCTATTACGTGGTTGGAACCCACGACAAAGTGCAATATTTATTGCGAAGGATGTTATCGCGCCAATGATCCCGATGGCCACAAGCCCCTTGGAGACGTTATCAGCGATCTTGAACATGTCAAGAGGATGCGACGGACGGGCGGAATCTCTATCGCAGGCGGTGAGCCGCTCATCTACCCGGACATCATACCTCTTGTTCGTTATGTGAAATCGCAGGGCTGGAAGCCGATTATCATAACCAACGGGACCGCGCTGACCCCCGAGCTGATCAAGGAATTGAGAAAAGCGGGACTCGTCGGTTTCACGGTGCACGTCGATTCTCATCAACGCCGCCCGGGATGGATTGACAAATCCGAGATCGAGTTGAACGAGCTCCGTCTACAATATGCGAGCATGATTCACGAGGCCGGTAAGGGGAAACTTCATTGTGCGTTCAACGCAACGATATATCCTGATTCGGTCCAGCACATATCTGCCCTGACAAAATGGGCTCAGGACCACATAGATCTGGTTCAGACTATGGTGTATATCCTGTTCCGCTGTGTGACCGTTGATCCCCGATTCGACTACATGATCGGCGGTAGGAAGCTTGATGAATCCGAGTTGGACCTCCTTCGCTACAAGACGGACCACGCGGATGACCACACGGACGTGTTGGCGCCGGAAGTGACGGCAAATATCAGAGAGGCGTGTCCCGCGTACGAGCCGTGCGCTTTCCTCAACAGCAACGTGGACGGGGGAGTACCCAAATGGCTGCTGGCGATGCGGGTAGGACGCAAAGACAAGATCCTGGGATACATGGATGGAAAATTCATGGAGCTGACCCAGTCGTTTCATCATCTTGTGTTCGGCACTTATCTTGCCTACGTCCGGCCATGGGCTACGAAGAGCCTCCAGGGCCTCTTCCCCTTAGCGCCGTTCAACAAGAGCATTAGGAAGCTGTTCAAGAATTGGTTATTAGACTTCCCTGGATGGTTCAAGTCCATGTACATGCAAACGATACTGGTCCTTCAGCCGCCCGACATCCTGGCGGATGGTAAGCAGGCCATGTGCGACGGCTGTCCAGATGCCATGTATTATAAGGGCAAGCTCCTCTGGAAATGCCGGTTGGACGAAGTCCAGAAATTCGGTGACTTCTTGCAGCATGTGCCCAAAGCTCAGCCTGATGTCGATGCCGGAGAAGTCGAGAAACTGAAAGCAGAAGTATAGAGAGCCTGTGTATGATGTTGACACCGTTCCACGGGAGATTAGCAACCCAATGAGTCAAAGCAGGGTACCAATATCCACCATATTGAAGACGGTTCCGAAGATACTTGAGGCGCCTCGGTACGCCAAGAATGTGGCTATGATCCAGGCGGAAAAGGTGATCCGCAATCTGTCGTCTCGCAGGGGCGACGGCGCGGCGGGTAAGATCCGGCAATTCAGCATTCGGATAACCGATCTGTGTAATCTTCGATGTCATACGTGCGGTCAGTGGGGAGACCAGGGCTTCTTGCGCGATTGCTCAATCAGTGAACTCAGGCATCAGGAAGTCACGACAGAGCGATATATTGAACTCTTGCACGACCTGAAGCAAAACGGTCATACTCCGTCGGTCTACCTGTGGGGTGGGGAACCCATGCTGTACAAGGGTTCGGTGGAGATAATAGAGGAAGCGGCCAAGCTGGCGATGGCCCCGAGCATCGCGACCAACGGCACCGGCCTGACCAAGAACGCGGAACGCCTTGTTGACGCTCCCATGTTCCTCATACAGATATCCATAGACGGCCCCGACGCAAAGATCCACAATACGAGCCGGCCCGGGGCAACCCCCGGGGTGGATAACTTCAAGACAATTACGGAAGCTATCGACACCATACGACGTATCCGAAAAGATCGAAAACAACGGCTGCCGTTGATCGCATCGCTCACTACGATCAACAATGTGAACTACAATCGGCTCGTGGATGTGTACGAACGGTTTCGGGATCAGGTGGATGTATGTGTGTTCTATCTGGCCTGGTGGATAGACCGGGAATCCGCGGATAGACATACCGCGGATTTTGAAGAACGCTTCGGATTCAAGCCGGAAAAACATTACGGATGGATCGGCTCCTGGACCCCGCCTGACTTGGATGTGCTCTCCGATCAATTAAAGCGCCTCACCCGACGAGCCGCGCGGATGTCCGGCCCAGCAGTGATAATCATGCCGCCTCTCAATGAGGTCAAGGAACTGGAAGCCTACTACACGGATCACGATTGCAGCTTTGGCTTTGATCGGTGCGTCTCAATTTACAGCGCGGTGGAACTCAATTCCAACGGTGATATGTCACCCTGCCGCGATTACCACGACTATGTGGTGGGAAACGTCAAAGAAAAGACCGTCACCGAACTCTGGAATTCAGAACCCTACCGCAAATTCAGAAGGAGCGTCTCCGAAAAAGGAAATATGCCCGTATGCACCCGCTGCTGCGGCCTTATGGGGTATTGATGCTCACTTACATGCCTGAAAACAGGGGGACAACGAAACATAGGAGCCTTTTCCACTGTTTAGTAGTCCGTGGCCTCGCCTCGGACAGGGGCTCCAAAAGCGCGCTTGCTGCGCCTGGATTCTCGAAGTACTCACGCCCGGCGGGCCGCTACGGACTAACAATGAAGCTCCCACACCAACCGGCTCGTAAATTGGCCCTACGCCCAGTAGCTCCCCCTTCGAGCATCCCCCATCGTAGGCCCCGAGATCTTACTTGTTAAATGGCGAAGCGGTATCAGCAGGTTGCAGCACCCTTGCCGACCTCTTGGACTTCCTTGGCTTTGGGCTTATCAAGCGGGTATTCTTGTGCCAAAACTTGGACTGGGATGTGCAGCAACTTGCTGAAATTACGAACATCATTCAGTGTCAGCCTTCTCCTGCAATTGAAAATGTCAGACATCCTCCCGCTGCTCTTGCCGAGACTCTCCAGCAAGTAGTTCCGGGACATGTTCAGATTCTTCATCTGTATCCGAATTGCTTCGATGGGGTGCGGCATCCCAATGGGAAAGCGCTCCTCTTCGTACTTGTCCACGAGGGTAAGGAGAACCTCCAGTTCATCGTCTTCCGCACTTCCTTCTTCAGCCTGGAAAATCTCGTCAATCCTCTTGCAAGCTGCTTCGTAGTCATTTTCTGTCCGAATCGGTTTGATTATCATTTGACGTAACTCCTTTTCAGAAGCGCTTCACCGTGCCGGTATCAGCTTTCTTGTCCCCATCCTCCTCCGCCGGGAGTGCGGATTGAGATGATGTCATCGGGTTCGGCTCTAAGGGATACTTTGGATTGGAGTTCCTGTTGGGAGCCGTCGGGTCGGATGAGGAAGTTCTTGCCGGTCTTTCCCGGAGCGCCGTTGTTCAGGCCGTACGGGGGGAGACTACGTCTCTCGGAGATGATGGTCACGGTGGAAGGTTGGAGCAATCGGATATCCCGGCGGATTCCGTCACCACCGGGGGAAGCGCCGGCGCCTCCTGATCCTTTTCGGAGGCGAAAGGTTTCCACCAGAAGGGGATAGCTTGATTCGAGCGCCTCAATGGGGGTGTTGAGAGTGTTGGTCATGTGGGAGTGAATGCCGGACGCCCCGGGACCTTCGGGCCCGCCGCCCGCGCCTCCTCCGATGGTTTCGTAGTACGCGAAGGAACGGGACGGATCAGGATGCGCCGCGCCGATAGCCAGGTTGTTCATGGTTCCCTGTGAGGCCGCGGGGATGCGATCCGGGAGCGCCTGGGCCAACGCTTTGAGCAGGACGTCAACGATGCGTTGAGAGGTCTCCACATTACCGCCTGCAACCGCGGCGGGACGCAGCGCGTTTACTACGGACCCGGGCGGAGCAATTATCTTCAGAGGCCTTAGAGTTCCCGAGTTCGCGGGGATCTCCCTGGGGAGTATCAACCTGAACACATAGAGCACCGCTGAAACCGTGATGGCAAGAACAGCATTAAGGTTGCCTCTCACCTGAGGGGCGGAGCCGGTGAAATCAATTTCAGCCCGTCCCCCTTTGATTCCAACCGCGACTCGGATCAATATGGGATCAGCCGTGAATCCGTCGTCATCAAGGAAATCCTCGGCTCGGTACTCTCCATCCGGGATGGAACGGAGCACTGATGCGAGCACCCGTTCCGAATGATCTTTGAGGCCCTGCGCATAATGAGTCATTTGGTCTGTGCCGCGGGTTCGGCTGATCTGTTCAAGCCTACGGATTCCGATGTTCAGGGCTGCGGTCTGAGCCTGAATGTCACCTTCCCGCTCCAGAGGAGTCCTGACATTGGCTAGAAACAGCGCGAGCAGTTCCTCGTCCATACGCCCCTTCTTTACGAGGCGCACGGGAGGGATGATGATCCCCTCCTGGAAGATTTCATCGGATACGGGCATGGAACCGGCCGACATGCCGCCCACATCTGCATGGTGGGCTCGATTGGACACATAAAACGAAGGACCGGGAGGATCGTCATGGAGAAAGACCGGCGCGACCATTGTGAGATCCGGAAGATGAGTGCCCCCCCTGAAAGGATCATTAAGAATCAGAACATCTCCCGGATTAATCGTCCCTGCTGAAAGGGCCTCTTTCACCGAAAGAGGAGCGCTGCCAAGATGGACGGGAATGTGCGCGGCTTGAGCGATCATGTCTCCCCCCGCGTCGCAAACCAGGCAAGAAAAATCGCGGCGTTCTTTTATGTTGGGACTCAGGGCCGCGCGGCACAGAGCAGTTCCCATCTCTTCCGCCACCGATGAAAAGAGGTTGCCGAATACTTCCAGGGCTATGGGATTGTATGACTGATCTTCCAGTGGGAAATCCTCCCATGATCGTGCGCGCATTTGTTGCACGGGCATGCGCGGTCGCCGGTATACCGATTGTCCAACACAATGTCCGTTTGCGTGTCGGGAGCCACCGGCGCCAAGTGGGGGAGGCGGAGCCTCCCGGTAGGCATTCCCAGGCAGAGCCTGCCCCGGACACCGATCCGGGGTCTGCCCCTACAATTGCGTCAGCAGCCTGTTGCAAGGTTTGTTTTGTGACACACCCCAGGAGGGCGATGCGTGCATCGCCCCTACGCCCGGGACCAGCGCCTTTTGGGACGTTTCCGTGTTTCGTTGAGCCTTCTCTGAGGCGTGAAAATCGGTTTTGCAAACAGGTAAACGGTTGATGCGGGCTGTGTCACTCAATCCCAAGGAGGTGCTTGGAGAATTCCTCATCCACCGCTTCCGGATCTTTCGTGTGGATCTTGATGATGTGCCGAAGGTGAACCAGACTGTCCAGGTCGATCTTCGTGAACTTGATGGCCATCCCGTCTTCTTCCACCCTGACAACCTCACCTTCCAGCCCAATCCTGAGAAGACTCGACGGGCCTTCAAGCTTGATTGTCACGGAACAAGCGGTTTCCACGGCAAGCGGTTCCTCCACGAGCACGAAGATGCCGCCTAGACTGATGTCACGAATTCCGGTCGGAGTGACAATAGTTTCGCCGTCCTCGACCCTTATTTCCACCTTCATCTCTATGCGGGTGAATTTTCTACGATCAGCTTCAGACATACTAAGTACCTGCCGGATCATGCTCGGGCAATGGCGCCACAGGCAAAATGGTCCTTCTCAGTGTTGCTCAAAGGACTCCAACACCGTGCCAATTGACCACGGAAACCGCCTAACCAGCCGTTGCGACCCTTCGACCCGCGGCGCGGCTCCACGCGATGAGTGGCGGGTCAGGTCGGACCGGAAATGCGGTGAAACGGGCCGACGCGCCTGGAAAAGACCGGACCTTAACTCTTTGGGGCCAGTCTCATGGTCATGTTCCGGCCCTCATGTTTCGCGGGCTGTTCCACCTCGCACTCATCACCCACAATTTCCATGACACGGTCGAGCAACTTGCGGGCCTGGTCGGGGTGCGTGATCTCCCTACCGCGGAACATTACGGTGATCTTGATCTTGCACCCGTCGGCGAGAAAGCGCTTCAACCTCTTGACCTTATAATCAAGGTCATGGGCCTCGGTCTTGGGTCTCAGCTTGATTTCCTTGACTACGACTGTGGCCTGCTTCTTTTTTCTCAGGTGCTCTTTCTTGCTCTCTTCATAGCGGTACTTGCCGTAGTCCATAATCTTGCAGACCGGTGGATCGGCGTTTGGGGCCACCTCCACCAGGTCAAGACCGAACTCCTCGGCCCGGGCCAGAGCGTCGGAGACATCCAGAATGCCAAGCTGCTCCCCCTCGGGCGCGATGACCCTTGCCTTTGGAGCACGAATTCTCTGGTTTATCCTTACTTTCGGCTCCGCTCTTATTGGACCCCTTGGTCTTCCTCTCATCAGATACACCCCTTCGAACGGACCCCGCTCACGACTACAACCGGATATTGCTTCATAGACGCTCCTCAACCTCCTTGTGGTAAAGCGACAAGAAATCCTCCCTGGAGAGAACTGTTGTCTTATCCTCCCCCCGCTTTCGCAGGGCCAGGTTCCGACCTTCCATCTCCTTGTCACCAATGATTATCATATATGGGATTTTCTGGTTCCGAGCCTCTCGGATCTTGAAACCGATCTTCTCGTTACGAAAATCTTCCTCCAGCCGAACTCCTTCAGCCTTCAGCGCGTCGGCCAGATCTTTGGCGTAATCGCGCGGCCTGTCGGTGATAGTCATGATCACGGCCTGAACCGGCGACAACCAGAGGGGGAAAGCTCCCGCATAGTGCTCGATGAGCACTCCCAGGAATCTTTCAATGGCGCCCAACACCACGCGATGAATCATAGCCGGCCGTTTGCGTTCACCGTCCGAATCCACATAGGTCAGATCGAATCGTTCCGGGAGCGTGAAATCACATTGGATGGTGGCGCATTGCCAGGATCTTGACAGCGCGTCCTTGATATGAATATCGATCTTGGGCCCGTAGAACGCTCCGTCACCTTCGTTGACCTCATGTTCCAACTGTAGATCGCTCAGCGCTTTGACCAGGGCATCAGTGGCTCGTTCCCAATCTTCATCCGAGCCGATGGACTTCTCAGGACGCGTGCTCAGTTCCACTCTGTAGTCGAAGCCAAAAATGGCCATGACTTCACGCACGAAATGTATGATGCCGACAATTTCTTCGTTAAGTTGTTCGGGAGTACACAAGATGTGAGCATCATCCTGAGTGAACTGCCTCACCCTCAGAAGACCGTGCAGCACACCGCTCTTTTCGTGCCGGTGGACGGTACCCAGCTCGAAGTACCTCAACGGAAGGTCCCGGTAAGAACGGACCTTGGATTTGTAGATGAGCATGTGGGACAGGCAGTTCATGGGCTTGATCCCATAATCTATTTTATCCACACTGGTGAAATACATGTTCTCACGGTAATTATCAAAATGACCGGACTTTTCCCACATTTCCAGCTTCAGGAGCTCCGGTCCCTTGACCATGTCGTATCCTCTTTTGAGGTGCTCTTGTCGCTCGAACTCCTCAACGAGATATCGCAGCATCGCGCCCTTGGGATGCCAGATCACCATACCGGGGCCCGCGTTATCGTGTATGGAAAACAGGTCCAGCTCCCGCCCAAGCTTCCGATGGTCCCTCTTTTTCGCCTCTTCGATCAGCTTCAGGTAAGACTTCAGATCATCGCGCGATGGGAACGCAGTTCCGTATATCCTTTGCAGCATCGGATTGCGTTCATCGCCTCTCCAGTACGCTCCGGCAACCTTGGTGAGTTTGAAGGCCTTTATGAAACCGGTGTGCGGAATATGAGGCCCCCGGCACAAATCAGTGAAATCTCCCTGTGAGTACAGGCTGACCTCTTCCTCGTCAATACCCTGGATGATCTCAACTTTATAGTCTTCGCCCTTCTCCTCAAAAAGCCGGATCGCCTCTTGCCGAGGCACTACCATTCTTTGAAACGGGAGCTTACCCTTCACGATCTCTTTCATGCGGCCTTCGATTTTCTTGAGGTCTTCCGGCGTGAAAGGCCGCGAGGTGTCGAAGTCGTAGTAGAAGCCGTCCTCGATGGCAGGCCCGATGGTGACCTTGACCTCCGTGAACAGTTCCTGCACGGCCTGGGCCATCACATGAGATACGGAATGGCGAAGTATTTCGAGCCCCTTGGGAGTTCGCACGCTTGCGAACCGGACAGATCCTGAAGCCGTGATCGGTGTTCCAAGATCCACCAATTGCCCGTTAATCTCCGCGGCCACAATATCGCGAGGGTTCTTTACAGGATTATCCGATAGAATTTCACCAGGAGTAATACCGGCGGGGTAAGGCTTCTTTTTGCCCTCTATTTCTAGATCTATGGAAGGCTTCATGCTGGAAAGCAGTTCCCGGAAAAGACTGCGGCTACTTCATGCAACCACTGAGCCATTGATGAATTCATAAACCTCCTCGTCCTTCCATTAGCGTCGTTGAGGAAGATACTTGCACAACAACCGTGGTAGGCGCGTGGGGATTTGAACCCCAGACCCTCACCGCGTCAAGGTGATGCTCTCCCCCTGAGCTACGCGCCTAGACCTCGTAAGCTAGAATTATCAACGTTGAAAGAGGTTGTCAAGCTAAATAAGCCCGGCTCGATTAGGCTTCAGTTTCACGGGGCAGATCTTATCATCGCGCGTGTCATTGCGAGGAGTGAAACGACGAAGCAAACCCCATATCCACTGTGCAGGAGATTGCTTCGCTGGACTCGCAATGACATCTTACGAGAGCCCCCCGAATGACTGAATGGTTACCCCGGCGCGGCCCCCAAAGAATCCCGTTAACACCGCGCGGCGGGGGCAGTGAACGCACGCTACCATAGAGATGACACTCGCTGAGGTTGTGCAGGACCGGGGGGCGGACACGTCCTGCTTTCAGCAAGCAGGCCCTGAATCAGGCGAACCGCTGATCTGTGATTCCATCGAGCCGCGCCGATACTGTAACCCACCGCACTGCCCCGGCAGTCGAGTATGTACGTGGTCGGCAAGGCCGGGATATTGAGAATCGCCTCGTTGGCGGGATTTATAACGAAAGCGGAATTCTTTCCCGCAATAGGAACGCTCTGAATCCTGAATCCCCTTCCTCCGTCGAATAGGACCGAGAATGGAAGCCTGCGTGCCGAAGCGTGAGAGACGACCGACTTGGGTGGATCGATCAGATTGACGCCGAGCACCGCCAGACCCTTGGGCCCGAACGTCCGCTTCAGCTCATCCAGGAAAGGTTCTTCATATTTGCACGCCGGGCAACTGATCGACCAGAAGTGCAAGAGAACCACCCGGCCTCTGTACTCCTTCAGTGATACCGTCTTCCCTGAAGGATTCTTGAGGAGCATCTCCGCCACCTGCTGGGGCTGGGGAAACATAAAAATATTTGCCTGTGTAGACAGCTCCGAGGCTTGGACCGCGGGGGATATGCCGAGGGTGGCTGTCATCAGAAGGGCAACAAATAGAGCGCTGATTGCTGGCGTAGCTTTCATCCTGCCTCCGTTTCAACAACATATTAATATATCAATTACCATATACCCGGGGGGCTGTCAAGGATTATTTTTTTCGTCGTTCAACCCGCACTCTGTCTGGCGTGGTGTAACACGTATCAACAGAGGAGGCAACCTGGGCCGGGATTCAGCGGAAAGATCCCCGTGACCCTTCATCTTCGAGGGGGGTGGAGGTTGGTGTCCGAATATGTCATTGCGACTCCGGGCTTGAACCGGAGGAAGCAATCTCTGCCTTGGCCGGAATGGAGATTGTTGCGGGCTCGCGCCCTCCCAATGACAGTTTCCGCACTTTTCAACCCAGAATCCTGCAACCCGTTGCACAGAATCTTGGCGCCTCCGGTGACTGAAGGATTTGAGATTCCCCGTCCCGGGATTTGAAGTACCGATCAGACCGTGGTATTAGAACGTTGTACTGAGCGGTATTTTCGGAGCGGCCCGTGCTGCGTCGGGCACGGCCGGCCGTAAGTCCGCGGAGTCCCCGGATCCTCGGTTCTCATCTTCATGGATCTATTGTCACTCGGGGGAGAACGCATGGACGACCCCTTGAAAAAGAGAAAGATCGTCATAATCACGGGCCTTTCCGGGTCAGGCAAATCGACTGTGGCGCGAACGCTGGAGGATCAGGGCTTTTTCTGTGTTGATAATATCCCGGTGGATTTGCTCCCGAAGCTACTGGAGCTGACCGATTCGGAAGGGGATGAACTGGCGTCTTTGGCTCTTGTAATGGATCTTCGGCAAAGGGAATTTCTCCCTCAGTATTCATCGATCTTTGCGGCAGTGGAAATGACGGGGGCCTCCGTAGAGATACTGTTCCTGGAGGCTCGCGACCAGGTCATTATCCGTCGGTACAGTGAAACTCGACGCCAACATCCGCTGGCTGCAAAGGGGAACCTGCTCGAAGGGATTGACCGGGAGCGACGTGAACTGAAGGAGATCAGGGAGAAAGCCGACTGGGTGATCGACACTTCCGACATGACCGTGCATCAATTGAGGCAGAAAATCGAGAAGATTTTCGACACACCCGCGGGCCAAGGGTTGAAGATTATCGTCAACTCCTTCGGCTATGGAAGAGGGGTGCCCATGGAATCGGATCTTGTGCTGGATGTCCGCTTTCTGCCTAATCCGTATTACATGGTAGATCTGAAGTTCAAAGACGGCCGAGATCCCGAGGTTGTGGAGTGGATGTTGTCACAAGATACCACGAAGAAATTCCTGGAAAAACTCGATGATTTCTTGATTTTTCTTCTGCCTCTCTATATACGGGAAGGAAAACGGTATCTCACCATTTCGGTGGGTTGTACCGGCGGACGACATCGATCGGTTGCGGTGACGGAACATATTTCCGGTCTTCTGATTCAAAACGGTTGTGCGGGAGTGGAGTTGAGACACAGGGAACTGTCCCCATGATTCGGCCGGTGGCGGTTGCGGAAACAACAACAATGAAGGCTACGGCATAAGAGAAATGATTGGAATCCTCGTAATTACGCACGGAGAGTTGGGTCTGCACATAATCAAGAGCGCGCAGCTGATCGGGCTTGATTCGGACGAGTCTGTCGCGGCCGTCTCAATTGATCCTACGACGGAATCCCACGATGTGCTCAGGGAAAAAGTGGGCAAGTCAATCTCTGCCAATGACAGTGGCGACGGTGTGCTCATCCTAACGGACCTTTTTGGTGGAACCCCTGCCAACCTATCGTTATCATTCCTGGAAGACGGAAAAGTTGAGGTTGTCACCGGAGTGAATCTCCCCATGATAGTCAGGGCCATAAATTCCCGGGGGGATCACGATCTCGTATCCCTTTCCAAGGTTGTTTCAGACTCAGGAAGGGAGAGCATCTACCTGGCGGGGGAGGTTCTACGAGAGAGGCTTGCCGACAAAGGGTCCGGAAGCGACAAATCCTGAGATCCTTCCGTATGTTTCCGGTAACCGTTCACCGTGAACCGTACAAGCTCCCGGAATTACGTATGGGGGAGGTTTGGAGGGGGAGCTACTGGGCGTAGGGCCATTTTGCGAGCCGGTTGGTGTGGGAGCTTCATTTATGGTCTGTACCGGCCCGCCGGGCGTGGGTGCTTCGAGAAAGGTTTTGGGTTTATGCTCTGCACGGGGACACGGGGATATCGAGGGATGGGACTACTTGGTCGAAGAACGGATATGTCGTGGAGAACCTATTGACACCACGTCGAGTGG
>CAZGNL010000064.1:0-29368 GCA_964527475.1 uncultured Syntrophaceae bacterium
CTGCCCGGCTAGGGCCTCCCCTCCAAGTCCATGCGCAGCGTGCGCGCTCTTTAGGGGCCCCGTCCGAGGCGAAGCCACGGACCAGTGAACAACGGCAAGGACTTTCATGCTTCGTTGTCGCTCTCTTGCGATGTAAGTTGGTATAAGGTTGACTGGAGGGTTACGCCAGTTGCGCTTATTCTGTTTCCATTGCGCGGCTGATGTGTTAAGAACAATACATTGGAGTAAGTGAAGGCGCTCGCGGGGTCCGTGTTTCAAGAGATTGCCTGCGGAAATGAAAATGCTCAGAAGCTCGGACGCGGTCGGGGGATTGTCATCGCATGACCACGGGGAAGCAGAGAACATAAGGAGGGAGGACGGAACCATGTCCTCTCAACGAACAATCAGAGCTAGAGATTTAATCAACGACATTCAGTCCGGAATGACGGAAGCCCGGCTCATGGACAAGTACGATCTTTCGTCTCGTGACCTAAACGGAGTGAAAAGGCAGCTACATGACCTGAAAATCCGGCGGACCAAACACATTATCCGTAGCATACGCTCAGGAGCCAGCCCTCGCTCAATCATGGAAGAGTACCGGATCAAATCACCGGGGCTTCGCCGGATTCTCAGAACGCTTCTGGATGCCGGCGCTGTCACCAAGGCGGAGCTTGATCAATACGCCCATAAGTGTCGGGCGAGAACCGCTGTAAAGGGTGTCCGGCGATCACCCCGAAAACAGATAGATTATCCGCTTTGGATCTATGATGGCGGTAATCCGTCCAAGAGGGGCCGTGTGCTTGATTTTTCAGAAAAGGGAGTGCGCATACAAGGCATTGAAACAAGCATTGCCGAGGAAAAGACGTTCATAGTGCGTTTCGGTGCTTCGTCCCGAAAACGAAGCTTTGTCTTCGATGCTAAATGCCGCTGGGTCATCAGGGGAGAACAAGATCCTTCGAATTGGGTCTCCGGATTTGAAATAACGAATATCTCACGCCCGGACTCCCGAGTACTCCGAAGCCTGATAGGCACCTGACCCCAAGTGAGTGTGTTAATTGGGTGTAACCGTTCACCGTGAACAGTACAAGCTCCCGGAATTACGTATGGGGGAGGTTTGGAGGGGGAGCTACTGGGCGTAGGGCCAATTTGCGGCCGGTTGGTGTGGGAGCTTCGAGAAAGGTTTTGGGTTTATGCTTTGCACGGGGACCAGGGGATATCGAGGGATGGGCCCACTTGGTCGAAGAACGGATATATCGTGGACAACCTATTGACACCACGTCGAGTGGGCCCTCCATTCTCACCGGGCGCAGAACCGCTTCAAGCCCGGTGAACGATTACAATTGGGTTGACATGTGTGAATGGAACTGTTCCCCTTCCTTCTTGTTGTCCAAGCCTTTGATACCATTTCGTGAATAGTATTGTAATCCGGGTTTGCCGCGAGAGAGGTCTGTGTTGGATCACGGCAAAACATCGTGGTTGACGGGGGGGACGATGGTGAAGTATGCTCACACATTGGAGAAAACCCGCCGGCCGAAGAAGATTACCGTGCCGTCGGGGTCTGTTGAGCATCATCCAAAGGGATTCCACGTGGAGGAGAGATTCAGATGTCGTCTGCAGCTTCCAAGAGAGTGGTCTATGCCGCAGTTGCGGCCAATTCCGCTATTGCGGTGACCAAGTTTGTGGCCGCGTTCCTCTCGGGCAGCTCGGCCATGACGTCTGAGGCTATTCATTCTGTTGTCGACACCGGGAACCAGCTACTACTCTTGCTGGGAATGCACAGGAGCCAAAAACCGCCTGATGATCGTCATCCTTTCGGCCACGGCAAGGAACTCTATTTTTGGCCGCTCATGGTTGCGGTGCTCCTATTCGGCATAGGTGGCGGAATGGCCATGTACGAAGGGATCATTCATCTGAGCCGTCCGCTTCCTTTGGAGGACCCCTTTTGGGCATACATAGTGCTCGCGGCAGCCGCGGTCTTTGAGAGCGTTTCCTGGTGGGTTGCGGTCAAGGAATTCCGGGCCGGAAGCGGGGGGCGCGGTGTCTGGCAATCGGTACGCAGGAGCAAGAATCTTTCCGTAGTAACGGTGCTGTTGGAAGACACCGCGGCTTTGTTGGGTCTGTTGGTCGCGTTCCTGGGCATCTTTTTTGCCCATCATTTCAATAATCCGGCCCTGGATGGGATTGCATCGATTGTAATAGGAGCGATGTTGGCGGTGGTAGCGCTGTTGTTAATCAGGGAAAGCTGGGGGCTCCTGCTCGGCGAGAGCGCAGATCCCGAGACCGTCGCCGGAATCCGAAAACTGGCCCGAAAGGATCAGGATGTGTCGGCGGTGAACAATGTGCTCACAATGCACTTTGGGCCGGATGACGTCTTGCTGAACTTGGAGATCGAATTTCGCAACGAGATTTCGTCCGCGGACCTGGTGGCCTCGATCGCTCGGCTCGAAGAAGCGATCCGGGCAGAATACCCGGATGTGCGGAGTATATTCGTGGAGGCCGCTCCCTTCCGCCGGCCCCTCGAATAGGGATGCCTTCATGGGATTTTGCTCCTTCTTGCCGGTATCTCTGAGGCCTATTGTACACAATTGTGGATGAGGGGATCCGCGATGGTGGAACGTGAGATCAGTGCAAGGGAAGTCATGGACCTTATCCGGTCTGGTGTGGATGGTGCAGCCCTGATGGCGAAATTCAAACTTACGTCACAGGCTGTTTTGCAATTCTTTACTTTGAGCATCAAGTTCTTGCAAATCTCTCGGGTCTGGGCGATACTTCAAGAAGGCTGAGATTGTTTGAGACCCTGGAGTCGGTTGTACTGAACACAGCGCGCTTCAAGCGCACTAGGTTGGCGACAATACCCGCGACTCCCTCCGCAAATGGGACCGGGTGGTTCCGATGGACACACGAAAGATTGAGATGAGCAGGATCATGGCCGACCTCAAAGAGGGGATGGGTGATGTCCCGGTCATGGAGAAATATCAGATTTCGCCCACCGAGCTCATGAGCATTCTGGTGAAATTGAAGGATGCCAAGGCCTTGAGCAAATCTCACATTCCGGAGCGAATCAAGGCCTTGCGGCCCAGAGTAGAAGCGCAGCAGAATCGCGGTCGGCCGAGAAACTACTTGTTGTATGAGTTGCCCATCTACGAAACATATAGCGCCGACATCGCGGGGACCGTTATTGACATAACGGAAAAAGGGGTCCAGGTGACCGGCATTGAGGCCGTTGTCGATGAGACGAGGAATTTCTTGATCGACAGCACAGAAACGGTCACCGTGAAAACACCATTGATATTTGAAGCACAATGCCGCTGGACCAGGCAAAACGGCTCGGAGGGCGTACCCGAGGCGGGATTCGAAATTACCAATATCGCGCCGGAGTGCTTGGACGAGCTACGGACACTGATCGAAAATCTTACCGTCGCCGACAGATTTTGATACGAGCCGGCAATAGTGATATTGTACGGACATTGTCAGGATGGCGGCTTCCATGACAAAGATAGGGATAAAGGCTAACGAAGCGCTCAATGATATCCGGTCAGGCCTGGACGACGAGGCCTTGATGGATAAGTACGGGCTCTCGGTCAAGGGACTCTACCTCCTGTTCAGGAAACTTGTTTCCGCGGGTGTGCTGGATCCATCCGAGGTTATGGGCCGAGGATCATTCGTTAAGACCGTTGACGTCACTCTCTTCGAATGTAGATCCTGTATGAGAATACTGTTCGACGGTTTTGAGGGATGTCCCGTATGCGGCGGAAAGCTCGTCAGATTGCAAGGACGCGAAAAACGCAAGGGAAACCGGAAAACACGAAAACGGAAATTGACAAAAGACCAAGCGCACGAGTTCGTGCAGGACCTGGAGGCGGGGGTCGGTGATGAAGTACTGAGAATCAAATACGACCTCGAGGGCCACGCCTTCCTTATTACAAAGGCGGTAGCAAGAGACCATCTGGACGGTCGCAAGAGGCGGGCTTCCCGGTCTGCGGCAAAAGCGGACCCAAAAGAGGTCTACTACGACATCAAGATGGGTATGGATGACAGTTCACTGATGACAAAATACAACCTGTCTGCCCGGCAACTTCAGGATGCCCTTAGAGAGATCATCCGTTCAGGGCTGGCCACCACGCTGGAGCTGTCCGAAAGGCTCAGTATTACCAAGAGCCAGATAACCGAAGCCTTTGTGCAGACCGCCAAAGCCACAAAAGAATTGGATACGGACTGAATCGAGGTAGGACAGCGGATTACCCGACGTGTGCCGCGCTTTTCTGTCACGTACGGTGGGAATCACAGACGTCCGGTTTACTTGGCAATGATCCCAAGCGGTTAGGGCTGCCTATTTCCTGTTGTGTGCGCAAGCATTTGGCGAATGTCCGATATTTCACCTATTTAGTCTCCAAAAGTTATCGTCAACTGATGTTGCACTTTGTCATAGTGTGTTCGGGGCCTTTCTTGATACAAGATCATGAGCAGGTTGACCATAAGGAATTTTCTGCACTACCTTCGCTCCCTGTGACGGGGGCCTCCAATCCGAGCGAACTAATGGATTCGGAGCGTCAGTGAAAGGTCCTTTGTAGCTACACACGGACAAAAACCTGGTTTTCGCATGTTTTGCGCGCTGAGCAGATGGCAATATCATCAGCTACTTACCCTTCCTCTCATCCCATCCTTAAATTCTGGAGCTGCTGGATTCCATTCTCCTCGGACCAAACCGGTCAAACAGTCGGCTGGGGCATTGGGGCAAAAGCGCTCTTCTCCAATGCAGACCGAATATTGACAGAGCGTCGTGCTTTCCCGACGGGACTACACAGACATCAGCGAGAAGCTCTTGAGAACTATTCTCCGCGGTTTTCAGGTTTGGCGGCTGGCCCAACCATTAACAAGACGAGAACGTTCGTGTATGAGGTTCTCCTTGCGCGAGAACGTGAATCCGTTCTTAGGCTCGTAAGAGAAAGTGGAGCAGACTCCCCGCTCCCCCACTGTTCAAGATTTCCCAAGAAGGATACAGGACAGACATCTTTGCGGAATTCATTGACAAAAAACCACCGAACTTCCTAGACTAATTCTAATTCACTTGATTACATGCAGAATAGGCTTTTCCTGCGCTGCCGATACATGGAGCTTCCCATCGATCTCACCATTCTGCCTGAGGATCTTTCTCTTTAGTCCTGATCCAGAACTTGCCGAATAGTCGTCAACATCCCCTTCGCTCTGAACGGCTTCTGAACAAAGCCTTTAGCCCCCGCTTCAAGAGTTTCCTTGGTCGGGCCGTCCGGTGAGAATCCGCTGGCTATGAGCACCTTCACGTTCGGATTGATCTCCAAAAGGTCTTTGAGGCACTCTCTGCCACCCATCTCGGGCATGATCAAGTCCAGGATGACCAAAGATATGCCCGACTGATTCTCCCGATAGATTTCCAGAGCCTCTACGCCGTTACCGGCCATCAATATTTTGTATCCCGCTTGGATCAGGTACCTCATCGCCAATTCTCGAATAAGCTCCTCATCGTCAACGACCAGAAGCGTCTCGGTTCCGGATGGGGGCGCCTCCCCATCTTCTTCCACCGCTGAGGCGATTTCCGCTTCCAAGACAGGAATATCAATCCTGAATGTGGTCCCTACGCCCGGCTCGCTGTAGCACGTGATGTGACCGTCATGACTCTTGACTATGCCGAACGCCGCCGATAGTCCGAGACCGGTTCCCTCACCGACCTTCTTCGTCGTGTAGAACGGTTCAAATATGCGCTCGACCACCTCAGGCGCCATGCCGCAACCAGTATCCGAAACAGTCATACGCACATAGTGACCAGGCTTGACTTCCAGATTCCTCCGACGGTACTCATCGTCCAGGAAAACGTTCTGCGTTTCTATTAAGAACCTTCCGCCACCCGGCATGGCATCCCTTGAGTTTACCGCGAAGTTGAGAAGAACTTGCTCCATCTGGGCGGGGTCTGCATTGACAATCTTCAGGTCATCGGCAAGATGCAGCTCTATGTTTATCATCCTGGGAAGCGTTCGGTACATCATCTTGTGGACTTGCTCTATCTCACGATTGAGGTTGACGGGGCGAGCATTGGGTTCAGCCTTCCTGCTGAACGCAAGTATACTCCTGACCAATTCTGCTCCTTGGTTGGCTGCTCTGAATATTATCCCAAGGTCCTCATAATCCGGATTTGTGCTGTCCTTCTGGCTCAGCAAGATCTCTGTGTAGCCTGTCACAACTTGGAGCAGGTTGTTAAAGTCGTGGGCGATCCCTCCTGCGAGAGTCCCCACGGCCTCCATCTTCTGGGATGACCTGAGCTGCTCTTCCAGATCATTGCGGTCGGTGATGTCACGAGAGAGGCCATAGATACCTATCAGATTCAAATCTTCGTCACGCAAGAAACTCAGAGTGGATTCCAAGCATACTATGGAGCCATCCTTGCGGAAGAAATCTAGTTCCAGTGTTAGCGATTTGTCTCGGGCGCCATCTTCCGTGTCAAGTTCGATCTCTTCAAGTAGGCTTCTCTTTGCCAGTTCAAAAGATTCTGGGGTCAGTTGCCGCGAGACAGTCTGATCCAACCTCTCTTCAGGGGTAAAGCCAAGGACCTTTTCAATAGAAGGGCTGACATAAGTGGTTTTCATGTCTAAGCCAACGGTCCAGACTATGTCGTGCATCTGTTCAGTGAGGAAACGGTATTTTTCCTCACTCTTCCTCAGCGCCTCCTCCGCGTTCTTTCGGTCGGTGATTTCCTTCCTCAATCGTGCATTTGTCTCTCTGAGTTCAACGGTGCGTTCGTCCACTCGCTGTTCAAGTTCATCGTGAGCATTCTTTAGCGCCTCCTCCGCCTCCTTGCGCTCGGTGATGTCAGCAGTGACAGCAAAGGTTCCCTTGTAGCGGCCGTCACGGCCATAGATGCCTTGTGCTGAGACGAGTACTGGGACCCGTCTACCATCTCTGCCAATCAAATCAACCTCATACTGGGCACGGGACTGTCCTTTGCTCCGTTTCGAGAGTTCCCTTGTGAGCGTGCCTTTGCTGTCCTCGTGGACGCAATCCAATGCTGACTGCCCTATGAGTTCCTCACTTGAGCATCCGATAGTTCGAGAAAATGCTTCGTTACAATAGGTGAGGGTTCCATTTACATCGAGTACTCCCAGACCCTCATTCATTGTCTCAACCAACGTTCGGTATCGTTCCTCGCTCTCCCGTAGTCGCTTGTCCGCTTCGTGTTTGTGCAAAGCCGTCTCTATGGTGCCACTCAACTCCAGTAAGGTCGTAGGCTTCTCCAGATACCCATACGGCCCCGTCTGTTTGGCTCTGTCAAGAATTTCCTTGTCTGCGTGCGTGGTGAGGTATACGACCGGAATATCAAACCGAGAGCGGATCTGGTCGGCCGTCTCAATGCCGTCCATTTCACCTTCCAACAGGATATCCATGAGGACCAAGTCCGGCTTAGTCTCATCGGCCGTCGTCACCGCTTCCTCTCCATTCGGTACCTTGGCCACGACTTTGTGTTCCATCTGTTCCAGGTCCGCTTCAATGAGTTTCGCGGTTAGTTCGTCGTCTTCGACAATGAGGATTCGAGACATGGGCAGGGTACCTCTTCCAATTAGAAAGGTGGACAAAAGGCCCGCGCCTCCCCCCAAGAATTGAGAACAGGGGGATAGGCGAGAATAATTTCCTACTTATCTTAAAAAATACCACATTCAGCCGAGAAATGGAATGGGAATTTTACCGCAACCCGGCCCTCCTCGGTGAGACATTGACAGATCGGTCGGTTGGAACGATGGAAAGCACGCTTGATTCCATGAAGAAGCTTCTTTCCGCTCACAAAACAAGAAAGTGCCCGCTCTCTCTCAATAAGGGTGACTGAGGATATGATGAACGACTTCCTCAATCCTAGAAATCCACCTTCAGTTCTAGAAAGGCCTCCTTGCTGTCCTCATGATCCCTTCCATGAGGCGGCTCTCGTGTTTCTGGCCCGGAACCAAACCAATACCGCAACATTGCGGTTTTGATCGGAGATCTTGTCAGGCCCACCCATACAGCCTCAACTCACATATCAACGAGAAGGCAAGCGACAGGCACGACAGACCTGAGAGAGTAAACGAGCGTTGTCCTCTGTGATAGTTGCTCAAGCAACACCGTTCACTCGCTTCTTGTACTACTGCCCGGTTATTCCTACCCCGCCCATGTGCTCAGCTTCTGTACTCCCGGCCCTTACACTCCCCAGGCCGCTATACTCCCCAACCCTAATACTAAAGAGTACCTGTGGCGCGGGGGCTCTTATACTACTAATATGCTTTTGGCACGGAAACAGGGATTGTAGAACAATGTCAAGGGTTTGTGAGTTTGGGCTCGCCAAGCAAAGTATCCATGCGGAAAAACTATCGCAGCGGTCTGTGGTTGAGGGGCTGACAGGTCAAGGCATCTGTGAGATCAGCGCCGCCGATCCACCATCAACACAGACATCGACGAGAACACCCCCGAGAAAGAATCTACGCGAATTTGAGTTTCGACGGCTGGTAAACCAGTCGGACAACGAGAACGTTCGTGTATGGGGTTCTGAGGGCGCGAGAACGCGAACCCGCTCTTAGCGGTCGTCAGGCAAAGCAGGAGTGCGCAACTCCTTCTTCTAGATCAGGTCTATCCCTCTTGAATTGGACCCTCTAACCCTTAGATGTATCTATGATCTAGAAGGAATATGATGATACGGGCGTCGGGGAGTGTGAAAGTTGCAGAAATGCCCGCATTTTCACCTTCAGAAATCGAGAAAGTCCGTCAGAAACGCGTACGAGAAGTCTGACGGCAGGAGGAGAGAAACGGTGGGGAATTGAGATGCAGGCGGTGAGGAAAGCATCTGACAAACGCAGTGGGGCTCATTTGAAATCCTCCAAAGCTCCATGCGCGTGCCGGCCCTTGCGGGATTTTCGTGCAAACAATTCGAGCTTGCTGCCAGGACAGAGGGCCTCTACCATCTCGTAGAACTCGTCGGGCTAACTTGCTACCGATTGGTATCACGCCGCACACCGCGGGGACTAGCACTGGCCAAGGCAATTGCCAATGCCCTTCTTGGCTGAACTTATCGCTCATTCCAACAGGGTAAGTGCTCGGATCAGCTCTCGAAGGTTCGCCATATCTTCCTTTGATATTTTTCTGATCTGGAACCCCGCCACCGCCAGGCCTTCGGGCCCGCCATTATCCGACCAAATGCACCCGGCCTCGAAGCAGATGTTGCCACCCTTAGTTTCGGCCCCTGTTTCGATAACGAGGCTCTTCTTCTCTCCAACACGGGCCCGAATTCCCACTGTTCCCAGGCCGTGCTCCGTAACGTCACGGAACTGACCGACTGTTCCAGGCCGATCAGCTTCCCAGATGTTGGTTGTAACTACCAGATAGCGCCTATGCTCCTGCCGCATGTCCAAGACAAATTCCTGGTCCGAGCGAGATCTGCCGTAGAATTCCTCGGGCCGGAGGAATCCGGTATCCAAAAGCTTCCGAAAAAGGCTTTTCAAACCTTTTGCCGACAATCCGAATCGTTTCATCAACGCAAGGTCGTCCATGCCGGTCCTTATGGACTCCACTGCTTCTCCGACCCGGATAACCGGTTTCTTTTCGTCCGCATCTCCTTTCTCAGCGATGTCCACGGCCACAGTCTGAGGCGCCAGAGATTCTCTCCTGCTAACATCTGCCTGAGTAAGCTGTCCCGATGCATGTAACTGGGATAGCAGGTCTATGAGGCTGTCACTTGACAGATTGAACCTCTGCATAATATCAACGTCACTCATCCCGGATGTGGCGCTTTGTCTTAAATCATCCGCTGGGATGATTACTCTTCGGTCTTTCCGCTCTGCCGGTTGAGTAAGCTGGGACATGCGAGACTTCGTGCGTCGTCTCTTCAATGCGGTTGCAACATTGATCAGGATGTCATTCTTCCTGAAGGGTTTGATGATATATCCGGCCGCGCCAAGTTCCATAGCCATAATCCCCGTATCTCGATCATCAACTGCCGTAACGACAATTACCGGCACACTTGGAAACAATCGATAAATAATGGCGAGCAAGTCGATTCCGGACATCCCCGGCATCATAATATCCGACATTACCATGTCGAAATCTTCGGTTTCCAGATGCTTGACGGCACTCTCCCCGCTGCCGGCGGTGGTGCATTCATACCCCTCTGGAACCAGATATCGGCACAAGAGCCGGCAGACGTCAGGCTCATCATCCACAACAAGAATTCTCGCCTTGTGATCTGTTTCCGCCAATCTGTCCTCCGCAAACAATTACTTCGTATACGCCTTTCATTAGCTCAGGAGGCATTAGAGGCATACCCTCCAGGTTCGTGCAAGAATGCACGCCAAGGGTTTGGGGCGGCTCGCCATAATTATCTCGGACACATGCTGCCTCCAATTCCAGCTCGTATTCTTGACTCAGCAAAGGTGAGGCGCCTCAAGGCGCCCCACTGGCCACGAGTAAGGCAGGGTGAACATCTCCTTTCCGGCCCCTGCGAAAGCGGTTGAGGTCTCTGGGGGTTCGAGAGACCCTCGAACAACCGGTCAACAGTTCGCAAATCCCCAAGAAATGGGGGCGCCCCGCATGATTCCCGATGCGCACGGTTCAGCCCCCACCGCTAGAGTGTTGGAATCGATGTGCTGCCATTCAAGGGTCTCAAGCGACATTCTCCAGGTTTTCTCCATCCAAAGCATAGTCTAGTCCAACATGACGGGGGCCGCCTTTTTCAACTCGGTTGCGTCCCTTCTCCTTGGCCCGGTACAAAGCTTCGTCCGCCAGACGAATCACCTCATCTGTGGAGGAGTCCTGCGTTGAATCAGCTGCAGCTACTCCAAAGCTCAACGTGATGGCAAAGACACCTTCGGACGTGGAGGTCGAGTTTGTGGAAAATTCCCCACGCACCCTGTCCGCCAAGCCCCATGCTTCTTCACAATCGCATCCGGGAATCACGACCAAGAACTCTTCGCCGCCATATCGACCAATAGAATCGTAGGGACGCAGCGAGGATTGGAACTTCCGGGCCACTTCCCGAAGTACTGCGTCACCGGCAAGGTGTCCGAACTGGTCATTGACTTGCTTGAAATGGTCTATGTCAGCCATGACAATGCTGACCGGAGTTCCTTCGCGTTTTGATCTCGACATCTCCTTTTGCAGGATTTCCAGTATGGCGCCTCGGTTCCAAAGACCCGTAAGCGGGTCATGAGATGCTCTGAACTCGGAATCTTCCAGAGCTGTGGAAAGATCCTCCTGCAGTTGAACCATCCGGACCCCTGCCCGAACTCGCACCTTTAGTTCATTGGGATCAAAGGGTTTGACAATGTAATCGTCCGCTCCGGCTTCCAAACCTTTCACTACGTCTTCCTGCCCGGCTCTCGAGGTAAGGAGGATCAGGTAGGTGTAGTGATTTCCGTCAAAGTCTCGGACCTTGCGGCAAGCCTGAACGCCGCTCATTTCCGGCATCATCCAGTCGAGGATTGCCAGTTTTGGAGCGTCTTGTTCTCGGAGGACCGACCATGCTTCCTGACCGTCTGAGCAAGCGACGACCTCGTGTCCCCATTTCTTCAAATACGATTCAAGCAGCCTTCGAGTCACCCGATCATCTTCTGCGACAAGAATTTTCATTGGAGCGCCTCCATTTGGATAGACTCGAGCGCCCTCCTTACACCATCGATCTCCTTTTCGAGTCGTGGCAGGATTTCAGCTGCTTGAGTCATATCTTGTTGTTTTCCGAGATCCTCGAGCTTCTCCGCCGTCTCAACCGCCGCACGCGCAGCGAAGTTGGCCACCGCTCCCTTAAGGGCATGCGCGGATCTGCGCAATCCTTCGGGATCGCGGTTCTGTGTTGCCTCACGAATTTCTCTCAATGTGGTCGGGTAGTCCTCCAGAAACAGCGACACCAGATCCATGAGCAATTCCCGGTCGCCTCCCACGCGATTCAGTAGTTCCGACTCATCAAGAACGTACTGACTTGAACCGGCATCGGGAATGGCCTCATCGTGCTCGTCTGTTGCCACCGTAATAGTGTCAATGACATCGTACAACTTGCCGGGGTCAATGGGCTTTGAAACGTAGGCGTCCATACCGGCTTCCAGGCATCTCTCCTTGTCGCCTTTCATGGCATGCGCAGTCATCGCGACTATGGGCACATGAGAACCTGTCCGTTCTTCGCTGTCTCTGATAAGTCCGGTGGCTTCAAAACCGTCCATTTCCGGCATCTGCACGTCCATGAAGACAAGATCGAAACTATCTGCTTCCAGAGCGGCAAGGGCTTCTCTTCCATTTCGCGCTACCGAAACAGTGTGTCCCATCTTTTCGAGCATCTTCATTGCCAGTTTCTGATTGACAGGATTGTCTTCCGCCAAAAGGATGTTAAGGCGGTTCTCGGCTTCCCGCAGCGTGTGTCGTGTGATGGGAGGCGCTTTGTCCTCCACGCCCGACTGTTTGTGCATTGTCATGATTATTGCGTCAAACAGATGGGACTGCATGATCGGCTTCCTCAAATATGCGGCAATGCCCAGATCCTGACATCTGGCATCGTCTCCACGCTGACCACCCGACGTCAACATTATTATTTTCTCCAGGGTCACATCAGGGTCCTGGTTGATTCTTTCCACCAACTCGAATCCGTCCATACCGGGCATCATGAAGTCGATGAGGGCCATAGCAAAGGGCCTGTTGTCCCTGGTAGCCGATCTAATGGCATCCAGAGCGGCCGGCCCACTGTGGACCGCAGTCGGTCTCATGCCCCAGTTGAGCAGAATTTCTTCCAGGATCTGTCGGTTGGTAGCATTGTCGTCAACCACGAGTACCGGAAGGTCTTTCAAGTCGGGGTTCTTATCGGTTGAAGACGCTTGGGCTGCTTCGTTTCCGACACCGAGACAGACCGTGAAATGGAATGTGCTTCCTTTACCTTCTTCACTTTCGAGCTGGATCCGGCCGTTCATCAACTTGACCAGCTGGGACGAGATGGCCAAGCCGAGACCCGTACCGCCGTGCTCCCGAGTCATGGATCCGTCAACCTGTTCAAACGCCTTGAAGATCTTGTCCTGCATGTCGGCTGGAATGCCGGGGCCTGTGTCGACAACACTGAAGTGCAAACGCGCCTCTGCATCAGCTTCCGATTCAACCTCCACAAGTACGGTCACTTCTCCTTTTTCGGTAAACTTGAGGGCGTTACCCACCAGATTGACGAGGATCTGTCGCAGGCGCCCGGGATCACCGAACATCGCGTCCGGCACATCAGGAAGAATGCGCTGAGCCAATTCAAGGCCTTTTGAATGAGCATGAACAGCGAGCGTATTCATGGTGTTGCCGACGCAATCTCGCAAGCTGAAATCTGTGCGGATAAGCGCGAATTTTCCCGCCTCCATTTTAGAAAAGTCGAGAATGTCGTTGATAAGTGACAACAGTGAATCCGCGGACATCTTAACGGCTTCAAGGTACTCTCGCTGCTCCGCGGTGAGGTTGGTCAGCAACGCCAGCTCCGTCATGCCTAAGACACCGTTCATCGGTGTACGAATTTCATGGCTCATGTTAGCCAAGAACTCGCTCTTGGCACGGCTCGCTTCCTCAGCCACAATGCGGGCTTTGGCCTGATCCGTGATATCGATCACGTTGAGAATGACTCCTCTGTAAGTCTCATCTTCAAATATGGGCTGGACGCGAAAACAAAGGTGCATTCCGAGCATTTCACGGTTGACCTCAAGTGACTCTCGTCTTCGGCCTGACTCATAATCCTCGAGCAGGGCCCGAATTCGAGCAGTCTGTTTGCTTTCAGGATGGAATTCCCACATGCTCTTTCCGGCTATGTCATTACGCTTCATGCCCGTTTTTTCCAAGAACCAGGAGTTGACCTCAGTTATTGTGCCGTCTGCCTCAGCAACGACTATGCCTTCCTCCATCCCCTCGATCATGGAACGAAGCTTGCCCGCTTCAGTCGCGGCCCTTTCAGTGGCTTGCATCAACTCAGTCACGTCTACGAAGGACTCCATTCCACCTATGACGTGACCCTCTGCGTCTCGCACCAGGTCGGCATTTTTCAGAGCGGTCAAGAGACGCCCGTCTTTGGTCTTGATCTTGCACCGCCTCCTGAAAATCCGGCCCCTTCGTGATGGATCAAACAGGCCGCAGCGCAGTGTGCATGGCTCATCGCAGAAGATGGCGCATGGTTTTCCGATGATCTCTCCTCTCTCGAATCCTGTCAGGTGACACAATTCATCGTTCACGCTGGTCACGATCCTATCCGAGTCGACCGTAAAGATCGCGGTAGCGGCTGTGGCCAATAGCTGCTTCTGGAATGCGAGCGAGGCGGCAAGTTCCTCTTCCGCCTGTTTCCGTTCAGTAATGTCCAGTGCGTATTCTATGACCTGCTCCAGATCTCCTTGGTTGCCGAAGATAGGGTAGGCGTGGACCTCCACATTCCTGAGGTTGCCGTCGCCGTCGCGATGAACATGCTCGACCACCACAGGTCGCCGGGTCTTTCTTGTTTCGTCGAGCGGACAAAGATGGTCCTCACCCCCGCAGGGTTTTGTGGTGTGGTGAGTAAGGACATGACACTTCAGATTGCTCGGAATGTCTCCGACGTGAGCGGCTGAGTTAGCCATCTTGACCGTGTAGTCGGCCACGTCGATAACGTAAAAGGGGTGAGTCAACGAGTCCAGTACGGTATTCAGGAAATCCTTCTGCTCTCGAACGATCTCTTCGGCTCGCTTCCGTTCGATGAAACGTCCGAGCCTTTCGGCAACGGCGTCAATCAAACTTCTTTCTTCCTTCAGGAAAGGTCCTTCATGGCATTCGGGCCTTTCCGCCAGGTACCCGACCTCCAAAGACCCGATGCGCTTGCCATGCGCCTTGATTTGAGCGGATTGTTTCGAGACTGGTTCGCCGAATCTTTCGCTTCTGTATTCTTGATCTTCCACAACCATCCTTGCCCATGTGATTTCCGAGTATCGCCAGGAGGAAGGAATCAGGTTCACGACCTCCTGAAGCCTCTCGTCCACCGAAAGCCCGGAATTCTCGATGAGCTTGGAGATACCGTAGAGACAATTGAGCTCTTTGACACGGTCGCCCAGTTCACGACTCCGTTGCTCCAGCCCTTCTTCCGCCTTTTTCAGTCCTGTGATATCCGTGTTTGAACCTCGGTATCCAAGAAGTACTCCCTTCTCATCTAATAGAGGAACTCCGCTTGTCGAACTCCAGACTGACTCGCCGTTCTTGTGCATCTGATGACTTATGAAATCTCGGAAAGGCATCTTTTGCGGAAACAACTGAAGCGCCACTTGCTTCGCCATTTCCCGGTCGTCGGGATGGAACAGGTCATAGAAATGCTTCTGACCGACGATCTCCCGGGGTTCATATCCAAGCAATCCTTCCGACACCGGACTTGCATAGGTGAACAAACCATCGGCGTCTACCTCCCAAATCCATTCCCGAGCATTCTCAACCACTTGTTGGAAACGCTGTTCACTCTTCTCTAAAGCTTCTTCGGCCTGCCTTCTGTGCGACAGGTCCACGATCGCAGCGACGACATCCCTTCTTGGATTCAGAGGATCAGTGGGCGCTATGGTTATTTGACCTTCAAATGTTGAACCGTCTTTGCGAACAAATGTTCCATCCGTCTGTGCCGGTTCATTATCCTGCAATTTTTCGTAGAGTATCTCTCCGATCCGCTCGAATTCTTCCTGGGAGGAATAGATGATTCGGGTCGTCTTGCCCAAACAATCCTGTTCGTCTTCGTACCCGAACATTGTAGCAAAAGTTCTGTTGACCCATATCAACTGTCGGTCTTTGGCCATGCCTATCGCCACTGGAGCCACGGACAAGATGCTCGATACCGCATGCAGGTTTTCGGAAATCACTTTCTCTGTTCGTTCAAGTTTCCCCACTTCCAGCAGGATCTCGGCCGGACCCGTGGATTGACGCTGCGTTTGCCAAGCGGGAAATACCCCTTTCTTCAATCGGTCGTCGGCAAAATCCGGCCCGTCGGTCATGCTGGATTTCGTGTGCGGCGCCCGTTCCGCTACAATTTCCTTTCCGACCATGATAATCACCTCCAGGGACCTGCTGCAATCGGCTTCTGTTTAGAATAGTCTCTTGCACGGGGCTCGATAAGCATGTCTCAAACTCTCCTGAGCGGCGAAATCGGCTCTTGAAAAGACTATTCAGGTACGCAAAAACTACGGCAACTTTGAAAGAGTAGTCTCTTTCTCCCGCGTCAACGGTCGCAGTATTTCCTTGATTTCTGTATGGCCTTTTCCGGAGGCCCATCTCAAAGCTGTGTAACCGTTTTTCTCTGTCACGTTCGCGTCTGCACCTTTCTGCAGGAGAAGCCTGACAACTTGCGAGTTATTCCGCAACGCCGCAAATATCAAGGCCGTATTGCCGAGCGTGTCCTGAGCATCTACATCAGCTCCGGCATCGACAAGGAGTTTCGCTATCTTTCCGTACCCATTGTAAGAGGCCCACATCAAAGCCGTTGATCCTTTATTCGTTTTGGCGTTTGCGTCTGCACCCTTGAACAGGAGGACCTTCACCTCATCGATGACGCCATTTCTCGCCGCGTCAATCAAAGCCATGTCATTGCCAATAGGGTCTATGTGCATGAGCACCGGGCCTATTGCGGCACATGCAACTATCGTCGCGAGGACAAAAGGCATTGACCGACGCGCGATGGTCGCAAACCTGCTCCCTCTCGTTTTGCCGTGCGCTTCCGGCACTCTCGCAGTGTCTTGCTGAACTAGGGAGGACTCCGGCTCGACAGGTGGGGACGGCGATTGCTCTGTCGCCTCCACGTGATCCTTCGTATCGCCCAACGACAGGGCCTGAATTAATTTCCGGAGTTCTTTCCGAGCGCCGTCGGATATGTCGGTTATTTCAAACCCGGCGCTGAAATCCTCTTTGTGTTGTCCTGTTTTTGACCAGCGGCACTGCGCTTCAAACGGGAATGGATTGACTTGAAAGCTTTCATCCGCCCGAACGAGGAATTTTCCGGTTCGGCCGACCTCAGTCTCAATCCCGGTCACTTGAAGGCCTCTTTCCGTGACGTCTACTACGTATCCTTCTGTGTCAGGGTCGTCTGAATCACATATGTGGATCGGGAAAACCAGGAAATTCCTGGACAACTGTCTGTATTGGGAAATCCCGGTGGTGTCTTCATGTAAGTGATTCCGGTTGAGAATTTCAGACTCCGTCACAGCTTCGGCGTTCACGAGTTTCCTGAAAGCAATCTGAAGGCCCGTGGAGGACAGGCGGTATTTGTCCATAAGTTCGGTGTCCAGCATTCCTGATCGGATATCTCCGACGATCTCTACGGCTTTTATGGTATTCACGGGCGCCATTAGATGATGCCTCCTTCTTGATCACTGCGGGCTTCTTCTCGCGGTCGGCCCGTCCAGGTGTGGGAGACAGGCCGGTCGCTACTTCTGTTGATAAACACAAGTCGTCTCCTGCTATTTCTCACTCGATTTGATGGGTTTCACAGTCGCGGAATCAAACTTTACAGACGAATGGGACCAGGTTCCCGAATTCCGCCAGGTTCGAAAGCCGGATTTCCCGTTCTTGAATGTGTCGTCATGGAAATCCAGCGCCTTTTTGCCGTCCACCTTGATGACGTGGTGATCGCCCTTAACGGAGATGCTTATTTTGTGCTTCTTGTTATAAACATCCTCTTCAGGCACGATGTCCTTCATGCGAACGGACTGGAACGGCGGTTGCTCCTTGCCGTCAACTACTTTCCGGACAACCAGTTTTTTCAGGCACGGGTCGTATTGAAATCGGTAGCCCGTGAGTTTGCCATCCCCGTCGTCGTCAGTCCCTCTGTAGTACACGCCATAGCCCGGGCTCTTCTTCGTGCCATCCTCGGTCTCCACCTTTTCAAGCGTGGCTGTCGTTTCAACCTCGTAGTCGGTCCATGATTCATCCCCAAACGCGATGTTCTGTTCTCCGGATTTATCCCGTGTAGCTACCAGCTTTCCGTCTGCGATTTGCCACGAAGACGATCGCGAGCCGTATATGGGACTCAAACCATCCATGTCCGTAAACTCGGTATTGAATAGATAGGACTCGGACTTCTCCTCCGACTCAGTCTTGGGGCCTGCCGCATCGCTTCCTGCCGGACTTTCGTTGGAATCCCCGGAACGTTTACTTGATTCACCAACAGAGGCGATCATTGCATTGCACCCACGGTATTGGTAAGTCTCTGGATTGTGGGCTGAATAGCGGCAACCGCATCCGGATGGAACCGGGTACCACGAGGCCAACTCCGGTTCAGTGACGAACCCAACATTCGCAGGAATGGGTGTGACCGAGGCGCCGACTGTAGCTTTTTCCGGAGTGGGCTCCTCTGGAACGAATATCGAAGTCTTTTCGGGGTTGGTCGCTGTCAGCGTTGTTTGTTTGGCAAAGGCCGACCTTGGTTCAAAAACGCGGGCAAAATTGTGCCACACTGTAGCGAAAGCGTCTGGCGGTGTGCCGGACAATATCGGATTCGAATCTGTGGCGGGCATCAGAAATTTATACTTGAAGTAAGTTCCAGCGCCACGCGGATGACTGCCATTGAGCGAGGCCGCGTACACAATGCCGGATTCGCGGTCATAGGACACCCTGACCCGGCATGCTTCCGTCGTTCCTCCCCATCCGTAGAAATCACCGGCCAGGTCCGACAGCGAGTACGGGGCCTCGTTCAGCGGATTGGACTCGTCATTGCAGTACTTTTCCCAGGCGGGCAGCAGGTTCATCAAGTCTTGTTCCGCGACCCTGTCACAGGCCGTTCGTTTGTAGGCAGTGTAATATGGGATCGCTATGGCCAAGATTATCGCAATGACGGCCGCCACGACCATGATCTCAACTACTGTGAATCCTTTGTTGTTTCCTGACATGATTGACACGCCTCCTTTGGCAGTTGCGTCTTGGGAGTCTGGCCGCTGTGCCCGAATCTTTGCACTGTTCGTGCCAACACGACCAAACCAGGTTGGGTTACATGAAGTTGCCTGACAAATCAGGCGCTTGGACTAATACAGACTGATCAGGATTTTGAAAACCATTGGAGGAATTGCATGGTCAACTGGCCGGAAAACCGCCACGCGTTATTGGAACATGGAAAACCCCTTGCCAAAACCGGTAGTTGTGTGTGGCTGGTTTGTAGCCTAGGCACGGCCGGTTTCCAGCCATGCGCAGGGAGTCACAGGTTGGCGAGTAAATGACGCGGGTTCGCCGCTTGTGAGGCCAGGCGCCGCATATTGAACGGATTCATGCGGCTGACGAAGGGACCGCCCAATCATCGGATACCGGCGCAGCCGTGGATCGGGCCAGTTCCTGCTTGACTTTTGCAACAGTGTCTAGTAATTTGCAAGATGGTAACTGTCCGGATTTATTGCATCCATTAACCTGCAACGCAAACCTCCTTCTGCCCTCGGAGATCCCGCATGAAAGACAAAGACAAGACCAAAGAGGAGCTCATCACTGGGTTCTACAATGCTGAGACTCATTGTCAGATAGGCTCTCAGCAGTGAGCGGAGCAAAGCCATGAAAAACCCCGAAAGTAATAGTACCAGGACCAGAAGTTTGAAACTCTACTTCTATGGTCTCGCAGTTGTCTGGACAGCCGCTATCGCCGGTTCATTGGGGTGGAATTTGGTCGAAGTCAAGCGAAGCAGTCTGGAAGAAGCGCGCATTCAGGCACGGAGGTCACATGAAAAAGATGTGGTTTACCGTCGGTGGAATGCAATGCAAGGCGGAGTTTACGTTCCAATTACGGAGCGGGCCCGACCGAACCCGTACCTCAAAGTAGGCAAACGCGATGTGGTCGCAAAGTCAGGCCGGAAGCTCACGCTTATTAATCCGGCATATATGACTCGTATGGTACACGAAATAGGAGCAGCGGGGTACGGGATACACGGACACATCACGAGCCTCAACCCGATTCGACCTGAAAACGCCGCGGATCCATGGGAGACCAAAGCGCTCAAGGCATTCGATCGCGGACAAAAGGAAGTGAGTTCCGTCGAAAACATAGATGGTTCGGCTTTCATGCGATTGATGCGCCCTCTGGTCACTGAACAGGTTTGTCTGCAATGCCATGCCGCCCAGGGATACAAGCAGGGCGACATTCGTGGCGGTATCAGCGTGGCGATTCCAATGGAACCCCTCTGGGCTGCTTCGCGCGGGGCGATTGTTTCATTATCAATCGGTCACGGCATACTATTGTTGCTGGGTCTGCTGGGGCTTCGTGCCGGAGCAAGGAACTTGAGTGATCGATTCCGAGAACAGGACCGGGCGGAGGCGGCGCTGCGTGAGAGTGAAGAGAAACACCGTTTTCTCACTGAACAGATGCACGACATAGTCTGGACCGTTGACTTAGACATGAAAACCACTTATGTCAGCCCTTCTATTGAAAAGGTCCTTGGCTTTACCCCTGAAGAGAGGTTGGATCAAGCTGTCCTGCAGCAAGTGACCCCAGAGTCTCTTGAACTGCTAAAAAGACGCCTATCTGAGGAGATCGAGTATCAGAAGGAGAATAGACCCAAAGACAGGTCGGTAACGCTGGAACTAGATTTCTTTCACAAGGATGGTTCCATAGTTTGCCTGGAATCCACTATGAGTTTCATACGCGACGAAAATTCAAATCCGATAAGTGTCTATGGCCTCTCTCGCGACGTCACCGAGCGCAAGCGGACGGAGCAGCGGACACGTCAACTGAATTCCTTGAGAGAAACCCTGCTCGGTCGCGGGAGTGTTGATGAAAAGATGAAGCGCGTCACGGATGGAATTGTCGAGATCTTCGACGCGGACTTGTCTCGTATCTGGATTACCAAGCCAGGAGACCGGTGCAATTCGGGCTGCATTCATGCCCAGGTCACTGAGGGCCCACATGTCTGTCGCTATCGAGATCGTTGTCTTCATCTCGTAGCCAGTTCAGGCCGCTATACGCATATTGACGGCAAGGTTTACAGCCGTGTGCCGTTCGGTTGCTATAAGATCGGACGTGTAGCGGCTGGAGAAGACCCAAAGTTTCTCACCAACGATGTCTTGGCCGATCCACAAGTTCACGGTCACGAGTGGGCGAGGGAGCTTGGTCTTGTCTCGTTTGCGGGTCATAGGCTTCTTTCCGCGGAGGGAAAGCCGATAGGGACCCTGGCGCTGTTTGCCAAACATGTCATTTCTCCCGAGGACGATATCCTACTCGAAGGTCTTGCCAATACCACCGCGCAGATGATCCAGACGGGGAAGGCGGAGAAAGCGCTGCAAGAAAGTGAAGAAAAATACCGCTCATTGACCGACGATGTACTTGACAGTTCGGATGTCGGCATCTTTGTTCTCGATTCCGACTTTACGGTTGTCTGGATGAACAGTGCGCTGGAACGGTACCTCGGACTAAGAAAAGATGAGGCTGTTGGGAAGGATGAGCGGCGGCTCATTCGCGAACGAATCCAGCATGTGTTTGAGGATCCGGAGAGATTCGTCGGGAAGGTTTTCGCAGCCTATGAGAAGAATACTTATGTCGAGAGGTTTGAATGTCATGCGCGTGCCGGCGGAGGAAGGGAAGAACGATGGTTTGAACACTGGAGCAAGCCTGTTCGATATGGACTCTACGCTGGAGGTCGAATAGAACTTTACTACGACATCACCGAACGCAAAAGGGCGGAGGCGGCGCTTCGTGAGAGTGAGGAGAAATACCGAACAATTGTGGAGAACATTGAGGAAGGCTATTTCGAGATGGATTTGGCGGGCAACTTGGTCTTCTGCAATGATTCCTTGTGCAAGATACTCGGGTACACCAAGGCGGAATTGATCGGCACGAATAACCGACAGCATACGGATGAAGCCACGGCCAAAAAAGTGTTTCAGGCTGTCAGCAAAGTGTACGCCACAGGGGAGTCTCGTAGAATGTCGGGGTGGGACCTTATTAGTAAAGACGGCACAAAAGTAACTGTTGAGAATTCGGTGTCTCTGATAAGGGATTCAGAGGGTAATCCCGTCGGATTTCGTGGGATTTGTGCGGACATCACTGAACGAAAAAGACACGAAGAACTCCTGATCCGGGCCGAACGCCTCCAAGGGGTGGCAAATTTAGCCTCCGGGGTCGCACACAATTTCAACAACATTCTTCAAATTGTGCTCGGTAATGCAGAATTCGCTTTGCTCGGTTTGAAAGAGGGAAATCTTACCGAGGTCAAAACCGACCTTGAGACGATCCTTGACCGCTCCCGTTTCGGCGCGACAGTCGTAAAGAGCCTTCAGAGCTTTACCGACAGCCTGTCGGGCAAACCACCGGAGGTCGGAAAGATCTTCGATTTGTCCGGTACGGTGGAACAAGCCATCGAATTGACCGAGTCCTGGTGGACAACCAGGCCCGAAAAGGAAGCGTATAAGATTGTTCTCAGCATGAATCTTCCCCGTGGTTGTCTGGTCGAAGGCCGGGAATCCGAAATCCTTGAAGTGGCAATCAGCCTGATAAGGAATGCGGTAGATGCATTACCGGAGGGCGGAGAGATAAGAATCACGACCTCTGTAGAAGAGGATGAAGTCCTCATCGAGGTGGAAGACGACGGGGTCGGTATTCCCAAGGAGAACCTTACGGCAGTATTCGAGCCATTCTGGACCTCAAAAGGCCCTGAGTTCGTCGGGATGCGGCTTGCATCCGCTTGGGGGATAGCAAAGCGCCACGGGGGAGAAATCTCTGTTGAAAGTGACGAAGGCAAGGGCGCAACATTCACTATCCGGCTTCCCCTTGCCGGAAAGCTGGTCGAGGAGACTGAAGCCCCGGCCATGCCCACTGTAGACTTCAAGCTCCGCATTCTCGTTGTGGATGATGAGCCGCTTATAGTCCGGTTACTCGACCAGGTGCTCACGAGATCAGGCCAGACGGTCTTCTCTGCGGAATCAGGCAAAGGAGCAATCGAGGTTTTCAAAGAGAACTCGGTTGATATGGTAATCTGTGATCTGGGAATGCCGGGCATGGACGGCTGGGAAGTGTTCAGAAAGATTCGTGAGACTTGTGCGGAAAAAGGACTTCCAAAACCTCATTTTCTCCTGGTGACCGGTTACAGCGGCCAGGCAAGGGAAAAAGACAAGGTCGTTGCGAGCGGTGTGGACGGTGTTGTTGACAAGCCGCTCAATAGGGGCAAGTTGCTGGAAGCCGTCAGGGAGGTCGTTGCCAAGTGTCAGTGATCAGGTTCAGGACCGCAATAGCAAGATAAGGAACCTTTTACAAACCGACTCCGACGCATGGGAAGTTTATATCCAAAGGTTTGCCGACATGGAAAGGAGAATCCAGCCAATGACTCCCAAGAAGAACAAATCAATCATTCTCCTTCTGGTGGCGGTAATCTTGCTGATCCTTGTTGTGCTTCAGCCATGGGAAAAGACGAAGTCCCGGAAGGCTCCAGCCCTTGTTGATCTACGGAAAAGCCCTATCTACTCCACGTACGTTTTCCCGAAGGATGAAAAGATCATTAATTTCGGGATCCAGCCCATGTTTACCTTTGCCGGCAGCATCGCTGAAGTAATGGATCGCGATTCCATCCTTCGTCAAGACCTTGAAAAGTTGGACCTGGAGATTCGCTTCCACGCTTTCCTGAAAGGGCAAGACGTAAATTTTTTCGTCAAACGCGGCGACCTCCAGGGCGGAATGTGTGGGGACATGCCCGTCCTCACAATTGCAGCGGATGTGGATGTAATTATTCCCGCCATAACCCACCAGGGTTTCGGCTACATCGTTGCCCATCGACACATGTTGCTAAGCGATTTTAAGGGAAAGCGAATTGCCTATCCGGAGGGATCGCTCGCCCACTATTTGTTGTTGGCAGCGCTGACATCGGAGGGTCTCAACGAAGAGCAGGTTGACCTCGTAGCCATGGACATCGATGAGCTGCCAAGGGCACTGGCCAATGGGAAGATAGAAGCGTTTGCCGCGTGGCAACCTGTCGTTTCAACGACGTTGAACACAGTCCCGGGAAGTGTGATCATTCATGGCTCTCGCAGTTTAGGATTTGTATATTTCCGGAAGGATTTTGCCGACAGACACCCTGATGCCGTGCGCCGTATCTTGGCTGCCGAGATTCGGGCCATTCGTTGGGTGCTAAGCAACAACCGGAATATCCTTCTATCGAGCAAATGGGCCATTCAGAGGGCTAATCGGTCCTTTCGCGTGACCACCGAGATTTCTCCGGCGCAGTTTGCCGACTCAATCTCTAAAATCGCCCTCATGAACCTTGATCCCATCATCCCACAAAACGACGTCCGACAGAACGGACACCTCCACAGAGAGTTCGACTTCCTAAAGTCATTGGGCAAAATTCCGCCGACGAGCCGATGGGATGCGGTGCGCGGAGAGTTTAACCGAGAGATCATCAAGCAAATACTGCGTGAGCCGAAACGGTACCGCCTGGATGAATTCCGCTATGAAATGGGGGAAGAGCGATGAATAGAAATCCTCCCGACAATTCCGGACTTACAAACAGGCCTGCCTTCTTCGGCCTACGCACAAGAATGGCACTCAGTTTCGGAGCCCTGTTTACCGGCATGTTGACATTGGTTGTCCTGGCGACGATATTCGGGATTCCTTTCACTACCGATTCCGGCTTATATGATGAAGAAAGGTCCGAGGTATTGAAGAACCTCAGCCTGGTAGCAGATTTGAAGAAAGATCGTTTCCACCTTTGGCTTCAAGAACGCAAGAATGATATCAGCGCGCTCGCCCAAAACAGTAATATTCAAGAGCAGGTCAAACATGTGCGTGAAGTAATTCGGGATGAGATGAAGCAGGGAGAACCGAACGGCGTATTATGGACAGATCTAAGACAGGATAGAAGCTACCGTAAGCTTGACCATCTCTTTCGTATGATCCAGAGTACGTATAAAATGTACGATAAGATTCGAGTGGCGGATGCCGCGACAGGATTAGTCTTCTTCTCCACTGACGAGAAAGATCTGGGTAACAGTGTTTCTGACAAACGGTTCTTCATCCATGCTCGATATTCAGTCCGAGGGGTATCTGTGGAGATAGCAAAAGATCCATTGAGCGACAGACCTTTTCTGACAATCTCACGCGTCATTGTAAACCCATCTTTACGGAATAGTACCGAGCACCTCGTGTCAGCGGTACTGATCATGTACGTCGATCCCGACCGTTTTATGAAGTCGATGCTTCATACAGGGGCGGGACTGGGAAAAAGCGGTGATGTCGTGCTGGCCAATGAGGACGGCAGAATTTTGCTGGATCTCAAATTCCCGCTGGCAGACGGAACCAGGGGCAAGGTGCTGGAACATAAGATCGAGGCTGAACCGGCAATGCTTGCAGCAAGAGGGAGAGAGGGGATGGTCATTAGCCGGGACTACAGGGGCGTGACGGTTCTGGCCGCCTATCGGCATATCAGAGTAACACCGGACCAGGGCTGGGGTATGGTGGTTAAAGTTGACAAAGCAGAGGTGTTTGCCCCGCTGGAGAGTAGGATTCTCAATGCCCTCGTTATCGGCGCAATCGGCCTAATCGGAGCCATTGGATTAGCCATTTTGCTTTCGGCCAGAATCTCAGGACCTATCCGAAGCCTGAGCCGAACTGCGGAAAGGGTGGAAGCCGGTAACCTTGACGTTCGATCAGCGGTAACCAGTTCCGATGAAGTCGGTAGTCTGGCCGCCTCGTTCAACTCTATGATCGAGCGTATTGAGCACTCGCACAAGGATCTTGAAACGCAGGTAGCAGATCGAACGGCTAGGTTGACCGCGTTGAATCAGGCGTTGGAGGACCAGAACTCCGAATTGGAGAGATTCACATACACCGTATCGCACGATTTGAAGAGCCCGCTGATTACCATAAAAGGGTTCTTGGGGTACCTTAAGGAAGACGCGGCCTCCGGGAATACGGAACGTCTGGACGCTGACGTGGACCGTATCTCCGACGCGGTGGCAAAAATGGCGAGACTGTTGGACGAACTTCTGGAGCTTTCCCGGATCGGTCGGCTCACGAATCCGCCTGAAGAAGTCCTGTTTGAGAAGCTGGCGCGGGATGCCGCGGACACCTTGGCCGGACAAATTTCCGAGCACAATGTCCGCGTCGAGATCAATGATGACCTTCCTCTTGTTTACGGAGACTACGTGCGACTTAGTGAGGTGATCGAGAATCTCGTCGACAACGCGATAAAGTTCATGGGCGACCAGCCCGACCCTTGCATTCAAATCGGGGTGCGGCCGGATGATGAAGAGCCCGTCTTCTACGTTCGGGACAATGGGATGGGTATTGATCCCCAATACTACGGGAAGATCTTCGGCCTGTTCGACAAGCTGGATCAAGAATCCGATGGAACCGGGATTGGGCTGGCAATCGTCAAACGAATAGTGGAGACATATGGAGGCCGCATCTGGGTAGAATCCGAGGGCGCAGGTCAAGGAAGCGTCTTCTACTTCACGCTACCGGAGAAGAATGAGTCTCCGGGCAAGGAGACTTGAGATGGTAAAAGGAGAACCTCTGGTGATATTGTTGGTCGAAGACAACCCCGATCACGCGGAGCTGATCAAGCGGAGTTTCCAGGACCACCGGGTGGCCAATGCAATCTACGCCGTCACTGACGGTCAGGCAGCGCTCGATTACCTGTTCCGACAGGGAGACTACGCGGACCCGGCAACAAGTCCTCGGCCTCATCTGATTCTGCTGGACTTGCGCCTCCCGAAGGTTGATGGAATGGAGGTTCTTAAACAAATAAAGGGGCGTAATGATCTGCACCGAATACCGGTGGTCGTGCTCACCACTTCAGAGGCTGAAGGAGACATGTCCAACGCCTACGACAACCACACAAACAGTTATCTCGTAAAGCCGGTGGACTTTGATAAGTTCACCCAACTGATGGCTGACCTGGGGTTTTACTGGCTGGGTTGGAATAGTAGTCCGTATTCCCAATAGATCTGAAACCGGTGGAGCCCGGCGCCATCTCGTCGAGCAACGGAGGGTCCATGAACGAGCAAACCATTCACCTACTACTGGTGGAAGACGAAGAGGCCCATGCCGATCTGGTACGCCGGGCCTTTGAACCACACGCGGCCAAATATAGCCTTGTCGTGGCGAACACCCTTGAACAGGCCCGACAGTATCTTGCGGAATCTATTCCCGACCTGCTCATCACTGATCTGGCATTACCCGACGGGAGGGGAACCGAACTATTGTCCGGTGATAAGGAGGACCTGCCCTTTCCGGTAATAGTAATGACCGGCCACGGCGACGAACCGTCGGCGGTGGAAGCGATGAAGGCGGGCGCGTTGGATTACGTGGTCAAGTCTGATGAGACTTTTGCCGCAATGCCCCGGGTTGCTGAAAGGGCTCTGCGGGAATGGGGCCACATGGTCGAACGCAAGCGGGCTGAGCAGGCGTTAGCGGTTAGCGCGAACAAGTACCGCTTGATGGTTGAAAATGCGTCGATAGGCATCATTGCCGTTGATAGAAAAGGGCGAATCACTGAGGTCAATACGAGGTTGCTGGAGATCATGGGTTCGCTATCCGCGGAGGCCACCAAGCCCATCAACGTCCTCACTTTTCCACCTCTGGTAAACGCAGGCGTGTCCGAGGTAATCAGGCGCTGTGTGGAAGAGGAGAAAACGATTACCGCGGACATGCCTTATACGAGCAAGTGGGGCAAGCATGCGCACTTGAAGATCATGTTGACACCGACGCGGGACTCGGAAGGCATGGTGTCCGGGTGCCAAGCGATTGTTGAAGACATCACCTACCAAAAGAGGGCCGAGAAAGAATTGGCCGAGAAAGAGCGCTACTTTCGCTCACTGCTCTACAATATCCATGAAGATATCGTTGTGATAGATCGTGATTACCGGATCACGGATCTCAACAATACTGCCATGGTCACATCCGGGCACAAACGTGAGGATGTGATCGGTCGTCCCTGTTTCCGGCTCTTCCACGGCTATGATGAACCTTGCGATAAACACGGAGAAGAGTGTCGGCTGACGGAAGTGTTCGAGACCGGCAAGCCGGCCAGTTGCCATCACGTCCACAGGACGCATGACGGTGGCGAGGTCCACGTTGACGTTTTGTTGTCCCCTCTCCTGGACGAATCAGGCCGCGTCACGCACGTGATCGAGGCGGTGCGAGACGTCAGCGATCTTATGAAGACAGAAGAGGCGCTGCGGGAGAGTGAGGGCAGGTACACGGATTTGTTCGCGGGTACGAGCGATGGGGTTGCCGTATACCAGGCTGTAGATGACGGGATGGACTTCATCTTCGTAGATTTCAACGCAGCCGGTGAGAAGATAGACAACATGTCAAAGGATCAACTCCTGGGCAAAAGCGTCCTCAAAGTGTTTCCCGGGGTCAAGGAATTCGGTTTGCTCGACGTATTACAACGGGTTTGGCGCACAGGAGAGCCCGAGCGTCACCCTGTCACACGGTACAAGGACGAGAGGATCGAGGGATGGCGAGATAATCAAGTCTACAAGCTGCCCTCCGGTGAGGTAGTCGCTGTGTACAGCGATGAAACCGAACGCATGCGAAATCTGGAAGCTTTGACCGCGCGGACTCATGAGCTTGGGGAAAGGGTCAAGGAGCTTAATTGCCTTTACGAAATTTCCCAACTTGTCCGGAAACCGGGCATTTCGTTGGAGGGAATAGTTCAGGGAGTTGTTGATCTCATTCCGCCGGCGTGGCAATACCCGGAAATCACGTGTGCGAGGATCATCCTGGAAGATCAGGAAGTCAAAACGGATAACTTTGGGGAAGCCGCCTCAAAGCTAACAAGGGACATCTCTGCGAGTGGTGAGCGCATCGGCTCCATAGACGTGGGATACCTGACGGAAAGGCCGGAAGCTGAGGAGGGTCCCTTCCTGAAGGAAGAGAGAAGCCTGATCAACGCCATTGCCGAACGATTGGGCAGGATTGTCCAACGGTTCAGGACAGAGGATAAAATACGAACATCACAACTACTTCTTGAGTCTGTACTTCAGAACTTGCCGATCCAGGTTTTCGTGAAAGATGCCGAAGAATTGAAGTTCGTACTCGTTAACAAGGCGCTTGAAACTATTACCGGACATCGTATCGAAGAATTACTCGGCAAAACCGACCACGACCTTTTCCCAAAAGAGCAGGCTGATTTTTTCGTGTCCACCGACGGGGAGGCATTGGCCACAGGCACGGTAGTGGATATTCCCGAGGAGTCGATTGAAACTAAATCCGGAGACACGAGGCTGCTACACACGAGAAAAGTACCGGTCTTTGACGAGGATGGGAAGCCTCAGTTTCTTATCGGCATATCGGAGGACATCACCGACCACAAAAACATTGAAAGACAGCTTCGACAGGCTCAGAAGATGGAGTCCATCGGAACTCTTGCCGGAGGCATAGCGCATGACTTCAATAACCTGCTCACGATTATCCTGGGTTACTCTGAATTGTCTCTCCTGG
>CAZGNL010000065.1:0-29078 GCA_964527475.1 uncultured Syntrophaceae bacterium
TGGGCCCTCCATTCTCACCGGGCGCAGAACCGCTTCAAGCCCGGTGAACCATTACCCCGATGGAGATATCTTCAGCCCGGGTAAAGATTTGCAGCGTGTTGAGGCGCACAAGCCCAACAAAGACGTTATTCCACGACAAAGGTCAACATGGGCCCGAATACATGGAAGCCCTGGAAAGAACCTCATGCGCAAATACGCGTTCTTGCACAGAGTCAAGAATAACCTCCCTTCAAGAATGATTGATCTGTTGCAAGGGACCGCCGCACTCGGGAGACTTCGGACCGCGAGATTCCGGGAAGCTGCGACTATCGAGTGCATTGAAGGCATTGTTCGTAGTCTGAAAACGGTTCCCTTGAAGAGGTACCTGACCGATTCACTGCCTTCAACAGATGAATGGCATGATTTCTCTTGCACGCATTGCGTCGTAGAAATAAACGACACCTGCAATCTCGACTGTGCAATGTGCAAGACCTCTCAGTCAAAACGCAAAAAGGGCACTATGGACCCTGCCCTCTTTGAGGCAATCGTGCAAAAACTCAAGAAGGCGGGAATGAATATCGCCTCCCTCCATACTATTGGCGATCCCCTCGCAAACAGGCGACTAGGAGACTACCTGGAAATAGTACGGAAATATGGACTGAAGATCAGCGTTCTGTCTTCAAACTTTCTTCTTCTCGAGAAATGGATGGATGCAGTTTTTGAGTATCGCGACATCATTCAGTCCATTCGCCCCTCCATTGACGCAGCCGGCAAAGAGGTTTACGAAAGAATCCGCTGCGGCGGGAACTGGGAAATCCTCCTGGAAAACCTGGGCACATTTGCACGGGGAAACGAAAGGCTGGCGAGACCCTTTCCCGTTTTCGTCAACAACATCATTTCTCAAGACAATTTTCATGAGCTTGCTTTCATCCCCCAAGTCTTTGCGTTTCTCGCTCCGCCGCATCACTTTACTTTTTCCTTTATAAACTCTCTTTCTCCGAAGAATGAGTACTTCTTGAGCAAGAGCTATTTCGGAGGCAACCGCGAAGACAATATTCCGTGCAGTGAACTGTGGAGAGGGACGACTATTTTGAAGGACGGCAGTATGACTACCTGCTGTCGCGATTACGACGGAGAACTGGCATTCGGGAACGCTGTCGATGATGATTTTCAAGAGAACCACAACAGCCCTTTCGTCAGGAAATTGCGCAGGGCTGCACTCGACGGCGATATCAAGTCCATGCCGCCGTGTTGTCGAACCTGCTACATAGTGGATCCACGGCTTTCGGATATGCTCAACGCAGTATTCAACTTCTTCTTCTTTCGGGTCCGCAAGCATCCGGTGTATTTACAAAATGCCCTCAATAAAATGGGACCGATGATGAAGCGACAAGACTTTGATGGGGTGATTCGCTTGCTCAAAGGCCTCAGTTGAGGGGGCAAATCTTTGTCCCCCTCACATGGCTGAGACATTCAGAACGGTTGCCCATGAACAGCGTCCACCCTTCCGGAGCAATAGATGAAGGATAACTCGTGAAAAAGGTACTTGCATACCTTGGCTCTGACCTCAATGGTCGGAATTCAATCAAGTTTCTTCGTCACGCATCGCGCCGCGGCTACACGTTGCTGGCCCTCGATTCCTCGGCAATGGCAGAAGCAACCCGCAGTGGTGTTGGTTACATTCTGATCGACGACATACTGGGCGCTGATGAAACGGCCTCGGCCCTGGATAAAGCTGCTCTCTGCGAACGAATGTGGTTCCATGCCGCCAAAGCGGAGTTCACGGTCGAGGAAATATGCTGGCCGGAAGTGGATCGACCTTCAATGCACTGGTTTTGGCGAGATTCAATGGTTGCACTGGCACTGGCAAAAGCGTTCCAAGACTTGGGGTGCCGCGATGTGGCCTTTTTTGGAAATCTTCTTGCCAACCCGCAAATCTGGTCAGGGAGATCGGATACGTGGGGTAGACTCTGGAAGAAGGAGTTGGCCGAGAAGGCACGGGAACTGACCATATTGGAACCCATCAGAGCCACTTACTGGCTACGCGCATTCTCTCGCATGACCAGGCGGATTGGCGTCACACCGCGTGGTTCGCCATATTCGGGGAACTCGCGCCGGATGGAGAATTTGTCTGGGAAGATTGTCTTTGTCATGTCCTACCAAGAATCCCATCGGTTCGGCCCCATCCTGAGCACACTATCCGAAGCCTACCCCAATCAGGTGGGAGTCGTGCTGACGGGCAATTACCCCTCTCTTGCTCAGGAGTTGAGCCAACAATGGTCGATCCCCGTGCTCCCAGGCCCTCCAGCACCCCCGTCCACGTTGATCCCGGCATTGGCCGCCTCGATTCGGTTACCGATCAGGTCCGGGCTGGGCCGGCGATTCATGGAGGCTTATCGCCGGACGGCTCGTGCAGCAGCAGGACAGGCCTGGGAAGTTCCACTCCGAACACTGGATTTCCACTTTCGATACTACGCCTTATATCGATGGCCAAGACTGAGCGACAAGGTGGCTGGGTTTTGGTTCAGAATCTGGAGTAGAAACCTCCCCAAAGCCGTTATCGGCTCTACCGACGAGAGCTGCGAAATACGTCTGGCGTTCAAAGCAGCGAAACGGCTTGGTATTCCTACCGTGACAATTCCCCACGGTGTGGTTGAGAGCACCTCGTACCCCTCTAAAACATCGGACGTGGCTCTTTATGGGGTCGAACTGCAAAAGCAGTACTATCACAAGATAAGGGGTGTACCTGTATCCAGGCTCAAAAGGTGCAAGGGGCTGATCTACCGCGAAGAATACCCCAACCTTAGAGGATCCTCATACTTTACACGCGAGGATTGCCGAGTATTGTTGTTGACGAATCCCACCTCCCCTGGAACCACACTGGCTCCTTACCTGAGCCTGAAGGCTCAGGCGATGGCCCTTCAGCAGTTGTGTAATGTGCCGGGGGATCTGTCTTCGAAGGTCGAAATGGTTATCAAGGTTCATCCACATTACAGTGATCTCGACATCATTGCCTCAGCAGCCCCGGATTTGTGCGAAAGGGTTCTGCCGAGACGGGCCGACCTGCACTCGGTTCTTCAGGAGACGGACCTGGTCGTTGGAGTCAATTACGAGGGGTCGGCTCTCGCGCACGCACTCAGGGCGGGCAAGCCCAGCGTAGTTTTTTTGACATTGGAGAAACCGCTCGTCGAGCGACAGTGCGGCCACGTCAATCTCTTCGCCGGCGGTATTACCGTTGTTCGTTCCGCGGCGGAATTGTGGCTTCTTCTGAGGAACTTTGTCAACGATTCTGACACTGCGGAACAAATGCGATTGCGTGCGCAGGGCTTTGCATCAAAACACCTGAGCGAACGGGGTTTTCCCGATCTCTTGGACCTTCTGCCCGAGTTGCTCGTGCCGAAGAGCCGGATGTTCGCCCCTGTGAAGGGGGACGCACTCGAACAACCGAGGTCGCCTGCGTTATAGGATGCCTCAAGAAAATGGTATCATCATCGGAGCTTGCCGGCCGGGTCAGGACCGAGGTCTTCTCGGCCATGTGATACAGGCTCCTTCTGGCTCACCATGTTAGTCGACGCACCTGTGGGATTGCGAATCGCGATTTTTTCCTCCAATCTCTTTTTCGGAGGAGCGGAGTGGGATTCGCTGAACCTGGCCGGGGGATTTGTAGATCTGGGATACTCAGTAGACCTTGTACTGACTCGGCGAGCCGGTGAACTCCTCAGCGAAGTTCCGCAATCCGTGCGCACGGTTGACCTCAAAGCAAATCGGGCCCTGACTTCACTGTTGCCCTTGGTGTCATATCTCCGTACCAACTCACCAGACTTCTTGATAACCTCTCTGACCCAAAACAATGTCATAGGACTTCTTGCCAAGAGGTTCGCCCGAGTGCCCACTCGTGTAGTAGTCAGAGAGTGCGTTCCTCTGGGGGTTGTGTACACTGATTATTCGCCGCGTTTGCGCGGCCGTGCCATGCCGTTCATTGCACGACTCACCTACCCCTCTGCTGATGCCGTCGTGGCCATTACCGGTGCGGTGGCGGACGATTTAAGCGGCCTGCTGAAGTTGCCGAGAGAATCGATTCGAGTATTATTTAATCCCGCGTTCAGATCAGACCTGGAGGAGAAGTCTCGCCAATCCCCAAACCATAAATGGTTCGAGCCTGGCGCACCGCCGGTCATATTGTCCGCCGGGCGTTTGACAGCCCCCAAGGACTACGTAACCCTTATAAAGGCTTTTGCTCTGGTGCGAAAAGAGAGATCGGCTCGGTTGATGATCCTGGGAGAAGGTCCGGATCGCATGGAACTTGAGACCTTGGTGCAGCGATTGGGACTCCAGGAGAACGTTTCCTTGCCTGGGTTTTCAAAGAACCCGTTGCCCTATATGGCCGCAGCGTCGGTCTTTGTTCTCTCCACACGTTCTGAGGGACTCGGTAACGTGCTCGTGGAGGCTATGGCCTGCGGGACGCCGGTCGTAGCCACTGATTGTCCCGGAGGGCCAAGGGAGGTACTTGGTGACGGACAATATGGCACGCTGGTTCCGGTCGGAGATGAAAAACTGATGGCCAAGGCCATAGAACGTGCAATCGAGGTACCCCCACCGCCTGCAAAACTCAAGCAAGCTGCAGAGCGGTTCTCAGTCTCACGCATAGCCCAAGAGTATGCAATGCTGTTCAAAGCATTGCGTGAACGGCCGCCGCGTTTCCATGAGGATAACAGATAGTGGCCCAGCGATTTGTTCCTGTTGGAGTAAGGGCAAATTAGTAACCGGGAATTCTGATGCGAGTCCTTCATCTCATAAACGCCTTGAACAAGGGTGGAATAGAAAAGTGGCTGATCTCAATGCTGGAGGAGATTCCACGAGACCTATGCGAGATGGATGTTCTGTGCAAGGGAACCGACACAGGTCCGTGGACCGAAACTGTGGAAATGTTGGGGGCTACTGTCTACCATTTTCCGCTGCGTCCTTCGCACATCGGTTTTGTTAGAGGGCTGTCGAACACACTCCGCACAGGCGGATACGACCTCGTGCACAATCATTTGCACGCTTACGGTGGGTGTGCCACCTGGGTAGCGCGGAAAGCTGGAATCCCTGTATTCACCACTCTGCACAGTACTTGGTTCGGCCCGGAGAATGCTTGGCTTTCTATTCCCGTTCTGAGGCATCTTAGGCGCGTCTACGCTACCGTGAGCATGCGTTACTCACTGCGGGAGTCAGATCTTGTCGGTTGCGTCTCACAGGCGATCATCGATTACCTTAAGCCCGAAAATCTCGGGATTGCACACAAATTCAGAATTATGCCCCACGGGGTAGATGTGCCGGAGCAACCTACCGACGCGGAAAGAACAGCTTTCAGATCAGAGTTCGGTTGGCCCCCACACACGCCCATCGTATGCCACGTAGGGAGGTTCTTCCCACAGAAGAACCATGCTATGGTCATAGAGGTCTTTTCCAGAGTCTTGCCGCATGTGCCCAATGCAAGACTGCTGCTCATCGGCGACGGCCCCCTCAAGTCGAACATTGCTTCGATGATCGAGTCCCGCGGCATGGACGAGTCTGTACTGTTGGTCGGGCTTCGTGACGATGTTCCTTCTCTGCTCACCAAGTGCGATCTTTTCTTGTTCCCTTCACTGGTCGAAGGCTTCGGTCTGGCCCCCCTGGAGGGCACCGCGGCAGGCCTTCCAGTGGTAGCCACCAGAATTCCGGGACTGCAGGAAGCCGTTGAAGACGGGATAACCGCGATCCTCCATGACGTGGACGATGTGAACGGGATGGCAAACTCAGTGGTAAAGCTAATCACCGACCCAGCGTATTCGACGAGGATTGGGGAGGCCGGTCGAATATGGGTACAAAAACACTTCTCGCGGGCTGCTGCTGCCGAGCGGTTGCTGACTTTGTATCATGAGTGCCTGGGCACATCCGAGATGTCCCTGGAGTTGCCTCAATAGCGGGAGCGCGATCCCGACGTTTTATCTCAGATCAAGCAGGATGAGTTCTTAAATCCATGGGCAAACTGAATGGTGTCGACATAACTGTATGTTTATTCTGCGTGTTATTAGTACCAGTAGTGGTAAAGCAGTACCTAAGGTCGCCACAATTCTCTCGTCAATTCAGAGAGTTCACCATCATCGGCGGGATGTTGTGGATGGCCTACTCGCTGATCAATGAAGATTACATTTATGGTATGCTTGGCGTATGGAGAGCTGACTCCAGCTGGCATTGGACGATGGCCATGAGAGCCGGCGAAGAACTGAATAGGGGACATTGGCCCTTTGCGCTGCCGATACCGTACTCGAACAGCGCATACCAAGCGCTCCTTGCGATTTCTCACCACCTCACCGGTGTATCGTGGCACGGGATAACCACCGTGAATGCGTTGTTCTCTTTTATGGGCGGGCTTACCCTTGCACGGGCCTTCAGGAACTGCGTGCCTACAGTGAGGGTAGGGAACACGATTTGGTGGCTGATCATTTTTTTTCCGTCGGTGGTTTTCTGGACCACCGCCAACTTGAAGGAAGGACTAGTCTACTGGGGAATTTGTCAGATGCTCTCAGCTCTTCCGGCAATGCGGACACGTGGAGTACGAGGCCTATCCGTGCCTTTTTTCCTGGGAGGCCTGATCGTTCACATTCTTCGGCCACACATACTTCTCATCTGGCTCGCGGGATTTGCCTCCGCAGCGGTTTTGCAAAGTCGGAACAGGATAGTCGTAGGGGCTATTCTGCTGGTGGCGGTCCCTATGTGCTTGTTCGGACTACGGCAAGTCACGAAAAAGGATTTTTCCAGTACCCGGCAGATCATGGAGCAACTCCAAACCCGACATACGGATCTTGATCGGGGGACCCAGGGATCTCATATACAATATGGCGAAGAGGGACCGATCTTTCTCGTGTCCGGTTTGACGTGTATCTTCTTTCGTCCTTTCCCCTGGAAGATCAATTCACTCCGCGTGGCGATTAGTGCTCTCGAAACATGGGCACTCACCATTCTAATAGTATTGGCTTGGTTGAAGGCGGACCGGGCCGACACCAGACGGCTTCTGCGAAATCCGCTCGTGCAGGCAACAATTGTCGCGACGTTGCTCTTCTCCGTCCTTTTCACGCATCTTCCCAACGAGGGATTGATAGCGAGACAGCGAATTCAACTGGTGCCCGGACTTCTCTCTCTTGCTCTCTTGCCAATGATGATCACACGGTATTCCCGTCTGATGTCAACAGCCCAGCGCTGGATCGGGGGCGCTCATCAAAACTACCGACACAAACGGGTACGTTGATGAAGTATTTTTTCAGAGGTTTGCTTGCCGAGCCTGAGATAGAAATGCTGCCGGGCGCGAAGCAGGTTCGTCCGGGAAGGAGGTACGATAATGCCCTCTGACGGCGCAGACGTCATAAGACAGCATTACTGCACTGAGGCAAAGAAACATGGCGCGTCCCCACGCTCGACCATGGAAGACCGGATAATTCGCGACCGGGAGACGCAACTGGTGACGGAGTTTCTCGGCCTCGTTGGCCGGCAGAATAGCTCGGCCCGTCTGAAAGTCCTCGATTTGGGCTGCGGTAACGGGTACAATTTGAGCATCCTCACGAAAACCTATCCGGAAATGAGCTATTGGGGTATCGATCTCAGCAAAGAGATGCTTGACATTGCGAAGGCACGGAATTTGCCGCGTTGCCGCCTGTCCGAGGGAGACGCGCGTTCCCTTCCATTCGACGCCGATACGTTCGATGTGGTTTACACAGTCCGTTGTCTGATTAACATATTGGATTGTCAGGAACAGGTGTCTGCCGCGCGTGAAGTCGCGCGAGTACTGAAAGAAGATGGATATTGTCTCATGATAGAATGCTTCTCCGACGGACTGGCCAATTGCAACAAGGCCCGCGAGGAATGCGAACTGGAAGGCATAAGCGAAGCATACCACAACAAATACTTGGACAAGGCTACCTTATTCCCTGCTGTCAACAACGTAATGAAAGTGGTGCGTTTTGAGGACCTGAATTGGGTGCGAAATAAGGAGATCTTGACTGAGAATTTCTTGAGTTCACATTATTTTGTGACGAGAGTGCTCTTTCCTTTCATCGCCGGCGGAAAATGGAAACGAAACACTGAGTTTGCCAAGTTCCTTTCTTTTCTGCCGCCCATGGGGAACTATTCGCCTATTCAGGCGTATGTGCTGAAGAAATCGTCCGGAGGCGACCCGTTTGATTCTTGAAGTGCGACCGGCCTCCGCGCGGTGAAAGGAAAGTTGCTGAATGACACGTGCAGAGGCTCAGCAAAGGTGATAAGTCAGAATGGGTTCATTGCTCAGCAAGAGGGTCACACTGGGAAAGCCGGTATTCGTCGTTTCGGTCGACACTGAGTTGGCATGGGGATCGTTTGACAAAGGCGGAGTGAAGAAATACGAGGCATATTACAAAGAGGTGAGAAACGTTGTAGACAAGCTTCTGGCTTTGTTCGACATTTACGGCATCAAAGCAACGTGGGCTCTTGTCGGTCACCTCTTTCTCCGAAGTTGTTCGGCAAACGGGCCGGACAATCACAATCATGTCTTACAACCGAAGTACACATGGTATCCACCCGGCTGGTTATCTCACGACCCGCATTCTGACATGAATGAGGCGCCGTTCTTCTATGCCCCGGACATAGTGGACAAAATTCTGGCATCCGCGGTTGTTCATGAAATCGCCACCCACACATTCACTCATGCCATACTCGGGGACCCCGAATGTTCCAGAGAGGTGGCTTACTCACAACTTGACGAGTGCAAGCGCCTGGCATTGAATAAGGGCATCAATCAAGTCTCTGTTGTCTTTCCCAGGAACTCCATAGGTCACCTGGACGTACTGTGCGAACACGGATTCTCAAGCTTTCGGGGACCCGAAAAGAACTGGTATCAGGCATGCGCACCGATTCCCACTATTCGAGGAGTCTGCCATTTTGCCGACAGACTCCTAACCCGGACGCCGCCGTGCTACGACGAACTGGTATACTACCAATCGGACAATGCCGACGGGTGTTTGTTCGACCTTCCGGCATCAATGTTCCTGGTGCCGTATGTAGGCCTATGGAGGCTTGTGGCACTGTCCCGACGAGTGGTGCAGGCCAAGCGCGGCATCAAAGAGGCCACGCGGAAGAAAGGCCTCTTTCACCTGTGGTTTCACCCTTTCAACTTGGCCGCCTCACCGGAGATGTTCGACGTGCTCGAAGAGATCCTGAGTTTCGTCAGCAGTGAAATCCGTTCGGGAAACATACTCTCACTCACCATGGAACAAACTGCTCAATATGCTCAAAACTTGATGAACCAAGGCCGATGAGCACTTCATCCAACCGCATATCCATTGTAGTCCTTGCATGTCACGGGCTTGAACAACATGCCTTGATCAATCACCTGTCCGTGGACCACGAGATAGCGGGTATCGTATTTGAAGACCGCAAGCGCACCCTAATGAGAGCCTTTGCCAATAGACTCCGAAGACTCGGAACGATCACTGTGCTGAATCAATTGATATACAAGATTCTTGACGAGATGATTTTCAAGCCTCGATCACGTTCCAGAGCCAGACAGATCCTCGGGGAGGATGCCTCCTTCCGGAAAGGCAGCTTTCCTAACACCACGGTGGTCGAAACCCTGGATGTCAATTCACGACAGACAATCAACCTGATAAAAGTTGCCGATCCGGATGTCGTAGTGGTCTCGGGCGTCTCCCTTCTCGACGAAGTGCTCCTGACTTCAATCGGAGATACTACCGTTCTCAACATACACTGCGGTATCACCCCGAGATACAGAGGATCGCATGGCGCATTCTGGGCTATCGTTAACAAGGATTGGGAGAACGCGGGTACGACCGTCCACGTTATTGACCGAGGTGTGGACACTGGGCCGATCGTAGGACAAAAGACCATCGATCCGGCATGGGATGACGATCCACGTTTCCTTGCTTTCAAGCAGAACATTGTCGGGACCGAATTGGTGATTCAAGCCATAGATGCCATTCGGTCGGGGGTGGTTTCCACAATAGAAAGACCTGATTTGGACAGCAGAATTTTCTCATCACCCTCTCTGACTGCATATTTCGCGTTCAGGAAGAACATGAGAGAGCGTTTCACGGACCGGCTCGTCTCGCGGTAGACCGGACCAGAGAGACGGGGTGGAAAGGGGCAGGTTGAGATCCTGGACTATCCATGATCAACTATGACTCGAATTTCAAGAAAGCCCCGTATTGGGGGCTGTCCGAAGCTGATAACCTGGAGCTTATCTCAACGGGTTGTGTCCTGTGTGCTGCGCGAATTTGTTCTGCACCGTTTATCCGGAAATCCCTCACCCCAGCCCTCTCCCTCTGGGAGAGGGAGCAAGAGGAGTCCCCTCTCCCCCATTTTGGGGGAGAGGGTTAGGGTGAGGGGGTCTTCACACTTCGTTACTCCCGCAATCCAGTGCTCGATTCGCAAATCATACTCTATTCCCACCGTACGTGACAGAAAGGCGCGGCACACTTGTGTCCTGGAGGACACGCGACGGCTGAGGGGTGGGTCGCTGGAGATACCGCGGGACGGTATGAGCCCGGGTCGAACCCACAGACCGCTGTAGTGCCGGGATGGAGATCTATTATGCCCCTTGTTTCCATAGTACTCCCGACCTACAATGGAGCCCGCTACTTGCGCGAAGCCGTTGACTCGTGCCTTGATCAGACTTTCTCCGACTTGGAATTGATCGTAGTAATGGACGGCGGCACTGACGAGAGTAACGAAATACTTTCGTCCTATGACGATCCGCGGCTCATTGTGAAAAGGACCGAGAATCAAGGCGTTCCCAGGGCACTGAACAAAGGCTTTGGCATTGCTCGAGGGGAATTTCTAAGCTGGACTTCCGATGACAACCTCTACATGCCCGATGCAATTGGGACCATGTGGGAATGCCTTCAAGCCAATGCGGCCGCGGCAATGGTATGCGCAAACTGCATTTTGATTGATGAAAATGCCAGGGAAATTGGGGTCTCCGACGATACGTGGGCGTGCTTCTTATACCGCAGGTCGGCGGCCGAGGTGGCCGGCAAGTACAGGCCGGAGTTCAGGCTTGTCGAGGACGTGGATTTCTTCCTGAGGCTGCAGCATTTTGCCGGTCCCATTGAACGGATACCGAGACCATATTACCTCTACCGGATTCATCGGAATAGCCTGAGCCACAACCGCTATGCCGAGAGACAAGTTGTCTCGTTGAAGATGCACTACGACCTGGCGTCGCAGGGCGTGTTGGATTTCAATATTCGTGACCTTTTTGTCGACAAAATGTCGAAAGCAGCATTGGGCCGTGATCCTTCGGCTATAGAGTCGATAGTGGATTTTGCCCGAGAGAAAGAAGTGCCTTTTCTCGATGAATTGGAAGCTCGCCAGGCCCGCTTGTGCAGCCCCTGGGGCTGGTTGCTGAATCGGCTCGGGATAGCCGTGGAAAGCCAAATGGGTAAAGCTCGACAGCAGTGTCTACTGATCATACACTGGTTGAAGTCGCTCAATGCACGCTCCATGCGAAAGCGATAACCCGACCCGATTCCTCAAAACTGCATACGCGGAGAACCGCGTGATGAAATCGAAACCGAGTGTTGCCACTGGATTACCAGTTTACAACCGCGAGCGATACCTCCGTGACGCCATGGACTCAGTGTTGGGCCAAGAGTAATGGTTCACCGGGCTTGAAGCGGTTCTGCGCCCGGTGAGAATGGAGGGCCCACTCGACGTGGTGTCAATAGGTTCTCCACGATATATCCGTTTTTCGACCAAGTAGGCCCATCCCTCGATATCCCCGTGTCTTCGTGCAAGGCATAAACCCAAAACCTTTCTCGAAGCACCCACCCCCGGCGGGCCGGTACGGACCACAAAGGAAGCTCCGACACCAACCGGGTCGCAAAATGGCCCTACGCCCAGTAGCTCCCCCTCTAAACCTCCTCCATACGTAATTCCGGGAGCTTGTACGGTTCACGGTGAACGGTTACGGCCAAGACTTCACGGATTTCGATCTCATAATATCAGACAACGCGTCTACAGATCGTACTTGAGAGATGTGTCAAGAATACGCTGGGTTGGACCTAAGAGGGGAAGAGGCTGTGTCGAAGATTGATCTATTGTACGTATGCACTGTTCCCGCGACTATTAAACTTTTCATGAAGGGCCAAATACCTTTTATGAAGAGGAAGGGATTCTCCATCGGTGCCGCAGCCTCTCCAGGCAAAGATCTTTTGGAGATAAGTGATACGTATCAGATTCAGGTCTATCCCGTGCCGTTCAAGAGGGCGCCCTCTTTATTCAGCGATGTTGTCTCCCTGATAGGGCTCTTCCGGCTGTTTCTCAGGGTGAAGCCAACAATTGTTCATTCCTCCACCAGCAAAGCAGGTCCATTTGCCATGGTGGCTGCCTTTTTCAGCCGGGTCCCTGTGCGCGTATATACTCTTCGAGGGATCTTGGTCGACAGAAGAGACGGACTTATGAAATGGGCCTTGAAGGCTGTCGAATGCTTGGCGTGTCATTGCGCTCATCAGGTCATTGCAGTGAGTACTTCTGTGGCTGAGTTTGTAGTGGCGGAGCACCTTTGTCCGGCTCACAAGGTTAAAGTGCTGGGGAATGGCAGCAGTAATGGGGTGGATGCAGTGGGGTTGTTTAACCCCGAAAAGGTAACTGCCGACGAAAAGAACAAGCTTAAGGAACGGCTCGGCATACCACGCTCAGACAAAGTGGTCGGTTTTATCGGACGGCTCGTGGCCGGCAAGGGAATCGCGGATTTGGCTTCTGCGTGGAGGATGGTCAGCAGCGAGCGACCGGACGTTCGACTCGTCGTCATAGGAGCTCCGGAAGATCAAGCACCGGTTGCTCAGGAGATCCTCAACGAGTTGAGGAACGACAAAAAGGTTATCATGATCGACTCGGTTGATCAAAGGCATTTGCCGGTATACTATGCAATCGTGAATGCAGTCGCGTTTCCGACCCTGTCGGAAGGCTTTCCCAACGTGCCTCTCGAAGCCGCTGCCATGGAAGTGCCCGTTGTTGCCAGTCGAGTAACCGGCTGTGTAGACGCAATTCAGCATAATGTTACTGGAATGTTATTTCCAGCGGGTGACCGGAAGGCGCTGGCAGAGAAAATACTCACGTACCTGAACGACGCCGATCTCTCAGCCCGTCATGGACGTGCCGCCCGCCGACATGTCCTGAGCAAATTTCGCCCCGAATTTGTCTGGGAATCTCTATACCGGGAATACCTTGGATTACTGAAAGAGCGCGGGATTACTCTGGTGACGGAGTCTCAGAGCCGGCATAAGAAGGATTTAGGAAAGAAACTCACTGTTGTATAAATGATGTGCAATCAGACGATCGAAACAGAGAATATTGCAACTGATCCGGCAACCAACATTCTTACCGTAGACCTTGAGTGTTGGGCACGGCTTGTCAACAGACAGCTTACCGGCGAGTTGACGCTGTGTTCGAGAAACACCCGGGAAGGCACTGAGTTTCTACTGTCGCTTTTCAAAGAAAAGGGCGCCAAGGCCACTTTTTTTGTTCTGGGCCACTTCGCGGATGCGTTTCCTGACCTGGTCAAGCGAATTGATTCGGAGGGCCATGAAATCGCCACCCATGGATACTCACATACGAGGCTCAACCAACTCACGCCTGATGAGTTTCGCCGGGAGGTCAAGCTGTCCTTGGCCGGGCTTGAACAGGTGATCGGCAAGCGAATCAGAGGCTTTCGAGCACCTGAATTCAGTTTGGTGTCTGACACAAGTTGGGCTCTCAGAATATTGTCCGAAGAAGGATTGGCATATGACAGCAGTATTTTCCCATTTGCCGGCCAAAGATATGGCATAAGCGATTTCCCTCGGGGGATGGTGAGAATCAACTTTGATCAGTCGTCAATTGTTGAGGTTCCCTTGTCGACCGTTCGGCTGTTGGGAAAGAATTGGCCGGTAGCGGGAGGCGGATATCTGCGGTTGTTGCCATGTGGAATGATACGGCGAATGATTCGGAGAGTCAATCGTGACGGATTGCCGTTCGTCGCATACTGTCACCCATATGAGTTTTATTCCGGGAGGCTCACGGTTAGCCCCGAAGCCAAACGGAAGAGGGGAGTTGAGGCCGTTCAGATTGAATTGAAGCACAACATGTTCCGGAGAAGCATGAGGCATAAGCTTTCACGGTTACTCGACGAGTTTGACTTCACTTCCATTGAAGAGGTTTTGGATCGTGCCGTCTGACGACAGAGGTGCCCGCGCGTACTTTGAAAGGATCCCGAACGAATGGGATGCGCTTTACTCACACGAGAACCGATTAAGGTATTTCTCTAACAGATTGTTGCGCAAGGGCCTGTTCGACCGCCACGAACTCACGTTCAAGAAATGCGGCAATATCGCGGGAGCAAAAGTGCTGGATCTGGGCTGCGGGTCGGGACGGTACAGCATTGAATTCGCCCGAAGGGGGGCGGCGATGGTAATCGGTGTCGACTTCGCTCCGTCCATGGTGGATTTTGCCCGGAGCATGGCACGGGAACTCGGACTGGAAGACAGGTGCAGCTTCATCTGCGCAGACGTGCAGGATCTCAACTTGTCAGAACAATTTGATATAACAGCAGCTTTGGGACTATTCGATTACGTGCCCGATCCCGGTCCGCTCTTCAAAACAATCGCTCATCATACCAGCGGAGTATTCGTCGGCTCTTTCCCAAAATCCAGCTTGGTCTGGGGGCTTCAGAGAAGAATCCGATATAATTGGATCAAGAATTGCCCCATCTACTACTATACGGAAAGTCAATTGTACGAGTACCTGACAGAAGCGCGTTTTCCCGGAACCCAAATCATTCGCATGAGGTCCGGCTTTTTTGTAGCTGCAAGAAAGGCATAACCTTTGGATTTACGATCGCGAACTAATACAATATCGTATTAGTTCCGTGTGCCGCGCTTTGCTGTCACGTACTGTGGGAATGGAGAATGATTTGCGAATCGAGCACTGGAGTGCGGGAGTAGCGAAGTGTGAAGCCCCCCTCACCCTAACCCTCTCCCCCAAAATGGGGGAGAGGGGACTCCTCTTGCCCCCTCTCCCGCTGGGAGAGGGGACTCCTCTTGCCCCCTCTCCCGCTGGGAGAGGGCTGGGGTGAGGGATTTCCATATAAACGGCGCCGACAAACTCGCGCAGCACACTAGTTCAGCAGCCGGCACCGCGCAACAGATCAGCCTGTTTGCTCCCGAAAAGGAATTCGATATGAGAGAATCGCTCCTCGGTTATCTGATGTGTCCCTTCTGTAATGGTGAACTCAAATTAGAGGAAGTCACGAAACAGGACGGACAATCTATACTCGAGGGCTCCCTCAAATGCGTTTCCTGCGAAGCATCTTACAATGTTCAAACTGGAGTGCCGAGGTTCGTCTTGTCTGAGGATTACACTTCATCATTTGGGTTTGAATGGAACGCCCATGCCAGAACTCAATATGACTCTTACCTCGGGAATACTCTTTCCCAAGAACGGTTTTGGGGTGAGACCAGATGGGAGCGTAACCTACAGGGAGAAGTAATTGTCGAGGCCGGGTGCGGATCAGGAAGATTCACTGAACATGCCGCCGGTACCGGGGCGGTCGTATTGTCATTCGACTACAGCTCGGCAGTGGACGTAAACTACTCCGCAAACGGGAAGCTGGAAAATGTTCTCATAGTACAGGCCGACATCTACCGTATGCCGTTCAAATACCGCGTGGCCGACAAGTTGTTCTGCTTTGGAGTGCTTCAGCATACTTCCAATCCGGAAAAGGCCTTCAAGGTGCTTCTTAAGTATCTTAAGCCCGGTGCACAGATAGCAGCAGACATTTATGCCATCAATTGGAAGACTCCTTTTAAGTTATATTATCTGCTTAGACCGATAACAAAAAGAATCTCGCACAAGGCACTCTACGGCTTTGTGCGCAGGTATGTGGAATTGATGTGGCCTTTAGCCAGACAGATCGCCAAGTTCCCATATGGGAGCCGCTTGAACCGGGCGGTTTTTCAGATACCCGATTACACTGGAAGGATTCCAGCTTCAGATGAGCACCTGAGAGAACTTGCCATATTGGACATGTTTGATACGTTTTCGCCATACTATGACAAACCACAGTTCTTGTCTCGAGTCAGACGCTGGTTTGAGGATGCCGGATTGGAAAACATCGACGTTCACTTCGGCCAAAATGGTATTGAAGCGAGGGCAACCATTCCCGGGCAAGACCCCGGGCACACGTCAATGGAGAGCCGGACGAGGGTCCAAGGTAAGGGTGCGACAGTGAATAGGCGGCTGAAACGGGGTCTCGACGTCTGGGCAGCGCTCGTGGGATTGACCGTATTGTCTCCGGTGATATTTGCAGTTGGTCTTTCCACACTCCTGGCGCTGGGTTCGCCGGTTCTCTTTCGTCAAGTGAGGCCGGGCCTGAAGGCCAAGCCGTTCACTCTCGTGAAGTTCCGGAGCATGAAAGAGATCAATGACGCGTACGGCAGACCCTTGTCGGACGAGGAACGCCTCACTCCGCTAGGGAGACTATTGAGGCGATCCAGCCTGGATGAGCTTCCGCAACTCTGGAATGTGTTGAAGGGAGATCTGAGCCTTGTCGGACCACGGCCGTTACTGATGCAATACCTGGAGAGATACACACCTGAACAGATGAGACGGCATGAAGTAAAACCCGGTATCACCGGCTGGGCGCAGGTACACGGGCGAAACGCAGTGAGTTGGGAGGAGAGATTTGCCCTTGATGTTTGGTACGTCGACAATTGGTCGATATCGGTGGATCTGAGAATTCTGTGGAAGACTCTCAAAATGGTCCTGACAGGGGAAGGAATTTCCGCTCAAGGCTGCGCCACTATGACCGAGTTCATGGGAAGCAGGCAAAAACGGTAGCGTTTGGTTGCGGCAAACCGCGTTACGGCAATCGGAGGGTACGGTGCATGGAAGGTAGCAAATGCCACGCTCCAGCCGCGCCGTGCCACTGACAATCGGCCCACTTCACCGAAAAATCTATTCCGGTTTTTTCTGCAGTGAAGCACCGGGAACTTTCGGACGAGGACAAATAACGTATGTGTGGGATCAACGGCGGTTGGGTGCCTGGCGGCCTCAACAGAGCGCACATTGAAACATCGCTGGAACTGATGGTGCACCGCGGGCCCGATGATAGTGGAGTATTGGAAGACCACCCGGTTTTTCTCGGCAACAGGCGACTCTCCATCATCGATATCCAGGGCGGTCGTCAACCCATGGCCAACGAAGACGGCTCCGTCCATGTAGTGCTGAACGGAGAGATCTACAACTATAAGGAACTCATGGAGGATCTCCACGCACGGGGACACCGGTTCCGGACAAAATCCGACACTGAGGTCCTTGTTCACGTCTATGAAGAATACGGAACTGAGATGTGCCACAAGCTGAGAGGGATGTTCGCGTTTGCCGTCTGGGACCGTCGAACTCGCACTCTGTTTCTTGGCCGGGACAGGTTCGGGAAAAAACCACTCTACTACATGGTCGACGGCGGCACCTTCCTTTTCGCTTCAGAAATACAGGCCTTGCGTTATCTCGCCGAGAGTCTGGAATATCGGTGGCAAATCCGGGACCAGGGGATCTACGATTACTTGTCATTGGGCTTCATACCTCAGCCGGAGACCGTTTTTGACAAGGTGCACGCACTTCCCGCCGGCTCATGGATGCGCTACGATGGACGAACCAAGTACATAACCCGTTACTGGAGTCTGAGCTATGAGCCCAAGCTTGAGATCCCGTATTCACAAGTTCTCAAGCGCACGCGGGGTCTGGTTTCCGAAGCGGTCCGGTTGCGACTTCGCAGCGATGTACCGCTCGGCATCTTTCTGTCAGGAGGCATCGATTCATCGGTTGTTGCTTACGAGGCTGCTCAGCTCGCCGGTGAATCACTTCGGACGTTGACGGTGAAGATGGCCGACAGCTCTATGGATGAGTCTCCTATCGCCCTGCAAACAGCCGAGTCATTGGGGCTGAATAGTTCAGTAATCTCCCTGAAAGTAGACCCGTCAAACGATCTACCGGCAGTTGTGCGGGCGTATGGCCAGCCCATGGCTGACCCCAGTGCGATACCCACTCTGAGACTGTCCCAGCTCGCATCAGAGCATGTCAAAGTTGTTCTGAACGGTGACGGAGGTGACGAGGTCTTCGCCGGGTACCGACGTTACCTCGCGTTCAGGTACCGGCCAATGCTATCGTGGTTGCCATCGAGTTGCCCGGGGCTCTTCGGCAGGTTGGCCCATCGAATGGCCGGTTCTAGACGCACGTCTGTCAGTGGATTTGCCGCAAGAGTCCTCGCCGGCCTCCCCCTCAGTCAAGGCGCACGATACCTGGCATGGACAATGGACTGCCTTCGCGACGAGGACAAGCAGAGAATCTGGGCGAACGCTCCCATGCGGGCCACGGAAGAATGGTTGGAATCCATCTTTCCGGCCGGCTACTCTGAGCTGGACACCGCCATGAGCGCCGACATCCGTGGAATCCTCTTGAATGCACTGCTCGTGAAAATCGACATTGCCACGATGTCGGCCTCCGTGGAGGCCCGGTCCCCCCTTTTGGATCATGTTCTGGCGGAGTTTGTCGCGTGTCTTCCAGACTCGTACAAAATCCGGTACGGGGGATTGAAATCGCTTTTGCGGGACGCATACAGCGGACTTCTGCCGGCTCAGGTTGTTCGGGGAAAGAAGCGAGGGTTCGATCCGCCCCTGAATGACTGGCTGAAAGGAGAGCTGCACCCTGTGGTAATGGATACTTTGGGATCCGGATCGGCACATGTAAAGGCGTATCTGGACCCCCAATTCATTCAAGATCTGGTTCAGGGGCGCGTCATGAGAGACCGCAATTGGGCGGTACTACTCTATACGCTGTTGATTCTCGAGCTATGGCTCAGGATGAGTTCCCCACGGGCCGCGCCAGCCGGGCAGACCATTCCGATTATATCTGCCGGCGAGAGTCCTACAACAGGAAAAGAGACAAAAGAAACGTGGGGGTGAAGAATTGAAAAAGATCGTTGTGGCGTATTGCGCCACGCTCCGATCTTCCATCTTGCTAAACTCGTAATGGTTCACCGGGCTTGAAGCGGTTCTGCGCCCGGTGAGAATGGAGGGGGCGACTCATCTCCCCCTCCAAACCTCCCCCATACGCAATTCCGGGAGCTTGTACGGTTCACGGTGAACGGTTACCTAAACTCAACCTCTGCCCCGCAGAGATAACAGCAGCCAACCCGGGCAAGGAAAACACAGTTGAGGAATCCATCTCTATTGCGGAGAATGCTGCACAACTCATTGTTGACATCATGGACGCGTATCTTGCCGGGGATACTTCTATCAAGCATGTATCATGTCTATAGATAACATGGCTGGAGGCCGATAAGTGAAAGCAGTCATACTTGCGGGCGGACTTGGAGCACGAATGGCCGAGGAAACGGATTGCAGACCCAAACCTATGGTCGAGATCGGAGGCAGACCGATCCTCTGGCACATAATGAAGATCTACTCTGCCCATAATATCCACGACTTCATTATCTGCCTGGGTTACAAGGGCTATATGATAAAGGAATACTTTGCTCATTATTTTCTTCATATGTCTGACGTGACCTTCGACATGGCGAACAACACGATGGAAGTTCATCAAAAGAAAGTGGAGCCGTGGCGAGTAACTCTGATCGACACCGGCGCGAAGATGCAAACAGGAGGCCGCCTGAAGAGGGTCCAAGCCCATCTGGGCAACGAAGATTTCTGTTTCACCTACGGTGATGGAGTCGCGGACATAAATATCACTGACCTGATTGCATTCCACCGATCCCATGGTACCTTGGCTACCGTAACCGCTGTTCAGCCACCCGGAAGGTTTGGAGCCATGAATTTTGATCGGCACAAGATTACCAGCTTCCATGAAAAGCCTCCAGGAGACAGCGCGTGGATAAGTGGCGGTTTCTTTGTGCTCTCCCCCAAAGCGATAGACTACATACAGGGCGACGAATCCGTCTGGGAGAAGGATCCCATGGAAAACCTGGCCAGGGACGGACATATGTCCGCGTATTTTCACACGGGATTCTGGCACTGCATGGATACGTTGCGCGACAAGATCCACCTGGAAGAGATGTGGGCCGCGGGCAACGCTGCGTGGAAGGTGTGGGAATGAACTCTGCATTTTGGTCCCAAAAACAGGTTTTCTTGACCGGGCACACCGGATTCAAGGGGAGCTGGCTCTCCATGTGGCTCCAGAAGATGGGGACTCGAGTAGTGGGGTATGCGCTTCCACCTCCCACGCAACCAAGTCTGTTCGAAATAGCCGATGTGGCTGAGGGAATGGAGTCCACTATCGGAGACATCCGGGACCTGGATCAACTGAGCAGCGCGATGGCACGGGCCCGACCCGACATTGTGATCCACATGGCCGCACAGGCTCTCGTCCGTAGATCATACAACGACCCGATCGAGACCTATTCCACAAATGTAATGGGCACGGTTAATCTTCTTGAAGCAGTTCGTCGAAGCCGTTCAGTGCGGGTCGTCCTGATAATCACCAGCGACAAGTGCTATGACAACAAAGAATGGATCTGGGCATATAGAGAAAACGAGCCTGTTGGAGGCCGCGATCCATATTCCAGCAGTAAGGCCTGTGCGGAACTTGTTACTGCGGCCTACCGGGATTCCTTCTTCCTTTCCGGAGGTGCCCCAGTTGCAGTTGCGACCGCCAGAGCGGGCAACGTTATTGGGGGAGGAGACTGGGGCAAGGACCGACTCGTGCCCGACATCATCAGAGCAGTGTCTGACAAGCGGCCGGTGCAAATTCGCAGTCCTCAGGCGGTGAGACCCTGGCAGCACGTTCTGGACGCGCTGAGCGGATATCTGCTTCTGGCAGAAAGGCTCTCGCAGAATGCGGACGGGGTTCATGGTGCATGGAATTTTGGTCCTGATCCGGCTCATGCAAAACCCGTGGAATGGATAGTGGCGGAAATGGGAGAGTTTTGGGGGACAGACTTCCGCTGGGAACTTGACCCGGCCGCGCACCCTCACGAAGCGAATTCACTCAACCTGGATTCATCCAAGGCCCGAAAACTGTTAGGCTGGTCACCCAGACTCTCTCTCTCAGACCAGTTGAAATGGGTGGTGGAATGGCATCTTGCCTTCAGAGAAGGAAAAGACATGAGGGAAGCAACCTGGGATCAGATACGAAGATTCGGGGAGACGGCGCCCTCATGAACGAACTGAAGTGTCGCTTTTGCAACACTTCTCTCCAGCATTCTTTTGCCGATCTGGGCGTGTCTCCCGTGGCAAATCGTTTCCTTCGGGAAGGAGATCTGTATTTGATGGAGCCTTTCTTTCCCCTACATGCCCATGTATGCCACACGTGTTTTCTTGTTCAACTCCCTGTGGTGATCAGCCCGGAGGAATTGTTTACCGACTACAAATACTTTTCGTCATACTCGACAAGTTGGCTGAATCATGCACGGGATTACGCGGAGATGATGGTCGCTCGTTTCGGATTTGATGCTGGAAGCCTGGTTGTCGAAGTGGCCAGTAACGACGGGTATCTACTCCAGTACTTCAAGCGGAAAGGGATTCCGGTACTGGGCATCGAGCCGGCCACAAATGTCGCAGAGGTGGCTGAGGCCGGTGGAATTCCAACTCTGGAGAGCTTTTTCGGAGCCGATACGGCACAAGATATCGTGATTTCGAGACAACGGGCCGATCTGATTGTCGGCAACAACGTCCTGGCACACGTTCCCGATATCAACGATTTTGTGAAAGGCCTGGCGATCCTGCTGAAGGACGAGGGAATAATAGCGCTCGAATTCCCCCATCTCCTCAACCTGATGGAGCAGAATCAGTTTGACACCATTTATCACGAGCATTACTCGTATCTCTCTCTCATTGCGGTTGATAGAATACTCGCAGCCCACGGATTGGTACTGTTCGATGTAGAAGAGATCCCCACGCACGGGGGATCCCTCCGTCTATTTGTGGCACATCGGTCGGACGAGACCAGATCCACCAGTGACCGGGTGAACCGGTTAAAGGAAAAGGAGAACCGCGCCGGTCTAGAAAGCACACAAACCTATTCGAGTTTTGCGGAAAAGATCAAAGAGACGAAGCGAAAGCTGTTGGAGTTGCTGATCGCCATCAAAGACCGAGGGAACTCGATCGCAGGCTACGGGGCGCCGGCAAAAGGCAACACCCTGCTGAACTACTGTGGAATTGGCACGGACTTCATCGATTACACGGTGGACCGCAGCCCCCACAAGCAGGGACTCTTTCTTCCAGGTTCACGCATACCGATCTTCACACCCGACAAGATACGGGAAACGAGGCCCGACTACGTGCTCATCCTTCCATGGAACCTGAAAGACGAAATCGCCGAACAGATGTGTGACATCCGAAGTTGGGGCGGAAAATTCATAATCCCTATCCCCGAGCCCCATCTCCTGTGATCTGCACGTGTTACCCACGTGCCTGAAGACGCCCAGTCCGCGCCGGACCATGAAATGATCTTTGTCGAAACAAAAATCAAGGGTGCTTACCTTATCCAACCGGAACCCGTCCAAGACGACAGAGGCTCTTTTGCTCGTGCCTTCTGTAAAAGGGAATTCGAGTCCCGGGGCCTGAATGGGATCTTCGTTCAGTGCAACACCTCCTACAACCGAAAAAAGGGGACTCTTCGCGGCATGCACTACCAGGCGCCTCCGCACCAAGAGGTCAAGCTGGTGTGGTGTATCCGAGGATCCATATACGATGTGATCGTGGATCTGCGTAAGGAATCCGGCCCATTCAGGAATTGGTTCGCGGTCGAGTTGAGCGCCGACAACGGTGAGATGCTCTACATCCCCAAAGGCGTCGCACACGGCTTCCAGACTCTGGAAGATCATACCGAGGTTTACTATCAGATGTCGGAATTCTACCACTCTGAATCGGCTCGTGGAGTTAGATGGGATGACCCGGCACTCGGAATCGAGTGGCCGCCCATTTCTGACCGCATGGTCTCAGACAAGGATGCGGGCTTTCTCTTGACCGGGAAGACCTGAGTTCGTCATTCCAGCTCGGAGATTCCGGCTGGTTATGGTCCTTATGGCACTCAGTGTCTCTCGGAAGTCTACAAAAAGGGAATGACGACGGAGCTTCCCATTTATAAAACCGGTCTGTGGATGCTCGCCAATCCCGATTTGGGTTGACACATCCGGCAGGCTCGTTCAATACTCTGGAAAGGATGATCCAGACCACTTCAATGCAAGCTGTTCTTTGGGGAGCCACAGGTCAGGCGAAAGTTCTTCGTGAGTGTTTGGAGCACAGGGGCTACCGACTTGTGGCACTCTTTGACAATGACCCGAGGGTGAGGCCTCCCTTTGAGGACGTTCCGCTCTTCCATGGCAGAGCGGGGTTTGAACAATGGTGGGGTTCCGAGGGATGCCACCTTGGGAATGTAGGGTGCCTGGCGGCCATAGGTGGTTCGCGTGGACGGGACAGACTTGATAGCCAAGCGTTTCTTGAGGAGAAAGGACTGTCCCCCATCACCATTGTTCATCCTACTGCGTTCGTTGCAAAGAGTGCCTCATTGGGCAAGGGCAGCCAGATACTCGCCAAGGCGGCCGTGACTGTGAACTGCCGCTTGGGGGCCGCCTGTATAGTGAATACCAACGCTACAATAGACCACGATACTGTATTGGGTGACGGCGTGCACGTTGCCCCAGGAGCGACGGTGACCGGTGAAGTGCAGGTTGGTAGTTTTGCGATGATAGGCGCCGGCGCCGTGGTCCTTCCGCAGATCGAGATCGGCGAAAACGCAATAGTAGGGGCAGGATCTGTGGTGACAAAAAACGTAGAGTCCCACACCATTGTAGTGGGCATTCCCGCAAAAGTCATGAAGAGGCATGACTACAAGGCCTGACCCCAACCTATGGGCTTGACCCAAGCCCTGGCAGGTGGCGCGGTCAATTGGGATGTCCTATTGAGCGCGGCACAATCGTGTCTGAATCTCCCAAGGTAGGTAAACATGAGTGGGTGGATAACAGCTATTGCCAATGACCTTGAGCACATAGAGGCCATGCATGCAGACTCGGAACTGAGTAGATGGCGGTCCGCGGTCTTCAAGGCAATCGTAACCTATCAATATTCTCATAATTTTTCCTGGTTCGGCCGGCCCATCATCCAGATTCCCCAAGATATCGTCGCAATTCAGGAGATTGTCTGGAGGGTACAGCCTGATCTCATTATCGAAACAGGGATCGCTCACGGTGGATCATTGGTACTCTATGCGTCACTCTTGGAAGCAATGGGCATGGACGGTCACGTCCTGGGAGTTGATATCGAGATCCGTGAACACAATCGTAGAGCTATGGAGAAACATCCTATGGCAAAAAGAATAACCATGATCGAGGGCTCCTCCGTGGATGAAAAGGTTTACGAGCAAGTTCTCGCTCACGCGCAGAGCAAGACGCGAGTTCTTGTGGCTCTCGATTCCAATCATACCCACGACCATGTTCTTGCAGAGCTGAGGCTCTATTCTCCGCTCGTAACAAAGGGCAGCTACCTTATTGTCTTTGACACAGTCATAGAGGATCTGCCTCCAGACACTTTTCCGGACCGGCCGTGGGGCAAGGGAAACAATCCCAAGACCGCAGTTTGGGAATTCCTTAAAACGTGTGACAGGTTCGAGATTGACAGCCAATTCGAGAGCAAGCTTCTATTCACGGCAGCGCCGGACGGCTGGCTCAAATGCGTCAAGGACTGAGCGTGAGATGGAAAACATCCCAGTATTTCAGCCACATATACATGAGGACACACTCAAGCACCTGACTGACGCCTTTGACGTAGGGTGGCTCGGAATGGGAGCGTTTACAAAGGAATTCGAGGACCGAATATCCGACTACTTGGGCCTGGACGGCAGATACGTGGTTGCCACAAACACCGGTACGTCCGCATTGCACGTTGCATTAGTGGCGACGGGGATCGGGCCTGGCGATGAGGTCATCACTCCGTCGTTCAATTATGTGGCCGATCACCAGGCAATCCACATGTCCGGCGCGGAAGTTGTGATGTGTGACATCCGGGACGACAACCTGGCGATTGACTGCCAGAAGGCCGAGGCCTTGGTGGGGCCAAGAACAAAGGCTATCATGCCTCTTCATTTCATGGGAATACCCTGTGATCAGGAAGGCGTGTACAGTCTTGCGGAGAAGCACGGACTGCGCGTGATCGAGGATTGCTGTCATGCCTTCGGAACTGAGGTAAACGGCAGAAAGCTGGGGTCTTACGGAGACATAGCCTGTTTTAGCTTCGATCCAGTAAAAATAGTCACCTCCATTGACGGAGGTTGCGTGGTCGTGAACACCGTAGAAGAGCTTCACCGTGTATACCGGCTGCGGCTATTGGGAGTGGATAAAGATACCACCGAACGGTACAAGAACCGGCGCGCATGGGACTATGACGTTGTTGGTCCAGGATACCGATATCATTTAACGAACATCTTCGCAAGCGTCGGAATCTCACAAATAAAGCGTTGTGACGAATTCATAGCAAGCCGGCAAAAGGTGTGCAAAGCCTATAATAGGGCTTTTGGTCCAATTGAAGGCGTCAAGATTCCGCAGACCGATTTTCAGGGGATATCTCCCTTTATCTTTAGTCTAAGAGTCCTCGACGAAAGACGTGAGGATCTGATTGAGCATCTACGTACTCGGGACATAGATGTGGGAATTCACTTCGTCCCGGTTCACGAGCACTCCTTTTTTTCAGGATGCCGACACAGTGACATGTCTGTCACGGACCTCGTTTGCAGTGAAGTCCTCACCCTGCCTCTCCACTCAAACATGAAGGTCGAGTTCTATGAACGCGTCATAGAAGCAGTGACTTCCTTTTTTGGATAGTACTCCGCTTTTCTAAAGTCGTGGTGGACCATAAGACGGGCATTGGAGTATTCCCGGAAAGATCGGGGATTTGGACCCGATCCAAGGTTCCGACTCTGACAGCCGTATTTCCGCGCAAACACGAAGGAGCGCTCCGATGAGTGCAAAGCCACGAGTCTCCATAGGACTCCCTGTTTTCAATGGGGAAAGGTTCCTCCTGGAGGCCATCGAGTCAATACAATCCCAGACCTTACAGGACTTTGAACTACTCATATCGGACAACGCCTCGACTGATGCAACCTGGGAGATTTGCCGTCAGTGTGCTGAGAACGATTCGAGAATACGACTCCATCGGAATGAGATCAATCTTGGGGCCATCAGGAATTTCGAGATGGTCCTGTCAATGGCTCAAGCCGACTACTTCATGTGGGATGCTCACGACGACCTGTTGACACCCTCTTACGTAGAACGTTGTTGGAACTTCCTTGAATCGCATCCGGACTTTGTCTTGTGTTGTGCCCGCACTACCATCATAGACGAGTGGGGTTCCGAGCTTCAGAGCCCACTCACCGACTACCATCTTGACAGCGACCAAGTCACGGATCGGTGCGCAAAGTGTCTGGGTAATCTGGGCATATTGTTTGACGCAGTATATGGATTGATCAGAAAAGACTTCCTTCTTTCTTTGGGCGAGGAGACACGGCGAGGAGGAGAACTGGTAATCGTGTTTAGCGCAGCCCTGGAAGGCAAAATGGCTCAACTCCCCGAAGTTCTACGTTATTATCGGTATCACCCTTCTCAAATCTCTTACCAAACCCGATCCCGGGAGGACCGTTGGAGAGCATTGCTGGGGCATGACTACAAGATACCGCTGATGCCCTGGACGAGGGCCGCAAGCCGACTGACAAAAGCGATTGTCAAGACTGACCATAGAATCATAGAGAAAATTGTGCTCATCATGACTGTCTTACAAAATGTGACTCGGGGCAAACGTCTAATATCAGATCTCCCAAATGCCGTTGCTGTATTATCATCTCAAAATGCCGTCTTACACAGATTCCTCAAGAGAATTTGGCATGTTCTCACTCGCCGGGCTTCTCATACCAATGCGCAATCAAGAGAGTGAGATCGGTTTCTTGGGTGCCACCGCCGGCTTGTCCATCAGTGCTCTTTATCACTTGTTTGAACGCGCATTGGTATAATATCCCGCTCCTCCGAAATCCTGTTCTCATGAGTGTGCTGCGCGAATTTGTTCTGCACCGTTTATCCGGAAATCCCTCACCCCAGCCCTCTCCCCCATTTTGGGGGAGAGGGCTAGGAGGCTGTCGCAAAACCGGCGATCTTTCGGAAATCGTAGCACGGCTGGGTGAGGGTGGCCCGGACGTTACTACGTCCGGGTCGCGCAGCGACAAGAGGTTGGGTTGAGACAACGCGGACTGTGAGCGGCCATTTGGAATAGTGACCGCGGTTGTGAAGAACCTCTTGTTCCTTCGGAACCCAGACGCGGTGGCGTCTGGGCCACCCATCGTGCTACGATTCATGTCGTGCTGGAGGTTTTGAGACAGCCTCCTAGGGTGAGGGGGTCTTCACATTTCGTTACTCCCGCAATCCAGTGCTCGATTCGCAAATTATACTCTATTCCCACCGTACGTGACAGAAAAGAGCGGCACACTCCGAGGATGAGTAATCAAATCCATGGAGTGCATAGTTCTTAGAGGCGGTTTCATTGTGAGAGATCTACATCCATTCGAGACACGTGTGCATCATTGGGATCATGCCGCCCTGAAGCACAGAGAATGTCCTTTGTGCGGGGATCCCGGTGAGCCAAAGTATCGTCGGCCTGATCAACTCGTTGTCAATTACTGCCTAAAGTGTTCTTCATTCTTCGTCTCCACCGCTCCATCGGAAGAAGAGCTGGACCGCTTGTACGCACGGTATTTTCAATCATACAGACACAGTAATTGGATGAATGACAAGCAGTTCATAAAAGCCATTGCCAATGCGAAACCACATGAAGATTACAGGATCTGTGTCCTTAGTGCCTTGTTTCTTGATGATCTGAAGGGCAAGGCCGCGCTGGATGTCGGTTTTGGTATGGGACACACACTCATCCGTCTGAAGAGACTCGGTGCGGCTGTCACCGGCATCGAGCTTGACGACGATGCACTGCACGTGGCCAGGGAGTATTTGGCCGTCAATGACGTGAGGAAGTGCACGATTGAACAAATCAGGGAACCAGCGTCATATTCGGTGGTAACACTCTTTGACGTTGTCGAGCACACACTCCAACCTGTGCGTATGCTCCAGCGCGCCTCGAATCTACTTGATACGGGCGGGGTCCTCGCAGTTTCCACGCCGAATGGGGCCGTCTGTCTCGGACAGGAAGAGCCGATCACTTTCAGGGTGGATTTGGAACACATGCAGTACCTGACTCCTGCAACCGTCAATTATCTGGCGGACAAGTTGAGCATGGAAATAGTGCACTTAGAAGCAAGCGGGTTCCCGGTCTTGCCGGTGACTTCCCCTCGTGAATTACTGACGGCACGTTTTTCTGCACTGAAAATCTTTCTGAACAATGGCCTTGGCTCTTATCCTTTCTTTCAGTTTCTCAAACGTATCTATCGCGCAGCTCGTTCACCCGTGCGAGACCCGAGGAGAGGCAACTACCATTTGTTTTTCGTGTTGAGAAAAACCTGACAAGCCTTTTGCGCGGCTTACGCTCATCGTTTCTGAGCGCGCTCGGGTCATTTTGGTCCGAAAGGGGGGGCGACTCATCTCTCCAGGCAAATCAGCGCGCTTCACCAAGGGCTTTCTCGGAGTGCTCGACGAGCACCCCCCTGAACGGATGCGATTATCTCTCTCCTTCGTGTCCGCGCCTCGAAACGGGCCGCGACGCTCGCGGAATCCTGAAATGCTCCGCCGGCCAGGTCGTCGTCATTTAGCGCCTCTATGGCAGTTCTCGAAAGTTCTCACGGATTCGCAGGCCTGAAAGCCTGCGCCACAGGAAGAAGTTTCGGAGGAATCCGAAACTAATTGCGAGAACCACTATGGTACGAAAACTCCAGCCCCAAGCCGGCTCGGAGTCCCGAAGAGACGACACATAGCGAGCGCGTAATGGTTCTGTCGTCCCTTCGGGACTCATACCAATGCGCAATCAAGAGAGTGAGATCGGGTTCTTGGGTGCCACTGCCGGCTTGCCCAGCAGTGCTCTTTATCACTTGTTTGAACGCGCATTGGTATCAGG
>CAZGNL010000066.1:0-28640 GCA_964527475.1 uncultured Syntrophaceae bacterium
GTGATTCGCACCAGGCCGGGGGCAGGTCTTGGCATGCAGGCAATCCCCGGGGATTTGTTGGTCATGAGCAGACCGTTACGCCCTCAATATCCAGGAGTCTTGCATCTCGCCACGTACCGGGGCAATGCACGAGCGACGGTTTTCCTCGACGATCAAGGGGGGGAAGACGTCCTCCTCAAACAGATCGGAGACCACCCGGGAATCCACTATACGACCGTCAGCAAAGTGGACTCAAGGAAAGAAACGCCAGAGACCAACATTTCAAGACCTGACCTCCGTGCTGGTTAGTTTTTTGAGGGCATCCCCCTTGATTCTCGACAATAAATGTAAGGGTTTGTGGGTCTCTCCAGAGGGATAGGCCACGTTGAGAGGCTCTCAAGGGCCTGGTGCTCATCTGCGAACAATGAATGCCCGGATTTTCTTCATTATTTTTCGGAGACCAGACTGCACATCTTCATCCTCCATAGTCACAAGCTCAACGGACACCGCGGGGCTCTTTGCTCGCTGGTCAAGTTCGCTCCGAGTAATAAGCCCGGCCTTCAATAGTTTGCCGAAAAGGCTCTGGAGGCTGGCGGTTGAGAGCTTATACTTCTGCATCAGCTGCTCGTCGTACATGCCGGCCCGGATGTCTGCCAGCACTTCCTTTGCGGATAGCTTTCTCTTTTGCGGCATGTTTCAACCTTCCTGCTGTGGTCAAATCGGCGCGACGGCGCTTCAAGGTCATGCGGTTTTTCGTTTGAAGAGCAGGGGCAGTAGACATACGACGGACACCGCACTACTGCAAGCTCCCGCCAGGAGGACGGTACCATATCCAAAATGGTGTCCCAGTAGCCCCGCTCCCAAGGCCGAAATCACACTGGAAATTGCTGTGGCCGCGTTGAAGAACCCCAAAGCTTCACCTTCTTCAAAGGTAGCCAACTGAGCCGCCCAGGCCGTGCCCCCTACCATCAGGGGAGACCATGCGATTGGGATTGGGATGTACACCAAGGGAACAAGCCACTTGTTGAAACCCGTGTCCCAGTAGGCGAGCATGGTCATGCAGCTGAGGGATACCAGGGTCATGAGAATTCCGATAAGAACCACCCATCCGTCTCCAATTTTCTTCCCTAAGGCTCCAGAGGGCGCGTAGGCAAAGATTCCTATTGCCGCCCCAATCGCATAATAGATGGACGACATGCGGTAAGAGACATTGAGAGCGTCTTTCATGACCAGAGGGAAGAGGGTGCCAAGGAGCCATGTGGCGAGCATGACGAAAAACCAGCCCAAGATGAAGAGACCGTACGATGAAAACCACTCAGCAGCCAGCGTTCGTGCGGATTTCCCCATTGTCGCATAGTATTTCGTCAGGATTGACGCGACTGACCGCTGAGGTCTGTGAAGCCGGTGCTGAAAGACTTTCTCATGCGGTTCATGGTGAACGCGAGTAGCGGGCAATCTCAGGGAACCGATGATTAAACCAGGTACCATAAGAAAAGCAGATACCACAAGCCCTAACTCGGGACGGGATTGAAGGATTGACACTAGAACGAGTCCCATGCACTGCCCGATACCATAGAATGTCTGGAGCCAGCCTATCCGTCGGTCCCATTCGTCCTTGGGTCTGAATTCAACTATTAACATTGCAGCAACAGTGTTCGTTGCTCCAGAGCCGACTCCTTGGACGAATGCAAGGGCCATCCAAAACCAGAGCAGCGAAGTGAAGGGAAACAATCCCAAGCCTAGAGCAAGAAGGACGTAACCTGCAAGATAAAATACTCTGTGCAAGCCCTTCCTGTCTGCAATACTCCCTATTACAGGAGCCAACATCTGACCAATATAGAAGAAGGCTATGACAGTTCCAGCCTTGGCGGCATTTCCCGCGTTGTTCACCACGATCGGCATCAGTATGCCGCCGATTCCAAAAACAACCGCGCCCTGGAAGGCATAGCCCGCGTACCAGAGTTCTGAAAAACGAAACAGTGATAGTTTTCTCATTAGAGCCTGCTCATTGAGTATTGGAGGCCCGTCAGTGGGCGCGAATACGGTATTAGCGAGATAGGTGACTCCGCCGAATCGGGAGATCTCCCAACTTCACTCGCGCTCCCTTTCAAGGGCCATCTTAAGGAAGTTTACAAGGTACGGTTTTGCCTGATTGTAAGGCGCTGCGATTTCAGCGTGGAACTGTTCCCCATAGAGGAGTTTCGCTGAACTCTTGAGACACTGGACATAGGTTGACTCTGCAATAATTTCATAGTGTCGGGGGAGTCGCACCACAGCCCAACCATGCACTTCCGGAGCGGTAAACGGGTTCGGCATGCCCATGAAGATGGGGTCTTCCTTCACTATCCTTGTTTCTGTCGGATCTTTGAGCCGTACGCTGGAAATGTCCGACCAGCCCATGGCTCGCACATTGGTATACCCGTATGCGAGTGCCGTCATCTGGTGGCCGCAACATATTCCGAGAATGGGAATGTCGGAGTGTCGCACGATCTCGAATTCGCCATTATACTCAAACATGGGCAAATTTGCATAGCCGGCGTTGTTACCGCTCAGGACTATGGCCACAGGCTTCCTTTTCAGGTTCTTGAGCATCCCCTGAGAAACCTCGTAATGGGGTACCGTCAACGTGGCCAAATCGAGGCCGAGCCCCTCAACAAATTTCGCCAGCTCGGTGAAGGTGTACCCGTTCTGTTGGTTCCCCACGATCAATACATAGTCCCTGTCAGGGACCTCCGGCACGGGCGGCCTACCGGGCGAATACAGGGTGACGGCATTTATCTGAGCGGCATATCCGTGCCATGCCCTGATGAGGAGCCTGAGGTAACGCGTCTCAACCGGATCGAACCGTAGAATGTTTCGGAACGTGTCATTGTCGATGACCCGGGCGCCGTTGATATCTCTCCAGGCGGTGAGATTGTCGCTCGCCTGCCAAACAAAATCCTTCAGCCAACCATCACCGACTTCCGCGTCGGCCCACGAAGGATTCGACAGCATCCAGATGCGAGACACCTTCCAACGTTTGCCCAGATCGAATATCACCCATTGGGTTGGTTCCCCTGGAGGTGTCGACTGCCAGAAGCTGACCTGGCCGGGGTCGTCCAGGTCAACAATATTCTTCGCATTGGACCCACTGGACGTTTCCACGCTTTTCACCGGAATCCGCACCAAGTTCATGAACGAGTCATCCGACTCGGTGTCCACGAAAAAGCGTGAGGCGCCCCATGGTCCCGGTTCTCCCGAAGAATCGACGGCTCTTACCCGCCAGTAGTACCGCGTCTTGTCATCGAGGGCATCCTTCTTCTTGACGGAGAAGCTTGTCACCAGGTTCGATTCTTCAGGGACGTCTCGATACTCGATGAGTGCCTTACTGGAAAACGTTGGAACCTTGTCGATCTGAATAATGTATTTTCTCGGAGCAGTTCCACCCGGGGCACTAAAGAATGAAAGGAGCGGCTGTCCTGTCGTAACAATGACGTCCAGGCTCGGATTATTGGTAAGCCTGGGCGCAGAGAGTGGGCAGGTAGAGTGGATCAGCCCGGGAGCTATGACCAATCCTAGTATTGCCATAACACATCGTAATCGGTTCATGATCTCCTTTCCAAACTTGAGCCGGCCCTGTGCAGATCGGTGCGGTACCGAAAACCTGGACCGACAGGGTCTTCCAGCGCCTCGGCAAGATAAGTATGGTGTCCCCGAATTCAGGAAGCGTCGCTCTCTGTGGGGGCTTTTTGGTCTGTTTTTCCTGTGTCGGGAGATACAGTGTTTCTGCTATCTGTGGCTTGGGGTATTCCTTGTTGGGTCTCCAGCTCCCTGCTCCTTTCTCATCAATCCCGCCTAGTCCCAAAAATCTTCCAAAGGGATATTGAAACGGCGCAAGACAGTGTCAATAACCTTCCAGGAAATATCAGGATTTTCACCGTGTCTTTTGATAGGTATCTGCGGGCCCTTCTTAGAACCGGAGCGGTTGGGGCGTTACAAAATTTGATGAGACCCCTTGCCGCCTTTCTTCTCACGCACGCCATATGATGCTAATCGTTTCTTGAGCACCTTGTACTTAAGTGGCCCCTTAGGCATGGTACACATCTGGAGAGAAGCCTGCGTTGGCCCTGATTAGAGGGGTGATGCTCGACAAACCCTCATTGTCAGCCGCGGACGAAGTGGCGCCGCGCATCTCTCGCCGTCCCGTAGAAGCAAAATACTCTTTCCAGACAGATACAGAGGCGGCACGGTAAAGATGGTCAAGGTTGTCGTTGGCAATGCAATCACGAACCTGTGCAACGATGATATCAATGATGTCCTTTTCTACCTGGTCTGGATCGTCTGAGACAGCAATCAGGTCTAACTCCAGGCAATGGGCTACCCATTCGTCGTCTTCCCGTTTGATCAGAACCTTAAAGACAAATGGCTCTTCCTTTGCCATGTTGCTATCCTCCTTGCAGGTTCAGTACAAGAGTACCATACCGATTTTGTCGAGTCAACCAAGACATCGAGTGCGTTTGGGATTGTTTCAGGAGGAGTTGGATTAGGGGACGGGGTCAAGCCTGACCGCAAATCAAATGAAAGGTTGCGTTCGTCCATTAGTTCGGCTAGAAGATGACGAGGATTTGTGGCATTATGACTCATTTCCGTGAAGGTCGCCTCGGCTGGCCGCTGCTCTTCGATCTAAGGTCCCCTTCATCGGGCGGCGGGCTGAAGCGTCAAGCACACAAGGAACCGACGGTCTCAACCAGGGGCATGAGGAAGGGAGCTTTGATGGAATCCAGTTGGGTCCTATGGAGTATGACCGCGTTCGCCGTTGTGGTGCTCTATGAGATGACACGTGGCGGGGCGCTCCTGCTGAATAACTTGAGAGAAGAGCCGAAGATAGGCGCGGCATCCGATCACGATTGGCCCGACCCACCGCCTGACATAACTGTCATCATGCCCGCCAAGGACGAAGAAGACTACATTGAGCGATCAGTTAGATCGGTCCTGGCTTCTGATTATCCGCATTTCGACGTGATCGTAATGGACGATCGCAGCACGGATCGTACTCCGGAGATCATAAGGGACCTGGCTCGGGAAGACTCCAGAGTCACCGTAGCGTCTGTGGACCGGTTACCCGAGGGTTGGACCGGAAAGACCCATGCCCTCTATCAAGCCGTTAAGTCTACGTCGAGTTCCATTCTGCTGTTTATTGACGCGGACACTGTTGTCAGTCCCGACACCATTTCCAGGTCCCTGGGTTTTTTCCTGGACCGTGATTTGGGCATGCTGAGCCTTGTTCCGGGATTCATGGAAAGGGGCTTCATTGAGAACGCCATCCACCCCCATCTTGCCCTGGGGATGGCCTTTTTCTACCCACTCACTGATGTCAATGATCAGAACAAGAAGACCGCGTTTGCTACCGGTCAATTCCTGATGATCACCAGAAAAGCGTACGAGGAGGTGGGAACATGGAAGAGCTTCAGGAATGAAATCACTGAGGATATCGCGCTCAGCAGGGCCGTCAAAGACGTCGGTCAAAGGTTGATGGTGTTGAGAGCGAAGGGTCTGGCGCTAACGAAACGATTTGGAACAATCGCCGAACTGTTAGGATTCTGGAAAAGGACCTATTATGGCGGCTTCAACAAGAGTCCGGCCAAAATGATCCATCTCACAGCAAATTTCGTATCCCTTTCGCTCCTCTCGGTATTCATGATCTATTCCGCGGCCCTATGGGCCATGGGGAAAGGAGATCTTCCATCGGCGATCCTCTTTTTCGTCTCCTTCCTCGCAATGCTTGCGCTCGTCATACCCTTCGGGATTTATTTGCAGGAAGAATGCGGGAACTGGGCGTACAGCCTCACCTCGCCGGTCGCCCTGCCAGTGTGCGCGTGGGTCGTAATCAACACCCTGGTGACGGTCCTGAGAGATAAGGGCATTCGATGGCGCGGATCAACCTACAAATGACAACGTTCGCATAAAACACATTGACCTCGGACTTTGGAACAAAACCGTGATTGCCTTTTTCCGTGAATAATCCGATAATCAGGGGTGCCCTCGGATTCCCGCTGCGAATTTCAATGTGCTTCTCTGCATCTGCTGCCCTCCGGTGGCCGGATCGATCGAATGGACCGAGTGTAGCCCGCTGAAGAGCGAGCCGTTGGGAAATCAGTGTGAAACCCTGGAACATCTGATCCCTATTGCATCATGAATAAGCCGCCTACCCATATCACTCTAATGGTCTCCACGGGAAGCGAAGGAGCGGATCTGGCCAATCCTGCGCTGGAAGTTCTTGCCCGGAGTCTTAAGCAATCTCCAGATGAGCTTCGTGCCACCTTGACCACTGGGACCATTGAAGTGCCCAAAGTCCGTGTCAGCCGAAATTTGATTGATTTGGTCAGATCGCTTAGGGCAAGCGGATTGGATGTCAAGACGTTTCCCGTTGATCGAGCGTCAGTGAATGAGGCTGTCCGCGTGCAGCCCGAGAAGGCCTCGGACCCCGAGCAGCCCGTTGATTCCGGGCTCGATGAAACCGGTACCGACTGGGAGAAGGGGGATCTGATCGAAGGCCTTTACGAAGTCCTGGGAAGCGCTGATGGCGGAATGGGCAGGGTGTACTTCGTATTCCATCGTCTGTGGAAAATGATGCTCGCCATTAAGACCCCTCTCCCCGGAGCCCTCAAGAGCCAGGCTCATCTTTCCCGATTTCTGAGGGAAGGGGAGTTGTGGGTCAATCTGGGTGTTCATCCCAATATCGCCATATGTTATTACGCCCGCGTCATAAATGGGTTGCCTAGGCTTTTCATTGAATATGTTGACGGCGGGGAACTGGATGAATGGATAGATAACAAACGCGTTCAGGATTTGAGGCAAGCAATTGATCTGATGCAGCAGTTCTGTCACGGGATGATCCATGCGGAACAGAAAGGAATGATTCACCGGGATATCAAACCGAGCAACTGCCTCATGACTCGCGACGGGAATATCAAGATAACCGACTTCGGGCTGGTCAAGCGCGTCGGGGGCGCTTCCGACCGGAGTATGGAAGAGCCGAACCTGCAACTCCGTCAGATCCAGGACCCGGATCTGACCGTGGTAGAGGGTGGAGTGCGAGGCTCGCCCTGGTGGATGGCCCCGGAACGTTTTACCGGGAAAGCCCCGGAAGACATTCGAGCCGACATTTATTCCTTTGGAGTCATGATGTATGAGCTGGTCCTGGGTAGAATGCCTTTCGATCTGGGTGACGAATACACTATTCAGTCCCTTGTGAAAAGTCATTTGAGCGTCACCCCCACCGACCCGCTGTCGATCCGTCCGGATCTGCCCCTCTCACTTGTTGACATCATGATGACCTCTTTGGCCAAAAGACCGGACGATCGCTATCCGTCGTTTGCTGACGCCTGCCATGCGCTGGAGAAGTTGAGCCGGGAACTGAGTCCTAATAGTCGCCCCCGCGAACACCCCAATCTCGTGGCACTGAAAGCCGACACGCTCAACAACCAGGCTGTGTCACTCCTGGACCTGGGCAAAGATGATGAGGCCATGCGCCTGCTGGAGGAGGCTCATTCGGCCAATCCCGAGCACGTTCAGACGGTCTACAATCTCCACAGTCTTCGGTGGAGCAAGGGTGAGATCTCCGACCAGGATCTGCTGTCCCTTATGGAATCCTTGAAGATCGAGGTAAGGGAAACCTCTGATTTTAATCATCTTATGGGTCTGATATCTGTTCAGCGGGGAGACCCCGCACGCGGGGTGGAGTCGCTGAAGACCGCTTGTACCCACGGCCCTGAGTACGCGGCTCGATGGGAAAAACACGGTGGGGATCCAGCGATCTACGTGAACTCTCTTGGACTGGTCCCGATAGAGGAACAAGACCGGTTCGCAGGGCATTTGAAAGGCGTCCGTGCCCTGGCTTTCTCTCCTTCTTCCGAAAGAATCTTTTCTGTGGGCGAGGATCGCTCTATTCGCATTTGGGATGTCGCCACCTGTCGTTGCCGGAAAAACCTTCGCACCTTTACTTTCGTGCCTGTGGCCGGCGCGTTTTCTTCCGACGGAAAATTGGCTGCCACTTCCTACGGTGAGGCCTTCATGACCACGGATTTGTGGGACCTCGACGCGGGTAGACTTGTACGGAAGTATCAAGGTATGGCTGTTTCGGGTTTGGCCTTCTCCCATGATTCCAAGCTGCTGGCCGGGTACACGGGAGATGGGGCCTTGCGAGTTTGGGAAACATCTTCCGACCGCGTCACCTGGGACTGGGGCCTGCCGTCGGGAGAAATCTCCTGCGTGGAATTCCTCCAAGGCACGACATCTATCATCATTGGAACCAGAGACGGCAGTCTGGCTCTCGTGGATCGTGACTCGGGAACAATGCTGTGGCAGACACGAACGGGTGAAGGATCGGTGTCCTGTTTGGAGGTGTCACAGGACCGCGCTTTCATACTCGGCGGTCTTTCCGATGGGGCCATATGCCTTTGGGATGTCGCAACAGGAGACGAATTGGTGAAACTCACCGGCCACCGGGGCGATGTTGTGAGTGTTCACTTCATTCCGGAATCCGATTTCATGGTTTCCGTCTCAGATAGCGGGACAATGAAAATATGGGATCTTTCGAGCGCCAGGTGCTACCGGACCATTAGCGTGCCGGGAGAAAACCTTTCAGGATGCGCCGTGTCCCGCGATGGAAAGCGACTGGTGAGTGGCGGCGCCCGTGGATCGGTGACGTCATGGTCACTGGATGTGGGATGGTTCAAACAGAGTTTTCTGGAGCCGGCCATCGCCCGTCCTCGGACATTTAGGGATCTCACAAGGCTACACGACTCATTCAGGGCTGCTGTCCAGGCTTTCAACCGGGCGTGGCAAGCCATGGACAAACGCGAGGCGGTGCGCAGTTTTGAGAAGGTGAGAGGAACTCCCGGGTTCTGTTGGTCCAGGGAGGCTATCCTGATCCGCAACTTGCTCAAGGACAGTTTCAAGAATCGAACTCTGGAGTATTGCACATTCGTCAGATCTTTTCGGGGCCACTCAGATGCCGTGGTTTCCATAGCAGGGGCCCCTGACAGTTTGACGCTTCTCACCGGCAGTATGGACGGCACCGCGGCCCTGTGGGACGTGTCTACAGGGCGCCGCATCAAGAAGATGGAGGTTGGAAGCCCTGTGAAAAAGGTTGTTTTTGTGCCCGGAAGACAGAGTGTCCTTACCTGGAGCGAAGACAGCACAGTTCGTAGATGGGACCTTGAAGGAAAGTTGGAGTTGGAAATCGAAAACGTGGAATGTCCGATCTGTTTCGATCTGCAAAAGGGTGGACTTGTTGCTCTGTCGCCCGACAAGAAAGCTCTGCGAATTGATCTGGTTACCGGCGCCAAGCAGGCCATAGGCGCCTCAATCCAGGGGACCGACTTCCAATGTTTCGCGTCAACATGGGAGACAGTCTACAGCATCCGGGATGGCGTCAAGATACAGAGATGGGAGACGAAAACAGGCTATAGCCTGGGAGCATTCCGGGATTTGGGAATCAAAATCACGGTTGTGAAGCCGTTTGGAGCGGACGACAAGCTCCTGGCCGGAACCGAAACAGGTGAACTTATTGTATACATGGTTGGATCCGGTGTAAATGTGGTCAGCTTGAAAGGTCACTCCGCCGCCATAAGAGTGCTGGCCGCCGGGCTTGATGACCACTTCTGGATAACAGGGGCGGACGACTGTATGCTGAAGCTATGGAAACCGATGGAGGAAGAATGTGTGGCGGTACTGGCAGGACACTCCGCGCCGGTTCGCTCCGCATGTTTTCTTGACAATGGCTCCATGGTGGCCGGTGGAAGCAGTGATGGAACTGCAAGGGTATGGGGTCTGGAGTGGTCGCCGGCAGGAATCGAACACTGAGAATCGCACATGGGAATCTGGATTTCTGCCCTAAATAGGTGCCTTCTTCGCTGCTCGCATGCCGGATTTGGTCTGAGGAATCGGAAAAGTGAAGACAAAAATAAATGCCACAAGGTTCGTCAATGATCTCCGCTCAGGAAAGGACGCGGAGGAGATGATGAGCCTCTATGGGCTCAACCGAAAGGGTATGGACAAGTTGTTGAGGGTCCTTGTGGACAAGAACATGTTGGGCCCGTCGGAATCAGCTTCCCTGTTATCCGGGCTCCGTCCACCGACCGAAGCGCGGGCCCGGGATGCCCGACTCGACTCGACAGCACAGCCGAACGCCGCCCATGACCGCAGAGAGGCTCAGCAAGCTCCCGAATCGGCTTGTCCCCAATGCGGAGCGGCGGCGTCGAGTAAAGCGCTCACTTGCCCCGAATGCGGTCATGTGCTTCCCGGTCAGCAAAGATGGGAAGATGTGGACCCGAAACAGGCACTGCTCGATCGAGTGCCCCCTTGGCTTCTAGGGTGCATCTTGGCCTTGCCCATCCTGATCGCCACGATTTACGTATGGAAGAACATAATAGTGCCCATGACTGAAGCCAAGATGGAAAAGAAAGCCGCGACCAGGAAACAAGTACGTTCATCCCTGGGAATGAGCCCGGAATCCCGAACGCGCCTGCCCACAAACCCTAATGCCAAGGCCCGACTACAGCAGCTATTGGACCGGTTGATAGCCCAAGACATCCTTGCGGACGTTGACCAGGATGGGACAGTCATGACAGCGGGCTCCGCATGGCTGGATCTCTCCAAACCGGGGACAGTGACGTTGGTGAAAAAACTGATGGACGCCTTGGTCGCGGCCGGGCACCACGGCCAGTTCACGGTCATGGATCTCTGGGGCAACACTTTGGTCACTGCCGACATAGATTCCATCGTGGTTCACGAAGCATTGGAGTCCGAAAGGTCCGTCGGCCCCGGTATCCAGGAACAGACTGTCCCCAAAACTCCCCGCGGCAAAAAGACTTCGGGCAAAGGCCAAGAGCAAATCAAATCCAAGAAGCCAAAACCCAAGCCCAAGTCGCCCAAGACAAGAACACGAGGAAAGAACCCTCAAGGTCGATAGTGCAGCCGCAAAGCGAGTCAGATGTTGACCGATTGTTCCCCAAGAATTTTGTATGCCGTATCAGTCCTGGGCCGGGGCCGCCGAATTCGCCTGGGTACGGCATATAGTAGTTCTCGAAAGTTCTCACGGATATCGAGACGAGAGGGCTTCGTTTCTGGGAATCCTACGTTACTTCTGAGAAGCGCTATATGATGAAGTCTTTGGGAAGGGGTCTGGGGGAAGCTTTTCTATCACGCCTTGGCCTGATTCCCCCAGATTACTCTTGTAAAGGCGAATCCCTATCAGTTTCCGTGACAACTTTCGACAACTACTATAGTGATTGCCAAAAGTAATTTCCGATTACTCTGAGAATCAGTCATGTGGGGCAGGCTTTCCAGCCTGCCATTCGGTCAGAACTTTTGGCAACTGCTATATGCGCGCGGTTTGACCGGTCCAGGGGCATCACCCCATTCCAACGTCCGGCCGATTCTGTGGTCAGGGGTTTGACCGCGCCCGTGTTCCACGCGCGGTCATGATGATCATGAATCCGATCCCCACAAGGATTGCAAACCACAGCGTGCAGATCCGGAGCAGTATTATGGCAGGCAATCCTTGAGTGTAGGAGATTCCCATTACCGCTAGAAGCCCCGACATGCCTGCTTCCGTTCCGCCGATTCCTCCGGGGAGCATTGAAAGCGCTCCCACAATTTGACCGAAGCAGTATACAAAATTGGCCTGCAATAGGGTCGATGGAAGGTGCATGGCTTCGAGGATCAGGTAGAGCGACAGCGATTCCATCCCCCACGCGATGGTCGAGACAACCAGGCCCACAACGAAGATACGCGGTGTCATCAAATCCCGGCCCGTTAGAAGGATCCCGAGAATTCTCTCTGAAACCCACTTCAGAAAAGATATTCCGGCCAGTGCTTCAAGGACCGGTCGGTATATTCGCTCCATGCACAGGAAGACCCCGCCCGCTATGACCAGACCCGCGCACAACAAAAAAATGGCTATCCAACCGCTGAACATCAGCACCGACAACGACCCCAGGAGCAGCACTCCCCACAGGTCCATCAGACGCTCCACAACGAGTATACCCACGACCCGTGTCAAGGCCACGCCGTGGTCCTGTTTCAAGAAGACGCCTTTTATTGCTTCTCCCATCTTGCCCGGGGTTCCCGTGAGAGCAAAGCCCGCAAGGAAGACACTAACAGAATACCCGAGCGGGACCCGCTCACCGGCCTGCGCCAGGTAGTAGTGGAATCGCAGGCCTCGGAGCAGCCATCCGACAATTGCCAGAACCAGCACGAGCACGAGGGTGCCTCCTGGAAACGCTGCCAGAGCCCCGATCACGTTGCGGTAATCCGTAGCCAAGGTGGCCGCTGCATATAGAATCACCCCCACTACGGTGAAGATCAGTATGGAGCGGATTACTCGCGGCGAGCCGAATCTTGCCACTTGGGTGTCAATATGTTCCGCGTTGCTCGTGAGTTCGTGTGTTCGCGTGGTTTCCAGGCCTTCAGCTTCCGGCATGATATATCTTTCCGCGATCAACGGCTCGGAGGTTGTTGCTGCCGAGGAAAATATACGCAAGCGCGACTGAAATTCTCCCACGCCGCGTCCAGTTTCCCTCTCAGGTCCCGAAGAAAATAGCTCAATCGAACCGCCCTGGGATCACGGGGACCCATACTCCTGAACACCTGGTACTGGTGAGCGTACATCTGCCACATGTTCTTCCAGTGTTTTTCAAGGTTCAGGCATCGCCCATATTCAGGATTCGTGAGGTCGGGTCGAAACGCATATTCGGCAGGCATCTGTTGCTGACCCGGCATCTGCTGTCGGCTCGGGGCCTGTGGCTGCCCCGGCGCGGGTGGTGGTCCATGAGGAGCGGGCATTTGGCCCGGATAGGGCTGCTGGGCTTCAGCCGCGATCGGTAGGATGCTGACGATTGACACCAACAGGACAATGGTTGTCTTGCGAACTGGTTGGGGGATCATGATCGCCTCGTAGACATTTGAGCTTCCCGGCCGAAGATCGCGGCTGAGCCGCGCGGCATCGTGAGCTCGTGTTCCGAATTTGAAAGCGTTCACCGTGAACCGTACAACCTCCCGGAATTACGTATGGGGGAGGGTTGGAGGGGGAGATGAGGCGCCCCCTCCATTCTCACCGGGCGCAGAACCGCTTCAAGCCCGGTGAACCAATACCCGAACATGCCCACCACGTTGCGTGGACCAGCGCAACCCTACTGGAAGCGGATCGCTGCGTCAAGGCCCGTTTGCCGGGTCTCCCAAGCGATCAGCCCTGGTTTTCCGGGGGGTCTGATGTTCCGGTATTCGAAACACGAGGTAATAAAGAGCAGTCACGAGTATGAGCACGATAATCCCGGACCACAGAACATCCGAAGGGAAATGTCCTCCCTGGGCCACTCGTGCAACCCCCATCACAATCCCGTAGGTGATCCCGAGCACGAGCGCTCCCACGGAAAGCGCGGGATGCAGCGGATAGAGTGCAACCGCGGAGGAAGTGGCGAACCCTATGGAAGCATGTCCACTGGTGAAAGACTTGCCCCTGCCGGAAACACCCATCTCCCAGGGCTTCTGATACTTGAATTCTCCCCCGAACTCGGAGACCTGTACAGGACGGGGGCGTCCCCAGTACTCCTTCAAGATGCCGTTGACCAGGAGCCCGGGCCCGATAACCACGGTCAGAATCATCACCAGACAGGCCCTTTTGTATTCGGATCGGGCTCTCCCCAGCCATGCCGCCACGTACAGCCCCAGCGCTCCCGCGAGGAGTAAGAACGGCGGAATCTCGCCATAGTCGTAAAGCTGTGCCCAGGGCGTTTCTCTTCCGTAGATCCATCCTTGGTTCGCGCCGCCTTGACCATAGAACTCGGATGTCCAGCCCAAGTCCGCGCCGGTCCAGACCAGCACAGCCGTAATCGCGATGCCGAACGCAAAAAGACCTACAATGATAGTCAATCCCTTCAAGCGAGGATGTTCGGTCAGCATTTGAACTCCAATGCCGAATTCTCTTCGAGGCCCGCGATACGGAGGCGCTACCGAAACCAAACGGCCCAAGACCGGGGAATCCCCGACCGCTCAATCCAGGGATCATGGCACGCGATCAATTCCCGATCAAGAAATTTGATGATGTGCCGGAAACCATTCACTTGCGCGGGGTAGACTTTTCGTCGAGCGTGTCATTGCGAGAAGTGAAACGACGAAGCAATCCCCATATTCACCGCGCATGAGATTGCTTCCTCCGGTTCAAGCCCGGAGTCGCAATGACATTCTCGGACACCCCCGGATGATTGCCGATAAAACACACTATTTCCAGCGGACCCCAGACAAACCGGATTCACGACAGTCACGTCGTTATCTGGTAGAATCCCCCAATGGTGTCAACGTGCGACCAAACTATTGCATCCACAGCCGGCCGATACTTCAACTATCTGGGAACCCACCTACCCTACCAGACGGCAGGAGATGAATTTTACTTCCAGCCCAGATGTGAAGCCGCTGTCGGACATCTGGGAAGCCTGGACATTCTCGATACCGACCGGATAAGCGCTCATCTGGAACATGTGCGAGAACTGTCCACGCTCCTGCACACAGAACCCGGGGCGGACCTGGAAACAGAGATCGACCGGATCACCCTCAAGCAGAGCATGGAACGATTCCTGTGGCAGTTCGGCCAAGTCAAGGTGTGGCGCTCGGACCCGACCCTGTACACAAAGATCCCTGTATTTGCCGTGGATGAGGTCATCTCTCGGGAAGCCGCGCCTGTCGAGGAAGTCAGAGACCCGTTGTTGGCCCTTCTCTCACAGATTCCCCAATTCCTGGAAAAGGGTCTGACCAATCTCCATAAGCCTTCTGATATGGCCCTTGAGGTTGCCCGCGATATGACGGCTGACGCTCTGGCCTTCTTTCAGAGTGATGTCCCGCTGTTCATCGAGGAACGCTTTGCCGCGGATAGGGAACTGATTTCAGCCAATAGTAGGGCATGTGAGAGTTGGGAAGAGTTCCACACAGGTCTGTCAGGATTGCACACGGGAGCACGTTTTGCCGTGGGCCCTGATGGACTGGCCGAGATCTTCTCGAAGGGCGTGGGCATGGACGTACCACTGGATGAAATCGTCTCGATGGCGCAAGAAGGGTTCCGGACCATCCAGGAGAAGCTCGCCGCGTTGGCCGAGACCGTAAGTAGGGACAAGAACTGGCCCGCGCTCTTGCAGGAAACCGAGGCCGATGCCGATGGTTCCGTGGATCTGCTCGATCTGTACGCCACTGAGGTGAAGAACTTGCGGGAGTTGTTCCATGCTCACGATCTAATCTCATTGCCACAGGCTGAACGTGTTGAGGTTCATCCCACACCTTCCTATCTCCAGGCGATCCGTGCCACAGCTTCTTACAGGGCCCCGTTGACCGGAAGCAACGGTCAATGCGGAGTGTTTCACATTTCACCTTCTGACGGGTCTTCCGGATTGATTCGGGCCCATTGCGCTTACCTTTCCGCGCATGAAACATATCCGGGACATCATATTCTGGACGCGATCAGGCTTGGTCATGCCAACCCGATCCGTCGTCAGATCGAAGCGCCGTTGTTCTATGAAGGGTGGGCCTGTTACGCGGAAACCCTTTTGGATGAACTGGATTACATAACCGACCCACGCCTGCAGATGGTGCAGTTGCAGCGTCAACTTTGGCGGAACATGAGGTCGATCCTGGACGTGAAGCTGCAGACCCGCGCGATTACCACGCAAGCCGCTGCAAAGGAAATCGAGAGCATCGGGTTCCCGCGGTCCGTGGCTGAGCGCCAGATTCGACGGTTTTCGCTCACGCCCGGGTACCAATCCTGCTATTTCCTCGGTATGAGCGAAATACTCCGCTTACGTAAGCGATACGCTCCTGTGCTCGGTTTGAAGGGCTTCCACGACACCCTGCTGCAAGGCGGCCAAATCCGATTCGATCTGGCGGAGAAAAGACTGGAAGCGGCTGCGCGTGAGGTCCGGAAATGAAGGCGACACGGCCTGAATGTGATGGAGTTCCTTCCCGTGGCTTGGTCCCATGCCAACTAACATGCCTAGAACAAAGGCACGAGGAAGCATGAAAATGCCCGTACAGCGCGGGGTTGCGGCCGTAGGGGCTACGCATGCGTCGCCCTCTTTCCATGCTTTCCAGCCGCTGGATAAGGCGCCTGACACGGCTATGCCGTGTCATACCAATGCGCTTTCAAAGAGGGAACATATGGCTCAAGTCCGGAAGGGAAAAATCCCCCCTGCCCCCCTTTGAAAAAGGGGGGTTAGGGGGGATTTTGCGACTCGGTCCATCACCTGTACACTGTACTGCTTTGAACGCAACTTGGTATCAGTCCTCCCCCGTGAGAAGCCAATTCCGCTCGGGTACCGCCTATTATGAAGTCTTTTGGAGGGGGTCCGGGGGGACCTTTTCTACCGAGAAAAGGTCCCCCCGGATTACTCTTAATAAAATTCCCGTATCAGCCAGGTTTTGTGGCGACCACGATGGTGCGGTTGTTGAGGTAACCGTAGTCTCCGGTTTCGCGGTGGGATGCATAGTTGTTTTGTATTGTGATCGAGGAAAATCCCAGTTCGGTGAGAAGCTCGGTGATCCTTTCGGGACTGTAGAGTCGCACGCAATAGGTCTCATCTCGGATCAGGCCCTCTGTTTTTGAAAGGACCATTTCCCGGCTGTATACCATGTCTTGTTCCATTTGCCGTTCTCGGCAGATCACTATTTCCTCATCCGCCTCGTGCCATGCCATTGGCTTGAAGTTCTCCGTGATAAAGTCCTTACAGGTGAGGTCCAGTAGGAGTTTGCCTCCGGGGGCCAGAAGCCTGTGAGCCTCGAGCAGGAATCTCGTGTCATCATCAGCGTTGACAAAGTAACCGAATGAGTTGGCCATTACGATCGCGGCGCGGAAAGCCCCGGAAGTCAAGCCGGTTTCTCTGGCGTCTTTCCTTATGAACTTGGTCTGTAGTCCCATAGATCGAGCGGTCTCTCTTCCCCGGTCTATGAGGAAGCCGGAATAATCGACTACAGTCACATCCTCGAACCCGCGGCTGGAAAGCTCCATCGCATGCCGACCGTGCCCCCCGCAAAGATCCAGAATGGGCCAGGGTTTCTGTAGTTCAAGCCGCGATTCCACCATGTCCGCTTCCCGGCAGGTCAATTCATCATCGCACACGGACCGGGCATCGGTGATGAGGTACGTCTCATCAAAGAGAGTCTTCCACCAATCAGGATTGATTTTCACCGCTTACGCTTCCCTTTTCGGCCAATGAGCCGCACGAGGTATCCGTGCTTCGAGCAAAAGGACCAAACCTCAAGGAGACCATATCGCCCTGCGCGGAGCAGCTACCGCAAAAAGGTCTCCCGGATCATTCTCCAAACTCTTCCGTTTTCTGTCTTATCCACCCCCTGCCGGCCGACTGTCGGGTAAGGCGGCCGGCACGGCTATGCGTGTCGGGCTTTGCCCCGCGGCAGCCGAATTCGCCTGGGTACCGCATACCATGAAGTCTTTGGGAGGGGGTCCGGGGGGACCTTTTCTACCGAGAAAAGGTCCCCCCGGATTACTCTTCTCTCTTCCACCTCTTCCACCTCTTACGCCCGCTAGTGGTCGATCAGATCAGCGCCGAAGCTGAAGAGGCCGTCCGATACCATGAGAGCCGGGCTCCCGTTCCAGGGTTGAGCCAGGGCCAGTTCTTTTTCCGTGTCTCCGATGCGGACCAGCTTGTCGAGGCGTCCTTCCCGCCAGAATCGTTCGAGCTTCACCGAATCCTGCCAAAGGTTGCCCGCGTACCGCCCCAGATCCAAGAGGTGTTCCTCGGTCAGCAGCCTGGGACGGAGCAGTATCTTGATCGGCCCCAACAGGTAGGTGAATCCCATTTGAACCGCTTGCTCGTTGATTTCATTTTGTATGTCCGTGTACGCCGCGACACCTATGTCAACGAGCGCTTGATTGATGCGATCCACGGCTTCACGGTAATCGACCCCGCTCTTGAGCACGGCCAGAGGCTGTATGCCGCCGCCGGAACCCACGTTGGTGGGAATGCCGCCGAATCGCGCCAGAAACCCCTGGAGGCCCTCGGCCGTGATAAAGCACCGGAAATCGGTCTGCCATTCCTTGAGGGAAACTGTGTCGTGTTCCGGCTCAGGCCAGGCGCTTTGTTCCGTCCATATGGGAATCGGCACAAGCTGCTGGACGATGTAATCTCCCGCGTCCAGCGCTTTCTGAATACATGCTGAAGGGTTATCCTCCTGCTTCCCGACGAATATGCCGTGCCCCGAGTACCCGTGCGCAGGTTTGAGCACCACGTTGCTCCAGTTGGCTTGGGTCCACGCGGGAAGGTCCGGTATGGTTTCCTGATCCGGTCCGGTTGTGGAGCGGTCATGGAACTGGCGGGTCCAGGGTGTTTTTTCCACTGTGGTTTCGCTCAGTTGGTTTCGGAATTCACCGTGTACAGCCTCGAAGAGTCCCTTGGCCCCCAGCGGTTCCATGCCCCTTGGATTCACCAGAATGCCCTGCTTGATTGCTTCCTTTATGGCCGTGATCTCCTCAGCCTCACCGATCTTCACCAGGGTATCCAGGTTGAAATCCATAAAGATCACGGTGGCTTCTTCCCCATGACACAGCACGTTGCCGTTCTTCAGCGCAAGATGCGAGGGGCCTGCCAACGAAGCTTTCACATTATCCAGCTTGTTCAGGTGATCCACCAGGTTCTTGTTTTCCAGCACGGTATCCAGGGTTTCCTGTTCCGCGAGGACCACAGCGTGAGCCTTGTTCTTTCCATGAATCGACTCATGTGCTTGCATTATCATGCGCAGGAATCCCGGGATCGGATTGATCCTCGGATCATCGAAATCAATGTCGATTCCCGTATCCACCGTGGTCTTGATCAGTTCCCAGGCCCGCTTACCGAGCTTCTGAGCGATACGCTGATAATCCCACCCACCGGGACTACCCATGTTCCATTCACCGTGATAACCCTTGACCGTCTTCATATGGATTTTTCCTTGGAATATATTGATAGCGCCTTCGGACCGCTGAATCCTTACGGTATCAGACACATAGCTCACCGCGCAACCCTTTTCCTACCGGTTCCCGAGCTTTCACTTTCCAGCGGGGACAAGTCTTCGTAGGGGCGTAGCATGCTACGCCCTCTTCATGCCGGTATTCACGCAGAGCAGACCTGCTATCGCCATTGTGGGATTTGGGCCACTATTCCAAGCGCCTTTCTGATCGAGCCGCGCGTCACTGAACGGTTACACCGGTCCACAATCAAAGGAGCGAGATCTGAAGAGTATTCACCACAGAGACACAGAGGCACAGAGAAGAATCAGATCCGGGCAGATCACAGCGTTTCGGCATCAGAAGAATTGTCGCTTCTGCGCGTAGTCATCCGCCAAGGTCGGTTCACCCCCACGTGCGTGGGGTCTATCCGATCCTCTTTCTGTTGTTCCAGATGGCGTGCCAGCTATTCATCATTGATCGGAGGGGTCTGACGGTGAGGAACGCCCTTATCCTCGCAAAGTCACCGGTGTGCCAGCTATTCATCATTGATCGGAGGGGTCTGACACCAAACTCGCCTACGAACATCTACCGTTAGAGATGCGTGTGCCAGCTATTCATCATTGATCGGAGGGGTCTGACAAGATCAACCGCAAACGCAGGCGTCGTGGCAAGCAGGTGCCAGCTATTCATCATTGATCGGAGGGGTCTGACTTGGCTGCATCCCGCGCGCAACTCACCAATGAACAGGCGTGCCAGCTATTCATCATTGATCGGAGGGGTCTGACCCTGATAACTGCTCGGGGGTTCCCCGGAACAATTCCAGTGCCAGCTATTCATCATTGATCGGAGGGGTCTGACTCTGACATAAAAACCCCCTGTCCGTATATCTTCCTATGTGCCAGCTATTCATCATTGATCGGAGGGGTCTGACCAAACAGAAAACTAGTGGAGGTGATTGATGAGCAAAGTGCCAGCTATTCATCATTGATCGGAGGGGTCTGACCACGACAATTTAGTGACAGCAGTAGTGCTCTGGCCGTAGGTGCCAGCTATTCATCATTGATCGGAGGGGTCTGACAAGCCAATATGCTGGGCCTTCTGCACTTAATTCATCGTGCCAGCTATTCATCATTGATCGGAGGGGTCTGACCGGATGATTTTGGGGTGGACATCGAAGGCTGGGTTGGTGCCAGCTATTCATCATTGATCGGAGGGGTCTGACAGGTAGGCAAGGCGCGGAAGACTGCGAAGGACATGTGCCAGCTATTCATCATTGATCGGAGGGGTCTGACTGCCTACCCTGTAACCAGTCTGATATCAGGCAGATACGGCTTCGTTTGCGAGTGGCTCTCACGTACAAGCCGATCAAAGCCTGTGGACGAATCCCTCATTTGCTGAAACCCTGAAATCATGTCTGAAACCCACACACGAACGGCCCCGGGTCTTGCCGGCGGATCAGGCCGCTCGTCCCTCTTTGAATTTCAAAGATCGATCAACAATAAATAACCACCGGCGGGCGACTGTCTGTAGCAGCTGTGGCACTGCCGCCGGATCAATAAAGGCGACCCTATAGATCAACACAAATTTACTCCGAGTTCCGGAAAAAGTCAATATATCATCACGGATTTGTCGGCAAGTACAAGGGGGGTCCCGATTACTTTCCAGTGTTCAGGCATGGAATCACGTTTCCCGTCAACCGGCCCAAGTCTGATGAGAATGGCCTGATCCTCCTTGCGATGAAGGATGTCGCTTATTTTTTCTCTTAGCACCACCATGTCCTTTTCGGTAAGTTGACATAGAAATACCGAATATTGAACGTGCTCCCCGTACCCACGAAGTAGTTTGAATATTCGCCGAAGCCGCTTGTCGTTTGCCACATCGTACGTTACCAGTACAAAGTGCCGCATGGTTCACCTCGTTGTCAGCGGATGGTATTCTTCAATTTCACCGGCGAAGAACCTACCGAGGAGTCGGGCTTCCAGGGTGAAAATGCGTCTGTAACTAAGCCGGTAACCAAAAACAGGGTGCGTAACCATTTCATCGACCCGCCTTTCGTAGGCTCTTATCCAGCGCTTTTTCGGATTTGGCTTGAGAACGCAGAATCCGTCTCCCTGTACGAAGTCACCGGCTGCAAAGCTGCCTTCATTGACCGCCCGCAGCACTGTGGAATCGACCACCAACGGCCTGAAAGCCTCCATCAGGTCGAGAGCGAGAGCGGGACGTCCCGGCACAATGGCGTGATAGAATCCGTATAACGGGTCCATGCCGGCGCCGTGCAACGCGGTCATGAAGTCCCGTAGCAGCATTGTGTAACCAAAGGAGAGTAATGCATTTGTCGGGTCTTTCGGCGGCCTCCGATTGCGACCCTTCATCGGCTGAACGCCATCTTTGTGATGCAACAGAGAAGGAAAAATACCCCAATAGACTTTTGCCGCATATCCCTCGATTCCGCGCAGCGTTTCCATACTTTCTGCCTTTGCAGCCTTGCTCCGGCACTCACGCAAACTCTTCAACGAACCTTCGACCGGCGAGTGCTTGGCGTTCCGCCGCAAGAGTACTCGCTGGTTTTCGATCTTCACAGCAACGATCCATCGGGCGAGGCTCAGGCAAGCCTCTGCATCATCGCACACCCTGTACTGGGACCTTCGCAGCTGAACGTTTTTTTCCAATGGCGCCGTGGTCATGGCCCGCAGCCAGCCCCCGCCGGTCAACCAGGAAATACCGATGCCGCGGTCGGCAAACGCGAGAACGGCCTGGGTGCTCATCTGTACATTTCCCCAGCAGCAGACATGGGCCACATCCTTGATCGGTACGAGGGAGTCTTTCTCATCCGGTGTGCTTATCTTGACCGCCTCACCGGTTTTCCCGATACGCGTTCCCGGTGTTATGACATGCAGCAATCCGCAGTCATCCCGCCCGGGATATAGCTGCCTTGGTTCATCCAGCCTACCCTTGACGTGCAGGGTTTCATCCGGTAGGCAGACATGATTGAGTGAGCAGCGGATACACTTCTTGGAATCAAGCAACGGCTCGGGCATGGGGCCGGAAGCCGTCAACCGGGTCTGTTCGGCCACCCAGCGCAAGGCATCTATGAGTGACTGCTCCCAGGGGATTTCCACCAGGTTTTTTGTTTTCTGGTAGTAGAGGCGCCCGCGAGAGCAGGGGTGACCGGCTTCCCTGAGCAAAGCCATTTGCCCGGCCAACTGTACCTGATCGTTCCCCCAGGCAACTCCCATGAGTTCACACGGCCCAACCTCAAAAGGCGCCTTTCCATCCGGGGCAGGCCCACGTTTCACCTCCACAGGTATCAGTCCACCAGAGTCTTCAAGAACCACGTCGAACTTGCCCACGATCCCCAGGTCGTGCGAGGAAAGGGTCATTTCCCGCACCAAATCGGCCGGCCATGGCGATGCGGCTTCGCTGTTTTCCGCTTCCCCCGCGCCGGCTTTGGTTTTGGACAGCCGCTTGCCGTGGGCGATCCGTCCCTCAAGGGTGTCGATGCTTTCCTCGAACTGTTCCTGTACATACATCAGGTGGAAGAGGCGGGGACAATAGACAAACTCATTGAGTCCCCGCAGCTGCGTCATGTACCGATCTTCAGTCTCTGAGGTCGCTGCTGTCATCAAAGATCTCCCCTCTATTTGCCACGTCCCTTTGGCTTCATAGCTTTCCATACCCGGCGTTTTACTATCGACCAGTGTTCTTTCGAAGGAATCCAATATCTCCGATCGAACAGCACTCCGGAAGGGTCGCGAAAAAAGGTCACCCGAGCATCGTCGGCATCAACGTCGAGTTCGGCAAGGGCTTCCCCCAGATCATCCCCTTTGGCGGTAGTGTCGTCTTTTTCGGCCTTCAATTTCTTCTTCTTGGCGCCCAACGGTTCCATTACATAGCGCTTGCTCTTGGGTTGTGCTTGTGCGTCAGGCACAAGATGAAACAGGTAGCGTCCGTTTTCCAGCTGCTGTAATGCGCCCAGCAAGCGTACCCCTGGCTCTCCGTCAAGTTCATAGACATCCTTCTCGTCTTTCGTTGTTATTTTCCTGCACCTAATACGGTACGCGTCTCCACAACGGCCCCAGAAGCGCCGTTGGAGGTTCTGGGCCGCGTTGAGGTCTGCATGGATGATGTGGGCTGTCTTCCCATCGGTTTTCAGCGTGGCGAACAGTTCGCCGCCAGACCAAGGGACCAGCATTCCGGGCTCAAATTTATCTTTGAGCGCGGCTTGAATTTCGATGAATTCCTTATTCTTTGAGCTGCCGAGCATCCATTCCAGCTCATTGACCACATATCGTTTGGGCAGGCCGTCTTCAAAGTCGTCTGGTCCCAAACACCGGCAACGCACCCCCGGCGCGCCATTGGAGGCCAGATACCGGCTGCTGAAGCCGGCCATGGTGGTTTGGACCACCATGCCATAGATTTGGGCTTGCATCTCGGTTTCGGCAACAATTTCCCGGTGGCTCCATTTCATGAGCTGGGAGTTTTCCCTGCGCGGGCGATCGACCCGAAAGCGGTACCGGGCCAGGTCTTCAAACAGGATCACTCGGCAGGGTTCGTGCTTTTCCAGCCAGCCTTTTCCTTCCTTGCCCGGAACAAATCCCCGCGCGGCCTGAACGATAAGATCGGCCCCGCTCTTGGTGCGGTCTTCCTTGAGCCGGTTGATGTGATGAAGCAAGCGAGAGGCTATTGTGCCGAATTGTTTCTTGTCCTGGCGGTTGACTTCCCCGTAGGTTCTGCCTCGAAGGTTCCAACTCAGAATCAACTTGCGTACGTTTTCAAGGTAATCAACCATCCAGATCGATTTACCGCCCGCGTAGTTTCGGCGCTCACTCCAATCCTTCCACGAAGCGGATTTCGGGCGCGTGCTTCTTCTCCACTTGCTAAACTCCGCGGACACCTTTTTTTCGGCTTTGTCGTAGAAAATCCGGCAATGCTGCTGCCAAAGTTCAGGTGTGGTTTTGAATTTCTGATCGTCCAAACCTTGGAAGGTGTCCTTGGACAATTCGGAATCCGTCGAAGCATCGTCAAAAGAATCAAAGAAGGCTTTAATCTGATCCTCCCGCTTTTGCTCCTCTGTTATCACACTGAGTCGCAGAATGTTTTTCAGCCGGCCGATGTCGCGCCTGCGGGAACCGATTTGGTTCCAGGCCGCCTTTCGTGCCTCTTTCTCCTGTTTGGTCGGTGTTTCCCCGGGCAAAGTGAGTTTGAAGCTGCGTTCGTGCTTCGCCCATAATTTTCCTGGATCGTCGTTGTCTCGGTCATCGGCCGCCGGGAAGCAGAGTCCCTTTTCAGGTCTGCCCTGAACTAATTCAAAAACGGAGCAGGACGCGAAGGTGCGCAGTCCCAGATCAACAGACAGCACTCGCATGCCGGGCTGGAGTTTGTTTGCATGTTTGCTCTTGTTGGAGAGGGCAGTATTGAAATGATGGACTTCCGGCGGTGTGGCGACCCGACCGGTGCCGTCCAGCCAATCTTCCGGGGCCTGAGTTTGCACGTCAAGGGTCAGTTTGAACCAAACCGGACCGGGCCTTTGGGAAAGATCTTTGTCCTCACGTTCCTTGTGCTCGAGGTACGGCCTGTGGAAGAGTAGCTCCGCGCCGCCGGCTATGCCTTCAAAAGACTGATGGGAAGATCGATATCGGCATCGTTTCTTGCCCTTGCCGGCATCTTCAACCTTGAGACCAGAGAACTGGCCGCTTGGGGCGAGTGGGATAGTAAAGGCTTTCTCATTCAAAACGCCATTTGGTTCCTGCACCAGCAGAGTGAGTCCTACCAGCAAACCCGCTTCGGTTGGGTCTATAGAGTATTTGCGCAGGTTACTGCCGCCGGGGGCCTCGTACCAGGTCCATCGGGGATGCAGATGCGCATCGGCGAATGTCATCAACGAGTATTTCTTTCGCTTCTTGAGAATCCATTCAGCCGCATTGAGCTTCACCAGCGGGGTAAGGCTGTCCGCGTCCTTCCAAAGGTGTTCGCGGCCGTCTTGGGCCAGCCATAGGAAAAGAGCCGGGTCACCGAATTTGCCCCGTAGTTTGGTTTGGAGACGCTTGTAGATCTGTTCCCGTTCCTTTTCAGTTTTTCCATTCTTAAGCCAAGCCTCCCGCACCCGGTCCCAAGCGCGGATGGACCTAACGAGGATTTTGAACGGTCTTTCATCGTCCACCGATGCCACGCGCTTGAGTTCTGCATGGCGTTCTGCTTCGTATTCACGCAATGTGTTGCAGTTGGATTCCAGTCCACAGCAGTCGTCACGAAGCTTTTCCAAATCTGATTTGGCCCTTTCATGCTCCTTTTTCGTTCGGTGATTCCAGCTTTCCCACGACAGAAAATGGGCCACGGCGAGGCGCAAGGCAAGTCGGTTCCAGACGTTCCCAGGAGTTTCTTTGTCAAAGAAAAGATCTCCGATCGGCAGAAGGCCAAGCTCCTCCCAGAGCTTTTCCCGTATCTTGATCCGCGGATCCCGCGATAATTCCATTTGCTTCTTGGCATAAAGCTCTGCCCAGACGTCATTGCCCTTGTCTTTCTCTTTCTTCCATTTATCTTTGTTGAAATACTTGTTTTCGTTGATTTTATTTTGAACAGCGGGTGATTCAAACCATTCGTTAGCGGTGTCCGGGGCCACTCGGTAAAAACATGCCTGTCCCTCATCATTCTTGGAGGTGAAGTGATCGACATTGCCCGTGTCATGCGCCTCCTTTTCTATCGGGATTATCCAGTTTGGGAGATCGCCCATTCTCTTGCTGGAAACTTCAGCGAACGGCCCGGACCAGTCCTTGTCTTTGCCGTCTTTGATGGCGCATGTGTCAGGGTCAAACAGTGGACCGGAATAACCGGAGCCGATGCTTTTCGCATCCCCCTTTAGGGGTTCGCCCTTGTCATTTAGTAGACAGGATGGGACCATCTGTTCATACAGCAGCCGCAAAGCCTTCAGTATCTCTTCATCGCCGCCGATGCCTTCTTTGCCGTTGCGGCGCTGGGCATCCCGCGCCATCTGCAAGGCATCCGTAACGACCTGACTCTCCGGGATCTGAACCTCGTTGTTCTCCTTGTCAAGCGTCCAGTACGAAGCGCCTCTGCATAGCAGCAGAATCCGTTCGATCTCTGCGACAGCCTGGTTGATCTGCTTGTGAGTCGTCCAGAGGGCCCGCCGCAGTTTGCCGGTCTCCGCCTTTTTTCCTAGAACCATTTTCAGGTTTATTGTGCGTGTTGGCATCAGTATTCGCCTCCTGTAATCTTCCCGCCCGTAACCGGAAAAACCTTTCCAAGCACGTCATTGGTACTTGGGGGTTTTGATCATGGCCACCATCCCTGTCTGGTTTTCCATGGGATAGAATGCGTTGAGATAGTGCCCAGTCACGTCCTCGTAAGATTCGTACAGGTCCGACAGGGCCTCCAATTTCTTGGACAGATCTCTTGCGGGGAGTCCTCTTTTCCGGATTCAATGAACCGCAGGATCTTCCGTTGTCGAGCAAGTTGCGTTCCTCGCATTCCACCGGGCTCCCTTGCAGGTGTAAGAGATTGGAGACAAATAGAGTAGATGATCTTACCACCTCAGAAGCACGTTGTGAAGTTGGAAAATTGACAGCCGCGATGCAGTGGGCCGGTAACGGGCGGCTCGATCAGAAAGACAACTGAAATGGTTAGTCAGTTCCCACAAAGGCCATTCGCGGTGTGTTCCACGTGGTACGCGGCATGAAGAGGGCGCAGCATGCGGCGCGCCGTACACTCTGCCCCACGACGGGTCTGGACCCAAACGTAGGGGCAGACCTATGTGTCTGCCCTCACCTTCGAAGCCCCCCGTAACTGAAGGCTTGCCCCATAATGCAAAAAGGTTGTTGACAAATATTGGGGATCAGGTTACAAGGTAATCTAGTAGGAGAAAAACGTGATCGCCGTGAATAGCAGACTCTTTTACTTTTATTTTAGGAGACGCAAGATGCCCTGAGTGTGGCGATCCGACCAATTATACGAAAAAGCGGAGCACACACTCCGCTTTTTTTTTTGGCAAAAACGCCGGAAATCCCTGGCCCGGCTTTCGAGAGGATACAGACGATTATGGAACCTTCAGCCAATCGAAACACTGCCGATAAAGCTAACGGCTCCGAAGAAAGACTGAGCATTAACGATCGACTGGCGCTTATCGGTCTCATTGATGAAGGAGTGCGCCTCGGTTCATCCGATTCCCCCATTGTGGCGGACCTGTTCGACAACCTCTGGAATCTGGTGGACGGCACTGTGTCCGGCAGCAAAGTCGACAAGCTCAATGCCGGAGAAACAGGGAATGGTTTCAAAGTCCTTGAAATCAATGGACAGACAGGTGAAAACCTGGGCCGCCTCAACATGCTCTATCTGAAGAAGCCCATCCCATGCTACTACCTGGTGTACGTGGAAGTGGCATCGGCCTTCAGGAAAAAGGGACTGGGCCACCGCATACTCGATGAGTTCAAGAAGTTCCTGAAGAGTAAATCAGCAGTGGGGATCCTTGACAACATCATTCCCAGGGAGGATCCGACGTACGACATATACCTCAAACACGATTGGCAAACAGCGGAGAATATCCTCGGGGAATCGTGGCGGACCGAGGATTCCGTTTACATGATCTACGTTCCGCCTTCCATGTCCGGAAAGGATCTTAAGACCCCTGTAAGCCGGCTGCTGTATCACATAAAGAGGAAACGTTCCGCTATTGACATGAGGGACAATGAAGTGATGGTGGCGCGCACCATTGATGAATTTAAGGACCTGTATTCAGCCTTGCTCATCTATTTTGAACGTGAAATCCGAAACAAGGAAGATCACCCGCTCATGAGATTCATGTTCACTCGGTTCGTGACCAAACTCCTGGGATTCAGTCATCGCATCAGGAGCCTCCTTGGGTACACGGGCGGTGAATCACTGGAACAGATAGTCGTTGATCCGGAGGTGCTCGCGCTTCCCATGCAATCGTACGCGCCTCGCAATCTGGCCAGTAAACCTGCTTTCCATGCGGGTGACAGGGAGTTGTGGTTGCTACTCCCGGAAGTGCTGAAGAAATACCCGGCCCGTATCATCGAATCATTGCCCAACTACCGGAGACCCAGTCTCATGTCATGGATGCAAGAGACGGGCACGTCGTCCAGTGACACCCTGACCATCGGGGATGCCATGGATATGGGATTCGACCCCACAAGGCTCAAGGAGATCAGCATCAACGGAGAGGATTTCATTTTTGAGCGTGTTCAGGTGAGATTATTGCCGGAATTGGAAGAGCATAAGGAACTGTTGGATCGTATTTCCGCTGATATGGGAGGGGTCAGGGTGAAGAACACGACCCTGAGAACCAACCCTCCCCTGCTGGTAATAAGAGACAGAGGAAACGGGTACGTGTTGCGCCGAAAGGTGCAAGGCATCCACAGCGAGGAAGCAATAGAGCAACTTCAGAGCGCGGCTTCGCTGAAGAGTTTGAACGACTCCTTGAAGGTGGATCGGATGATAATCTCCACTGTGAGGAGCACACAGGACCTGCTGAGATCCAGGATGAACCTGGGAGATGAGAGCATACAAGGACCGTTGACATATTTTGTTTCGTGGGATCTTGAGGTCAATCGACCGAAAATCGTGGTTGACATGACCGTGTCTTTCCTGGAAACGGTCTGGGTGGCCTGATACCAACTATCATCGCAAGAAAGCGACAACGAAATATGAAAGTCTTTTCCGT
>CAZGNL010000067.1:0-27653 GCA_964527475.1 uncultured Syntrophaceae bacterium
TTAGAGGTCCTTTTGCTCCAGGATGTACCTGTTGCACTGTTCTCTGAACTCCGAGACTACTTCCTGTGCGGGCTTGTCCCTTTCCTTGGCTTCGCTTCCTATCATCTCCCAGAAGGCGTCGAGCAGAGGATACTCGTCTCTCGTGAAGCGTATTACAAGCGTGCTGTCGCAGGCGCAGTTCCGATACTGCATAGTCCCCACAGCATCTGAAGCATCTCTGTAATCCTCCAGGCAGTGCTGGACTGGGGAGGTCTTGTGGATGTATTCCGGGAAACTCTGATATTCCATGCCGCAGGTCCCGCACTTCTTGGGAAAGAGTCGCGAATCCTTTCCAATGAGGGAAAAGAGCTCGATGAATTCCACAAAGCGCTTCTTGTACGGTTGTGCCTTTGTTTGAGGCATTGGTCGTGTGCTCCCGTAGCTTGGCTGTCCCAGGAAGAATAGCAGCGGGAACGCCAATCGGCAAGACCCCTGGATTTGATACTGGTAGCCTCCGTGAATCGACAGGGTTGTGTTCACCGCTCTCTTCAACACGGGTGAGTATTACCGGACCACCACCTTTCTCCCGTCCGGCAGCATTTCGTACCCGTCTGCGGGTTTGTTCTTCGACGCGTTCACTTTTGCACGGGAAATTGGATTCCGTTAAGGCTGAAGGCCGATCTTTTCTGGGGGTTGGTTGTCTGATTGTCATGTTAGTGGCTCGGTGTGCGGCTGCGTTGCGATCTGCACAAAGAAAACCGAATAAGTCACATAGACCTAGACAGATATGTTCATGTTGTGATATCATTATGGCGGTCATGTCCGTGTGAAAATGGGAGTTTTTTGGTATGCGAAACCCAAAGTGGGTCGCCGCGATCATGGGGCTTATGCTTGCGGTTCTCATGAAGTCCCCATCGCTTGCGGCCACCGCTGAAGAAATCTTCGAGAAAGGAAAGCAGGCCTGCCGCGCGGGCCGGTACGACAAGTGCGTGGGCCTTCTGTCCAGGGCGGTGTCCATGGGCGGTCTGGGAGCGGAGGTATTTTACCGGCGTGGCCTTGCTTACGAGAAGCTCGGCAAGACAGAACAAGCAAAAGGTGATTACACACGAACAATCAGCATGAACCCTCGTTACGCGTCAGCATACCTGAATCGAGGGACCATTTTTTACAGACAGGGCGATTACGACAGCGCCATCAAAGACTATGACAAGGCGGTGAAGTTCAATTCCGCCAATTCCCTGGCATACTACAACCGCGGGAACGCGTATCTGGGAAAGGAAGAATATGATAAGGCAATAGCCGATTTCACCCGCGCCGTCAAAATTGATCCCGGTAATCCTGATGCGTACAACAACAGGGGTTGGGCCTTGTTGAAAAGGAACGAAACCGAGCGATCGCGCAAGGATTTTGATCGCGCGATTGACCTTAATCCTCGGTTCACAATCGCGTATTACAATCGTGGTAAGGTTCGGTACAGAACGGGGGATTACCAGGGCTCGGTCGGCGATCTCTCCCGGGCCATTGAACTCGACCCCAAGTACGCCTTGGCTTATTACAGGAGAGGAAACGCTCGCGTTCAGACCGGTGATTTCGACAAGGCGATAAAGGATTTCAATCGTGCAGCCCGCATGAATCCGGGTTACGCCAACATCTACAATAACAGGGGCTGGGTGTACTTCAAAAAGGGTAATGTGGCCCAGGCCCTACGAGATATCACGAAGGCGCTCACTATGGATCCCGATATGGCGCGGGCTTATGTCAACCGGGGTTTCATCTACAAGGAAAAAAAGAATTTCGCGAAGGCGATCAAGGATTTTGATCGAGCCCTTGAGCTTGACGGTAAACAGGGCTCGGTCTACGCTCTTCGCTCAGACTGTTTTTTGGAAACAAATCGATCTCAGCGCGCGCTCAAGGATCTGGAGAAAGCGCACAGTCTGGGTAAGCAAGACCCGGAGATACTCTTGAAGCTAGGCGCCTTGAAGGAGAATACCGGAGATTACGACGGGGCCGCCCGGCTCTTTGGCAAGCTGCTTGCCCTCAAGCCCGATGATCCCGCTGCACATCTTGACCTTGGAGTGGCTGTGGGCAAGAGAGGTAAGTTTTCCGAGGCTTTGAAACACTTCAGCAGGGTGATCGAGCTTGACCCCGAAAACAGACAGGCATATTTTCTACGGGCCATAGTGTTCGAGTTTCTGGGAGATCGGAAAAGGTCCGGCGAGGATTTTACCAGGGCGCTTGGTCTGCCCGAAAAAGAGGAAAAGACCCGATCAATCCGTGGGCGCGTGAGCTCCGCTCATGTCAAGGAAATGCTGTCAGCGAGATGACGCATGGAAATCTTCTTATACCAAATGGCTGCTAACGAGATGGAACTGTGTTTGACAGGAAACAAGACTTGGTCCTAGTTCGATTTTCTGCGTTGCTGATTATGAGCCTCATTGCGGGGTTCACAGCGCCTGCCCGGTCGGCCGCCGCGGGGGAAGACGCCAGGGCCCTGTACGCACAAGCTGTGGAGGCTCATTGGAAATGGAACCTGGACAAGGCCATACAACTCTACACCCGTGCTCTGGTGACGGATCCCAAGAACGCGCGAGCCTATTTCAATCGAGGTGCAGCTTACCGATCCCAAGGTCAACAGGACATGGCCTTGGCCGACTTCAACCAGGCGATTTCAAAGGACCCGGTCATGGTGGACGCCCTGTTCGGTCGCGGCGCGATTTTCCTACAAAAGAAGAAATACAAGAAAGCGATTCAGGACATGAGCCGGGTCCTGAAGCGGAAGGACAAACATTCCGGCGCCCTCAGGTCACGGGCCAGGGCGACCTTGGCCCTGGGCAAGTTTGATCGGGCCGTCAAGGATCTGGACCGAGCCATCCGGATCTATCCGCAAGACAGCCAATCTTATTTCCTCCGGGGAATCGCATACCAAAAGAAGCGAGAAGACAAGAGCGCTCTCGCTGACTTTGACAAGACTCTTGAACTCAATGACAAACACCCTGGCGCATGGTTAAGGAGGGGGAACCTTTTGGTCCGTGGAGGGAAACCGGAACAGGCCATAGCGGATTACGACCGCGCAATAAACCTGGACCCCAACCAGGCCCAAGCTTACAACAGGCGGGGCTGGACCCGTGCGGGTCTGGGAAACCTTGAAGGCGCGGAGCGTGACCTTACACGGGCCCTGGAATTGAAGCCCCGGTTCGTGTCGGCCCTCAAGAACCGGGCCGGCGTATACAAGATGATGGATCGCCCCGAATCCGCGCTGAAAGACGCTGACCGTTTGCTAAGACTAAAGCCGTCCGACGTTGAGATTCGTGAAATGCGAGGCAGATTGCTGCTTGATCTGGGAAAGACAGCCAAGGCTGTAAAGGATCTGAACAAGGCCCTGGAAATCCAGCCCAAAAACGTGACGCTCCTGGCATTGCGCGGCCGGACCCTTCTGCGCCTGGGCGAGCACAGCAAGGCAGCTGCCGATCTCGACCAGGTGCTCAAGGCTGAACCGGACAATGTTCAAGCGCGCATCGACCGAGGCGCCGCGCACTTGGCCGACAAGGCGTACAACAAGGCCATAATTGACTATGCCGAAGCCCTGAAACTGGCCCCCGCGGATCAGGCCGCAACACTTTACTTCAATCTAGGTAACGCGCATCTGCTGGCAGGCCACGCAGAGCAGAGCATAGATAATTTCTCCAAGGTCATAGACGAAAAGCCGGATTTCGGGTCAGCTTACCTGAACCGGGGAAAGGCCTACAGAAGTTTGAAGGAATTCTCATTGGCGGCCGAGGACCTGCGCACCGCGCTCACGCTCTTGAAAAAGCCCGCTCAGATCAAGACGGCCCGGGGCCTGCTTCAGGAAACAGAACAAGTTCTCAAGGCCCGTAGACCGCCCGCCAAGTTTGAGGTCCTCCCACCGGAACTACTGGAACTACGACGTGAAGACCGGTTTGCCCCCGCGGAGAGCCCCTTCTGGTAAGTCCCCCACCTGATGTATGGTGTGTTTGCCTGAATTCTTGTCCGATTCGGGTCTCTGCTGGACAAGCCGGCAGTTGGGCCCCATAATCAATCGGAAATTACTTCGAGCAAGAGGCACAAGCGGAGATCCCAATGTCAAAGACAATCGTTCGCACATTCCTCGACAATGCACGCGAGTTCGGTAATCAGACCGTCATCAAGTACAAGAAGGAAAAAGGTGGGGAATACGTAGACTTCACGTGGAAGCAACTTGAGGACGCGGTCTTTTCATTCGCGGGCGGCCTTGTTGAGATCAACATGAATCCGGGCGACGGCCTGGCCATTCTGTCCTTTAACCGTCTTGAGTGGGTAATCGCGGACCTGGGGACCATGGTGGCGGGCGGAATTGACGTCCCTGTTTATCACACGAACACTGCCGAACAGTGCGCTTACATCATCAAAGATTCGGGCGTGAAGTTCATAGTGGTGGAAGACAATGAGCAGCTCGCAAAGATCCTCGAGAAAGAAACAGAGTCGGCCGGCCTCAAGAAGATCATCCTGATCCAGGGACAGCCCCCCCAGGGAGATGACCGAATCATCTCTTTTGCCGCTCTCATGGAAAAAGGAACCGCGGGCAAGGCGAACCTGGCACCCGAGCTGGAGCAAAGGATAGAACGGATCAAGCCCGAGGACCCGTCTACAATAGTGTACACATCCGGTACCACCGGACCGCCCAAAGGTTGCACGATCAGCCACAACAACATCGGTTCCGTGTTGCAGTCCATTCACGACCTGATCCAGGTGGATTCCGCGACTAACCTGTCCCTGATGATTCTGCCCATATCCCATCTATATCCCCGGGTTTCCGGCTATTATTACAATATATTCCAAAACATACCGTTCGCGATCGCAGAATCGCTCGACACTCTGGCCCAGAACCTGATGGAAGCGCGTCCCACGTATTTCACCAGCGTGCCGCGGATCTTTGAGAAGGTCTATGATCGCATTTCGGGGACAGCGCAGAAGGGCTCCGGGCTAAAGCGCCTCATATTCCGATGGGCGGTGAACCTGGGCCGGGAAAGGAGCCGAAAGCTCAACGCTCATCAGCCGCTCTCCGCGTGGCTCAAGCTTAGGTTCAGCGTCGCGGACCGATTGGTCTTCCGTAAAATCCGTGGAGCGCTCGGGGGAAAGATCCGGTTTGCGGTTTCCGCGGGCGCTCCCCTGTCGGCCGAGGTGGGGGAGTTCATCCACAGCGTTGGGATTCAGGTCCTGGAATTCTACGGTTTGACGGAGACCGTGACCGGCACCATGACCACATTTGATGAGTGTCGTTACGGCACAGTGGGCAAACCAATGCCCCGCGAGGAGGTCAAGCTCGCGGACGACGGTGAAATCCTGATGCGCGGCAACAACTTTATGGGGTACCACAACAAACCTGAACTCACCGCAGAGATCATCAAAGACGGATGGTGCCACACCGGAGACATCGGACGATGGGATGAGGACGGCTTTCTGATAATAACAGACCGAAAAAAGGACCTGATCATAACCTCCGGCGGCAAGAATATTTCCCCTCAGAACATCGAGAACCTGGTCAAACGCATTCCCCTGGTTTCAATGGTCATGGTGTACGGGGACAACAAGAAGTATCTGACCGCGCTCATGACACTCGATCAGCCCGAGGCAGAGGCCATGGCCGAGGAGAGGGACATTCCGTATGAGACGTACGAAGATCTGACTCAGAGCGCCCAAATTCGGGACCATGTTCAGGAAGGGCTCGAAAAGGTCAATAGAGAGCTGGCCCCATATGAGACCATAAAGAAGTTCGTGATACTCACGCGCGATCTCACCCAGGAGCACGGTGAAATCACCCCGACCCTCAAACTCAAGAGAAAGGCGGTGAGGAAAAAATACGGACGCTTGCTGGACGCACTCTACGAAGAGGATAGCCGGAGCGGGTTGTAGGAGCTTCTCCTCGTTCCCGGGCTCTGCCTTCCCATGACGGATCTGAATCCCTTTCCAAGGAGAACCAGTGTACTACGCAGGCATAGACATCGGCTCACTCAGCGCGGACACTGTCATAATTGATGAGCAAGGGCAAATAGTCTCTTTTGACATATCTCCCACTGGAGCGAACAGCAAGATTGCCGGGGAACGATCTCTGGAGCAAGCGTTGGCCCGCGGACGTATTTCTCGGGAAGACCTCGCGTTCTCGGTTGCCACGGGTTACGGTCGGGTCAGCCTTGAATTTGCGGACAAGGCGATAACCGAGATCACTTGCCACGGTCGCGGCGCGGCGCGGCTCTTTCCAGGGACGAGGACCATTCTCGACATTGGCGGTCAAGACAGCAAAGTGATCAAGCTCGATGACTCGGGCAAAGTGGTGGACTTTGCTATGAACGACAAATGCGCGGCCGGCACCGGTAGATTCCTGGAGGTGATGGCCGGGGCCCTGGAAATAGACCTGGAAGAGATGGGACCGCTCTCGCTGAAGTCAAACGAACAAATAGCAATAAGCAGCACGTGTACTGTCTTTGCAGAATCAGAGGTAATCTCACTGGTGGCCCGGGCCAAGGCCAAGGAGGACATAATAGACGGCATTCACAAGTCGATTTGCAACCGCATATTCGCCATGCTGGACCGCATCGGGCCCGCCCCGGAACTCACCATGACCGGTGGAGTAGCCAAGAACATCGGTATCGTGGACAGCATTCAACAGAAGGTGGGTTCCCCCATCAATGTACCCCAGGAACCGCAAATCGTCGGCGCGCTCGGGGCCGCGCTCATCGCCAAAGAGCGGGCCGCGGACACCATGTAGCCGGTTTCCCGGGGCCAACGGCCGACAGGATCCCATGACTTCCATGCCCGGGAAGGGCACAACCAAGCATGAAAATGCCTGTACAGCGCCGGGTCCCGGGCGTAGGGGCGACCGGGGGTCGCCCGAAGCAAGGGCACTATATTCCGAGAAAAAGGACATTTTCATACAAAAGTGGGGGGTGGTCTGCTCTCAGACTGGACAAGCAGTACTGAATCATACTGCATTGCGGTCAAACCAGTGTGTGGTTCGGAGGCAGATCCTGACGAGCATCAGCATGACCGGCACCTCAATGAGCACTCCGACCACGGTTGCCAGGGCAGCGCCGGATGAGAGACCGAACAGCATGGTGGAGGTGGCGATGGCCACTTCAAAATGATTGGAAGCCCCAATAATGGCCGAAGGGGCGGCGTCTCTGTAAGACAGCTTCAACAACCGGGCAAGTCCGTAACCAAGGCAAAAGATCAGGACGGTCTGAACAAACAGAGGAATGGCTATCCAGAGGATGGTAAGCGGATTGGAAACGATCGCTTCTCCTTTGAAGCAGAAAAGGAGAATCAAGGTTATCAAAAGCGCAATAATTGTAATGGGAGCAAGTATGTGTAGGAACTTCTCCTTGAACCATTGCTCACCTTTGACGCGAATAATGAACTTGCGAGAGAAGTAACCGGCCACAAGCGGAAGAGCCACGTAGATTCCGATGGAAAGAAGCAGAGCTTCCCAGGGAACCGGAAGTCGCCCCACCCCGAGAAGAAAGCCCCCAAGCGGCCCGAACAGGAAGAGCATGGCAAGCGAGTTCACAGCCACCATCACAAGTGTGTGCCCGTCATTTCCCCTGGCGAGGAAACCCCACACCAGAACCATAGCCGTACACGGGGCAATCCCCAGCAGGATACAACCCGCCAGATAGCTGCGCCAGAGCGGCACTTCGAGCATCTTGACCCCGTCAACCAGAACCACGGTCCCCGCGCCGTGCGTGGAACCGGCAGGCGAATCGAGCCCCAAAGGCATCTTCACGTGATCGACCGCTTCAGGTCCGATGAAGGCCAGAAAGAGCGTTCCTAAACAGAACAAGGATATGGCATACATGGTGAACGGCTTTACCGCCCAATTGAGGAACAGGGTCAGTCCAACCGGTTTCAGATTCTTGCCCGCTCGAACCACTTCCCCGAAATCGATCTTTACCATGATCGGATACATCATGAAGAAGAGGCAGACCGCTATGGGAATGGAAACCACCGGCGCGGCGTCAACATAAATCGCGAGGCCGTCAAGAAATTGAGCCACTCCTGGGGCAAGCCGTCCGAGGATGATTCCTGCGACTATGCACAGGATGACCCAGACCGACAGGTACTTCTCAAACAGAGACAATCCCTTAGGCTCTTCGGTGATACAGGCTTCAGTTGCACTCACTGCAAGTCTCCCTCATGTATTTCCGGAATTCCCGACATTCCTTCGACAAAGGCTCTAATCTCATCACGGCCTCTTTGATAGGGATCCAAAGTTTCTTCCTCGTTCTCTGCGGAAACCGCCAACTTCGGTGGATCATCAAACCCCACGTGCAGTAGTCCGGTCTTGGCAGGAAAAAACGGACTCGTTTCCTGAGCATTATCACAGAGGGTTACCAGTGCACAGGAAAAGCACGAGCTCTGTCATTGACCCCTCACTTAATGAAATCTCCGAGTGTCGCTCGGCTCCACGGTCGTTGGTCTAATGGTCTTTGAAGAGCCCCAAAGGCTGTCACTCGTAGACGACCCCTTCCTCAAGTCTCAGAGTTCTCTTGGCGCTCTTTGCAGCCTCTGGGGAGTGAGTTACCATTACGATGGTTCTCCCTTCTCCGTTCATCTCTAGGAGAAACTGGACGATCTCCTGAGTCATGGCAGGATCCAGGTTACCAGTGGGTTCATCGGCGAGGATGACCTTTGGGTTATTTGCCAGCATCCGTGCCAGGGCCACGCGCTGTTGTTGGCCTACGCTCAGTTCGGAGGGCTTGTGGTCGAGCCGTTCGGCGAGCCCCACGCGTTCCAGTAGAGCCGATGCCATCTCCCTCTGAAGGGCCTCGTCTGCTCCAGCCAGGAAGAGTGGGATCTGGACGTTCTCCAAGGCTGAAAGGTACGGCACCAGGTTAAAGGTCTGAAAAACAAACCCGATGTTTTCTCTTCTCATTCGAGCCCTTTCATCCGGGCTTAGAGAGTAAATCGGCTGACCTTCCAGCAGAACCTGCCCCTCCGATGGGGACAGCATTCCTCCCAGGATCAGGAGGAGAGTGCTCTTGCCGCTCCCACTAGGACCTACGACCGCAACGAAGTCACCCTGATGCACCTCAAGCGTCACATCACGTAGAGCCCTCACAAGGTCACGCGAGCGATTGTAGCTCTTGTTCACAGCTTCCAACTTCAACATCTATTACGTCTCCTGGAGAGTGGTGCTCGGATCCAATCGTGCAGCACGTCGAGCAGGAAAGTAGCTCGCAACAAGCGCTATCGTCACAGAGATCCCTATGGCCCAAAGAACGAGTGTGGGCATGGGCAGGACTGGAACTCCTGCAAGCCTGGGGCCCAGAATCACCGCCAACAAGGTTCCCACTAAGTATCCTCCGATACCGCCTGCAAGACCGATCAGGAGAGCCTTGAAGAGAAAAAGCTTCAGCACTAGGCTGGACCCAGCTCCTAGAGCCATGAGCGTCCCTATTTCGCGCCTTCGCTCAAACACGTTGGCATACATGTAGTTTGCGATGCTCGCTCCGCCCACCAGGACTATGATGGCGAGAAATACCATGGAGAGGTTTGACATCATTCGGTTGGTCTTGATCTGTGTATCAACAACCTGCCTGATGGTCACTACCCTCGCTTCCGGGAGCAACTTGTTGATGCTCGCCACCAGTCCTTTGGATATCTCGTTGCAGCATCCGACGATTTCGATGGCGTTCACAACCGGCCCCTTACCGGCCAACCCTTGTACCGCGTGCAAATGAGCAAAGATGCGGGAGTCATCCACAGTTCCGGTCTCGGGCAGGACTGCGGTGACGGAAAATGTTTTGCCAAGGAGCGGAAGACTATCTCCTTCACTGATACCCAGAAACGAAGCCACATCGGCCCCGACAAGGACCTGTTTACGGTCCAAAGTTTCGATGACTCTATTGCGAACCAATGTTTCCTTGGGCGCTGCCGGTGTGAGACCGGGAACGTTGACAACTACACCGCACCCCTGAGGACGCGAGAAAATGCCGGCCCCTTTCCAGGCCGCTTTTGCCTGAAACTCGTTCTTCGGCAGTATCCCGGTCAACGTAAACTGCCTGTCGCGTACTGCAACAGGAACCGATAGTTTTGGAGAAAGGTTGTCTATGCCCTGGATGTCAGACGTGGCAAGACGGGTTACATATTCTTCCGGCAGCTCCTCGGCCTGCATATCCGCTTTGTAGTAGTCGTCCAATGTCACCGATTTGGGGAGTATGAGGACGTTCGCTCCCAGCGCGTCAAGCTCCCTGGCAACCGCCTTCTCGGAATAGAACGAAGTATTCTTAATGGCTACTATGACGGTGATTCCGAGGAGTATGGCCAGAAATCCTGTGACAACTTGATTCTTGCGCTCGAAAAGCTCTTTCCAGACAAGGGTTCTGAGTCGCACTCTTCTCCTCCTACTATTTGACGCTGCAGCTGCCGGGCTTGCATGCCGATCCCGTACCGCAGCCGGACACCGCTTTATTGAGCGTTGCAATGAGCTGATTCTTGTCCGTGGGCCCCCTGAACTGGCCAATGACCGATCCCGGTGGGGCCAAGAAAACCGTCATGGCCTCGTTGGTCACCAGATTTACTCCTAATTTTGCCAAAAGCGGTCGCTCCTCAACGTTGCTCGGATCGAGTCTAAGGACCTCGGTAGCCGCATTGTACCGTTGGTCGGCCTTGAATGCGCTGACGCCGCGCATGGCGGCCGCGTTTGCTCTCGTGTTCCCATTCTGAACACACAGAAGGACCAATTTGCCTTGCTGTAGGGCTATGAGGAGCTTCTCCAAGGATTGTCCGGCAATAGCCTGCACAAGCTGATCCTCGGTAAATTTTGTGTGAAAACTTCCAGTAATGGCTCCGTTGGGCGCCAGTACCAACACAAGGGGCATCGGGGCTCGGCCAACTCCGAACTTGGCCACTATCCCCTTTTCTGACGGGTTGGTCACCATGATCGTCATCGGGTCAGCCCTTTGGGCGACTCTATTTGTGGCTCTGTTGAAGACGTCCCCCATTACGCGGGTTTGCTGATCGTCGCTTTTGTAGAAAAACACAAAGAGGTAACGCTGCGCGCGAGCCGCCCGGTCAACGGCCACCAATCCCTGGCCTGCAGCAGCCTCCTGCCTTGACTGCGCTGCCACGTGGGTGACAGCGCAGATGGGTATCAGGCACATCAAAGCTGCTACAACAGCCGCTCCTTTTACTGGCATCAAGACCCTCCTACAGCCTTTCATAGTCGGCTTTCTCGCTGTTTACCCACCCACTCAGATCAAGACCCCGGACTCGAAACTCCCAAGATCCGAATCCTACGCATGCCGACTCAAACTAACTCCGTTGACGCAGGAGACATGGTGTCAGCCGGATCCCTTTCTCAAAAGGACTGACTTCTGGACACCTGGTTCGCATGAGACCTTATCGGACTCGGCTTCAGCGGGCAATCGCCCGGTCAGTAAGTCGGCCAAGAAGAGCACTGCTTCACCATCTACCCAGCAGTCAATATTCCTCCCGCGTCTTTCAACGCGAAGGAGTCCCGCTCTTCGCAACTCTTTCACGTGATGGGATACAGTGGTACGGGCAATTTCGAGGTCTTGCCCGACATCGCCTACGCACTCCCGTATCTCCTCATCAAAAGTGCAGGAGGTTCCAGGCGGACACCGGGAGATCAGGCGCAAGAAGATCGCCAGCCGGTTGGGGTTGGACAGAGCCTTGAAGATCTCGGCAAATCGTTCCAACTCATCTGGGGAATATGTCCACATGTGTAGACGTATCGATTAATATCCGTTTATTGTCAAGAAGAATCTTTTCCTTTTCGGCCGGAAGTCGCAAACCTGCCAAGGGATGTCAGTGTCCGAAAACAGCAATGGGGTTGCGAACCCACGGTTGGGTCCCTGCAACCCCATTGTCTGTGCAGCGAAACCAGGTGCGGAGGACGGTTTGCCCCCGCGGTTCCGTCTCGATCTTATCGTGCCTTGGATTTGCGGCGAGCTCGTGCCTTCTTCTTTGAGGACTTAGTGAAGTACGAATCGTAGTCCCAATTGACTCGGGTTCCGGAATACGCCTGGGCTGAGTAGTTGTAACCGCCCTGATAGTAGTTGGTGTAGCCTCCCGACCGGGAGATACCGGAAGGGCATCAACCAGCGGAAGCGAAATAGGGGAATGCGACTGTCAGGGCCAACACCGCGAATCCGGCCCTTAATAAGTTTGAAAACTTCATAACTCTCTCCTGTTCAACAAAGGTTGATCATTCGTATACAGTTCTGACTGATCTGGTGAATATGTCAACACGTGTAGACTTATCGACTAACATCCGTTTATTGTCAAGAAGAATCTTTCCTTTTAGCCTGGAATGGTACTCAGTACGACCCGCCTTCTTTGGGGAAGCCCCTGGTGGGTGTGCTTTTGTGGACATTGGAAACACAGCAGCGTTTGCGACTTCCCTCGACCCATTGCCAAATCCCTAAAGACATGACTCATGGGCCGCACCAACAGTCCGCAACACGGTGACTCGGACTACTCCCTTACCTCACGGACCGAGAACGGCTGTACGATTCGGCCGTCGCTGAGACGGACGGGAGTCTCGATAACCTGCTGAATCCGGGTCACGGAGGTCTTGGTGGGATCGAAGACGATAACTGCGCGGTGCTCTTGAACGTAAGTGTCTACGCTTACCAGTCCGGGCGCTTGTGACAGCATGCTCAAGAAGAAGTTCGACTTGCCACGGCAGACAAGGCCGTCCACGATAACTTGGATTTCGCTTGTTTTGGCGGAGGCTTCTGCGATCCGGCTCTGCTGAGTGGGCAGCTCCCAGAGATCGGCGGCAAGAATGACGCCGAAGAACGAAACAAGTACCGCCGGCGCCAGCAACACGGCAGGAATCTTCATGCTCGGCCTCCTCCAATCCGCAGCGAAAGCGTTCCAGGAACCGGGCACCGGCGCACGCAATCCTGACAGTTGGTGCATTCCGCGGTGGTGACGCGATCTGCATCGGACACCTTCACTCCCCACTCGCAAGCATCATCGCACCTATTGCAGTCCACGCAAGTGTCCGAGGTCCTGTGGATACGAATCAATCCGATTCTCGACAGGGGGTTTAGGCACGCTGCCAAAGGGCACAAGTACTTGCAGAAGGCAAGGGGCGCCACAGCCCCGAGACCCAATACGATCAAGATGATCAGCAGGCTGTGCCGGCCGATCCCTATTACCCCTTCCAAGATCCCGTGGCCCGATCCAAGCGTGAACAAGACATAGTAAGGACAAGCTTCTCGGAAGATCAACTCGCTATAGCTGACGGTTCCCCAAAGAATGAGCCCGAGCACAGGGTACTTGAGCCACATGAGCTTACGGTCGAGCTTCTGGGGAATGCGCCTGGATTTGATGACATATCGGCGGCCTAGACCTCCGATCCACTCTGACAGGGCGCCTACGGGGCAGATATGGCTGCAAAACGCGCGTTTATACAGAAACGTGATGAGGAGGACTCCGGCAAACACGGAAATATTGGTTGTGGACAGGCTGCACAGTGTCCCGGTTTTGTTCAGCCAGGGGATCAGTGTTTCCGCACCTCCGAATGGGCAGTACTTCTCAATGGTCGCTCCCCGGACGCCGCTCATCATCTGATGGGCAACCCAGATGGTTAGGCTCAGAAACAGAAGTTGGCACAGAGTTCTCCCGTGCTTGACGTCAACCAACATGCCTCGCCTGCCTTTCTCGCCGGAGCGAACGGCTTCTCTCATAGTTTTCCTCTGAGTCTCTGACAGATTGAACCAAATAATGGTAAGCCCGGCTTTGCCGGGGGCCATTTAACTCCGTGGAGACCAGATCCAACTTCATCAGAAACCTCCACCATAGGTCAGGGCCTTTCATAGAGGATTCGAGGCTTTCAGGACACCGTATTCGGTCATGGTCCGGCCGGCCGTTCCTCCCGATCTTGATCGGCCGCGTCCCGCGAAAGGGCTGAGTTCCGGTCTCGGATCAATTCGTCAGTCAAATCTGCTGAGCGTATCTCGAACAAAATCCTTGGACCGGTTAGTCCCTTGAAGCTCGCGCTGATTCTTCGGGTAGCCTCTAATCTGTCGCCAAGCGCACGCCGCGTGTCCTCTGAAATAAGGATGCTCCCGCCGTCTGCGTGTGATTGTATTCGCTGAGTCTCGTTCACGGCCGACCCGACTATCCCGTATTTTGCTCTGGTTTCAGAGCCGATGTTGCCAACCACCACTTCGCCGGTGTGTATCCCCAAGCCCACTGTGAAGTCGGGCAATCCAAGCTTTAGATTCTCTTCGGAAGTCTCTTCCACTGCGGCTAGAATCTCTGCCGCGCATTTCGCCGCGTCATAGGCTCTTTCAGACACCTCTTTCTCAAGGCCGTTGAAAAAGGCCAAGACAGAATCGCCTACAAAATCAACGATAATGCCGTCATACTTCTCAATGACCGGTATCACCCGTGAAAAGTAACGGTTCAGTATACGAGTAACTTGCTGGGGAGGGAGCTTCTCAGCCATTTCAGTGAACCTCCGAATATCAGCCATCAGAATGGTAACCACGCGGTTCTGTCCACCGAGGTTCATTCCCTCTGGTTTGCTCATCAACTGTTCGACGAAGTTCTTGTCAACATACCGTCCGAATGACTGATGGATGAAATCTCGTTGCTTCAAACCTTCCACCATCAAGTTGAACCTTCTGCTCAACCGGCCTATTTCATCTGAACGGGGATCATCCAAGTGTGCGGAGTAGTTGCCGTGCTCAACCAATGCCGCGGCATCTGAAACCATCCCTATGCGACGCACTACGGACTTGGCGCCCTGCCTGATCAAGAGGAGGCAAAACACGAGTGCGAATATTCCAGCTATCAAGAGATGCCACTGGAATCTCAGTATTGGAGCGAGTACTACGTGACCCCATGAAAAAAGCACCAAATACCAGTCAGTGTTGGGTACTCTGAAGAATCCGGCCACGATGTCGGGATTACAGGTGTCACCGACAAGCGTGCCAAAATCCTTTTGTTTGATTTCATTCAGTATCTTCTTTTCAAGAGGACTCCCGGACTCTCCAAGCTTTCTCCCGACAAGGCGTTCGGAGTGAGCGGTGCCTGCCAGGTAGGTACCATCCGCGGAAACCAAATAGGCTGAGCTGCCCCTCCATTGGTTTTTTTCACGTAGATTATCCATCAAAGAATGGAAATCGAGACTCATTACAAGTTCTTTTGCGAGAGCACCTCCGTTACCGCCGAATCTCTTCATAATGGTCAGTGCCCCTTTCGTGTCGAGTACGTCTGTCTTGAGGTAACAAGAACTTCCGGCGGTTGGACAATGGTATTGGGGCTTGGTCTCAGTCCTCTCAGAGCCGGACTTCTCACTGGAATAGGGGCGTTTCTCACCGTTGTAGACAAGACACACCAGTCCGTTCGGGCGACCGGTGCTGCCGGCAATGTGGTGGTCTTTCCTCAAGCGAGTACTTTTCCGTCCGGAGGAGGATAATTCGATATCAACGAAACGGACGCCCTCTTGGCTCCTCAATTGTTGGATGAGATACGCTTGGGTGACGCCACCATTAGGAATGTTGTCTGCTCCTGCAATGAGGTTGATCAGTCGCAGCTTCTCGTCCAATCTCATTTGAATCTGGTGTGCGGCTTTTTCCAACCTGAGCACGGAGGTCCAACGCCATTGATCCACCAAATAGTAACTTGCATAAAGAAATGAGCCGATCCCTGTAACGGCAAGAATCACGGCCACCGGCAGAATGACAAACAGTGAGAACCGCCTTTGCAACGAAAAAACCATCCAAAGCCTCCTAGAATCTCCAAATATTCAAAGACCTCACCTTCTTCTCGCTCATATTGAGAGAGAAAAAGGGCGGGGGGCTCTTCTCTTGCGTGGAAGAATCCCCGGTACGCGGGAGGAAAGACCAACGCCGGACTGATCCGTAACAATGCCGGCGCAGCAATTTGTCCGCGACAGCGCTACCCGCTTTTGGGAAGGGAACGGCTGCATTAGTGCCGCCTCATAATTGATGGGAAAGTCCGGGTCAGAACACAAGACCTAGACTGGGGAATAGCGCGCCTGCTGCGATGTACAAGCCTACCGCGCCCAGAAGCGCGCCCGCAGCCCTCTTGACCACCAGGTTCGCAGTATGGAGTTTTGCTGATCCCAGGATATGCCTCGCTGCTCCCGCGGAGGTGCCGACAGCGAGGATCAGCAAGCAGTGTCCAATCCCGTAGAACAGCATCATCACCCCACCGAAAAGGGGACCTTTCACAGGTACCAAACTCACGATGAGCAACAGGGCCGGGCCTGTGCAGGGCAACGACACTAAACCAAACATGAACCCGAACAGGGCGGCTCCTACATAACCCGAGAGTTTCGGGAGCTTATCCTGAGATATGGGAAGTGGGATATGGAACAGATCCATGAAGTGGAGCCCCAAGAGGATGCATATCCCTGCTACCACGTAGATCATGTACTCCGATTGGAGAAAAGGCGCGGCCGCCAAGCCGACGGAGAAGAGTATTGCCAGTTCAAGACAGAATCCGAGGACGAAGACGACTGTATACAGAAAAGACTTTCCCGTGGTCATCTCCTCGCCCATACCTCCTATAAACCCGATCAACAGCGGCACCATCACCAGTACGCACGGATTCATGGCTGTCAGGGCTCCTCCCAAAAACGCGCCGACAGCCGCGAAAACGAGGCTCCCCGATGACAACCACTGTTGAACTATTGCAAGAATCGATTCCATTGAGTCCTCCTGAAATCGCACAGAGCTTCAATTATCAAAAACCTGAGAGCCCCTCTACCAGGGTTTGCGCTGTCCTTGCCGCGGCATGCGAGGCGCCCGGGGCCCTGGCTGTGGTCGCGCTTCTGCTTGGCCCACTGCTTGTCCCGGGGGCGGCAGACCCATTTTGCTGAAGACGTCAATGATCTGCGCACGTTCGAGAGTGCCTTCATTTCTGAAGTACTCCCTGCCGTCAGGCAAAAGAAAGACCTGCGTGGGCATCATTCTGATTCGGAAAGTCCTCACCAGGTCTCGGTTTGCGTCCATGTCCACGGTCGAAACAATGGCCCTGGGTCCATACGATCGGGCAACGTCCTCCAGGATCGGTTTCATGTACTTGCACGGTTTGCACCACCCTCTGCCGTATTCAAGAAGGATGGGGACGCCCCGGGCTAGAAGCGCCCGAAGATCTATAGGCTTGCCCGCAGCATAGCAGTGGGGGGGATGGAACCAGAGGCCCATGACAAGGCCCAGACAAAGAAATATGCTGATTTTTCTCATATGAGAAAACCTCCTTAACCAAATGCAAAGGCTCTTCGATCCCGAGTCACCAATACCAAGTTGAGATCAAAGGAGTACGGTTCTGTTCCAGGGCGCCAATGCAGGCTTGCCCAGCAGCGCTCGTTTGATCGCACTTCCCTATGACAAATACCGCCGCTCGATGTTCCGCGCAGGGCCTTCAGGATGAAATCCACTTGATGATGTCCGACTCCTTGGGCACCTTGCCGGCTATTTTGACCTCGCCGTCCACAACCAGGGCTGGAGTCATGAAGACCCCGTACCCGGCGAAGATCTTGATATCCTCTACCTTTACCACTTCCGCGCTGATGTCTTCTTTTTGGACTATCTCTGTAACCATGTTGTACAGCTTGTTGCACTTGACGCATCCTACGCCCAGAACTTCTATTTTCATGATTCTCTCCTTGGACCGGAGCTTGGTCCGAATCAAGCCGTTATGTGCGGATTACTTCAAAGCTCCGTCCGTATATTCTTGACATCTCTAGCCGAACCAGGCCCCGAACATGAGTCCTGAGATGGTGGCCATAACACATACGAGGGCCACAAATACCGCTGTTTTCTTGGGGCCGATCACGCTGTTGATAACGAGCATATTGGGGAGAGAGAGAGCGGGACCAGCGAGCAAGAGCGCCAATGCAGGGCCTTTACCCATACCGCTGCCGAGCAAACCCTCTACAATAGGCACCTCAGTCAGAGTAGCGAAATACATGAAGCCACCAGCCACTGACGCAAGGACATTGGCTCTAAGGGAGTTGCCCCCGAGGGCCCGGGCGACCCATTCCGATGGAATGAGTCCCTCCTGATCCGGCCGTCCCAACAGAAACCCGGCTACCAAAACCCCTATGAGGAGTAGTGGAAGAATCTGCTTGGCAAACCCCCAGGATTCGTTGAACCACTCCTGACATTCGTCGTCGCCGGTGGCAGCGAGAGTGGACAGTGCGACTACTCCTGCTGTGAAAGAAATCAGCGGCGTATCGGGAAAAGCCCAGGCCAGAGCCACCACGGGAATTGCCAGGATTACCGTCTTCCACCAGGGAATGCCGAACCAGCGCACCAACGAGACCGCAAAGAATGCCGAAAGAAGACTCGTGACGATCCACTTGGACGAATAAATCGAAAACCACAGTCCTGTTGTATTGTCTGGCTTGCCCCAATTGGCAAAGACCAAGATCGCGACCATCAGAAGAAAGTACGTGGCGGTTTGCCAGAGTGGACGCTCCTCGTCGGCATCGGCATTCATGGCGCCCAGAGACGTTTGGGCCCTCTGCTGCTCCTCCTTGAGGAAAATCAAGTGCATCAGGAGACCGATGACTACACTGAAGGCTACAGCCCCGACGGCACGGGCGATCCCCAATTCCGGTCCCAAAATCCGTGCCGTCAGAATAATGGCGAGCACGTTTATTGCCGGACCGGAATAGAGAAAGGCTGTTGCAGGTCCCAGGCCTGCTCCTCGGCTCCAAATTCCCGCAAACAAGGGAAGCACTGTGCAGGAACACACGGCCAGTACGGTACCCGAGACCGAAGCCACTGGATAGCAAATGTACTTGGGAGCCGCGGGCCCCAGATACTTCATCACTCCTTCTTGACTCACGAAAACCGCTATCGCACCGGCTATGAAGAATGCGGGAATCAGGCAGAGCAGCACGTGTTCCTGCGCGTACCACTTCACCAAAGAAAACGCCTCCAGCAGCGCGCGATCAAAACGAAGATTGCCCACAGGCAGATAGTAGCAAGCCAGAAAGACACCAACGCCTACGAGAAGCGGTTTCCATTCATCCCGCCAGAACATGCTCCTCCTTTTCCTTACCTTCACAAGAGTCAGTCGGCCCGGGCTTCATGCCTCTTTGTGGTTGATCGAGCGCGTGCCGACAGGCTCGCGTCATCCGGTCATCACCGCGCGTTGTTCGTTCAACCTGTTCAGCACCACGCCTTCGACGCATTTGGCAAAATCCACCGCGCACGGCATGACAAGCCGATACATTACCTTGAGACCTTCTCGGCGGTCCGCCACGACACCCTGTCTTCTGAGAATGGACAAATGCTTGGACACGTTGGACATGTCAGTGCCCACGTGCTCGACTATTTCGCAGACGCATACCTCGCTGTCTTGAAGAAACTCGATTATTCCAAGGCGGACCGGATTCCCCATAGCCTTGAAGACATCAGCTTTGATTCTCAGCCTTTCCTTTTCATCCGCGGTCATGTTCTGCTCCCTTATTTGACCATATGGTCAAATAGTATAAACCGCGGTTCCGGTTGTCAAGTCCCCAGAACTTAAAATGGTAATCCTTCAATCATTCGGGGGGCGATGGGAACGACCACGTTATCGAGTCTAACGGATGGAAAGAGGGCGCACACTCAGAGAGCCTGCCCCGGACTACCATCCGGGGTTCGCCGGGGTGACGATTGAGAGGTCCGCACGTAACAGACCCCATTTTCAGAGGTTTTCTAGACAGGCCTTAAGTTAACGCCTATGAGGAGTCCGGGGGCCACTCGGCATGGGGTCAACGAACAATCACGGTGTATCCGTGCTTCGAGCAAATGGCGACAGACCTCAAGGGGACCATATCGCCCTGCGCGGAGCAGTTTTTGCAAAAACCTATCACTTACGCGGGGGCACTGGCAGGATGTCATTGCGAGCGCAGCGAAGCAATCTCCTTCTCGCCAGGTATGGAGATTGCTTCGTCGTTTCACTCCTCGCAATGACATGATCGATGAAAATATCTGCCCCGTGAAACTGAATGATTACTCCCCCGGTGACTCTTACCTTGCATTTTTCTGCTGGAGGAAGTAAACCTCATTCCCTGAAACATGTTCTTGAAGGAAAAGGAAAGAGAAATGGAATATCCTGCTGAACCACCTGTTGATTCCCCTGTCTCGGAAGGCCATGCCGAGGGGGGGGAAGAATTTGAAACACCGGTGCTGAAAGAACTCTTTCCCGGTGATGACCGAGATCTGGACGAGCTCTTCCCGGAAGCGGAGATCCGACAGCTCTTTAGAGATGTGGTGGGCGGCCTGGCTTCGGTGGATCGCTTCATTCAAAGAACGCACAAGCAACTTGAAGGCGAGCAAAGCCCTGAACCGGTCATGGCCGTTGCGGACGTCCCCAGCTTCAGGACCTGACCCGGCAGACGTTTGACGGGCAGGACAATTTGTAGCAATAGCCAAAAGTTCCGTCTGATCGGAAAGTGATTCCTGCACACAGGCAAGATCCCCCCTTTTGTAAAGGGAGGAAGGGGGATTTCCGAGGTCACCTGCGTGACTGGAATGTGGGCCGCATCTGTGGGATGCGGAATCATATCTTTGACCGCGCATCGGCATTGCATCGATTATTGGAACAACGGATGGTCGGCAATGGAAGGCAACCTCATCAGGACACTATTCGGAAAGCTGATCGATGCCCTCAGGTTTCGGCGGCCTTCTCCTCAAACCGAGAGCGATTCCCCGCGAGACCGCATGAAGCAGGCCTTCTCCGTGGTGTCGGACGGGATCACCATCAGGGGGCGGATATTCTTTCCGGTTGCGGAACCGTGCAAGATGTACCCGGGGCTGATCATCTGTCACGGCATACCGGGCAGCGGCGATCCCAGACCGTCCGACGACCCTGGTTATGAAGCGATTGCGGAGGAGTTTGCATCGCTTGGAATTGCAGCGGTGATCTTCAATTTCAGGGGTTGCGGAGACTCAGGCGGGGATTTCGAGATGATGGGGTGGACCCGCGATCTCGAAGCAGTAGTGGGTAAAATCCTTGACACCCCCTTCATCGACCCCACCCGCGTATCCCTTCTTGGATTTAGTGGAGGCGGCGCGGCGGCAATTCGGGTGGCTGCGGACAATTCAGACATCTATGGATTGGCCGCGATAGGAACGCCCGCTCACTTTGATATTTTCGACGAGGACCCTTCGGAAATCGTTTCCGATTTCAAGGAGCGGGGCATCATCAAGGACCCGGGGTTCCCGCCTGACATAGACCGTTGGACCAGGAGTTTCGTGGAGATCGAGCCACGCCGATGGATAGGCCATTTTGAGGGCAAGCGCGTCCTAATAGTCCACGGAGACCAGGACGAACTGATCCCCGTTGAACACGCCCACGAACTATTCGAGCGCGCTCCTGCCGGTGTCGCGAAGATTTCCGTTATTCCTGGAGGAGTGCATCGGTTGAGATTGGATCCTCGCTGCAACGAAATAGTAAAGAAATGGCTGCTGGAAGGCCTGGGTTGGAAAAGTGACTGATAGTCCCCCAGGGCCTATGCCCTCCCCGGGGGAAAGGTGTTCCGTTTCCATACCGGTTGTGGGCGACCTGGATTCAGGCCTGATAGAATTTCATGCGGGGGAGTTCCACTGCGGTGAGTTTATTGCCATACACAGCGCCGGTATCGATGCCTATTTTCCCTGGAGTCACAAAAGGGGTCTCAAGCGCGGTGTGGCCGAAGATTATTCTCTTTTTCCAGTCATACGTTGAATAGATAAACTCTTCTCTTATCCAGAGCATATCCTCTTCGAGCTGTTCATCCAGCGGTATGCCGTCCCTCAAGCCGGCGTGAACGAAAATGTATTCGTCGGTTTCGTGATAATCATCCAAGGAAAGAAGAAATTCCAAATGCTCTTCGGGCAAGACAAAGGCCTTCCTTCCGATGGCCCCTTCAACGTAGCTGGCAATAGTTTCCGCGCCGCCGTTGGCAACATAGAGCATCTGATCCTTCTGCTGGATGTAGTAATCCATGAGCATCTTCTCATGGTTTCCCTTAAGAAAGACAAAGTTCCCGCCCTTCGACTTGAGGTTCACCAGATAGTCCAGCACTTCTCTGGATCTGGGTCCGCGGTCGATATAATCGCCGATGAACAACAGCAGATCGCCACTCTCTCTGTCCCACGGGAGGACTTTCATAATCGCGACCAGTTTGTCGTAACAGCCGTGGATATCACCGACCGCAAAGATTTTATTGCTCATGGTGCTGATAATATAGAGTCTGCGAGCATAGGTGTCAACTGGGCAACGATCACGCGTTTGCCTCAAAACCGGGGGGGCTCGGGATCAGCTTATTATCTCGACGGGATATCTTCGGGGTCGAGCAAAAAAGCGAAACTTTTTGCTGCCCCATGCCCTCCAAAGCGTTATGATGGCAACGCTCATGATTGGAAATCGAGCCACAACGACACCCCGGATGCCCCTGGGCAACCATCCACGTTTTTTGTTGTGAAACTCCTGTTCAGGGAGCTTTGACCTGTGGTCAAAGGACTGACATCAGGACATCGAAGGCGGTTCAATGAAGCTTATCAAACGCGTGTCGGTAGTTTTCCTGCTGTTGTCGGCCCTTATTGCGGTGGCGGCAACGGTGATAGTGCTCGTGATACCCGAAACCGATCTGATGCGGACCGCTGTTCAGGATCAGTTGCGGACCCTTAGCGGTCACGATGTAGCAATCGGCGCGTTGAAGGTTTCGGCCTCCTTCCCCGGTATCATACATTTGACTGCTGAGAGGGTCTCGGTCTCCTCCAAGACCGGGGAGAGACTCTTTTCCGCGGACAGAGTCATGCTCTCTCCGGCCCTCACTCCACTCCTTAAGAAAAAGGTGATTGTGAAATCAGTGACAATCGACGGATTTCGGACCACGGTCTGGCGCGCAAAAGACGGGACCGTAAGGCTGCCCGTAATCGCGGCCCGGAGCGCGTCCCCGTCGATGAACGCCGGAAAAGAGAGGCGCGCCTCAATACGATCCGACGTGGATTCCGCCGGCGGTGCGAAGACTGAAATGAAGCTGTTTTCCCGGCAAGCCCCCGTGGGCGCTCTCGCTTGGTCCGTAGGAAAGGTCAACCTGGGGCGCGGCCGAATCGACTGGATCGACCTTTACGTGTCCCCGGGTAGACAGGTCGTGCTGAACTTACTGGACATCACCGGTTCCCTGGTCAGGTCGCAGCGCGGGGCCTCGTTCTCAGTGGACATCAGAGGCAAACTTGGGAAGGAAGCCGCGCACGGGACTCCTGTGAAACTTGATGGGCTCCTTTCAGCATCAGCGGATTTTTCCGGGCTGGAAAGCGCTGACCTCACTTTCTCAGCCGACCAGATCGATTTTGAGCCTTTTCACGTGTACGTTCCCAATCGCCTTGATGTGTTTCGCGGGTTTTCGCGCTCCGATCTGAGGGTCGGGGTCAAATGGCGGAAACGCGCGCCGGCTCATCTCTCATTCAAGGCCGATCTGAAGGGAAAACCCGAGAACCCCCCGCGGCTTGACATTGAAGGCACAGCTGTGGCTGCGGAGGATTTTTCGGGAATCAACGAGTTTCGTTGCACCGCTGAGACCGATTTTCTTCCTTTGAGACTATTCTGGTCATCACTCCCGGCCAATTTTCCGTTCAAGCTCACGCACGGAATCATCAAAGGCCGGGTTGAAGGAGAATGGCGCCGGGGGGAGGACTGGAAAGCTCAAGGCTCTTTGAGCCTGGAGAAAGCGGTCCCGAAAGGGAAGTTCAAATCGGTGGCAAATAGCGTTCGGGTATGGGCCCAGGGCCGATTGGACCCCCACCGCTTGCTCATTGAGAACCTTGAGATATTGGGAACCACAAAGCTCGCCTCCATAACCGGCAAAATCTTGGGCCCGCTGTCCGCTCTCCCCTCGGTCGATCTGAACGGAACAGTTAACATCAAGACTAAATGGCTCAAAGCCTTCGGACTTCGCGTCCCGAAGAATGTCAGAGTGAAGGGCGAAATCCCGGTGCAAGGCAGTGTGCGGGGAAATGCCGGAGAGCTTCGGGTCGATCTTACCGGTAACCTTACCCGCACATCCCTGGCATGGCGCCCGTACCTTGCAAAGGAGGCGGGAAAAAAGGGCTCCATTTCCATTAAAGGAAGATTCCGCCCGCACGGTAGTCAGAACAAATCGGGCCACAGACTAAATGCTCTGATGCGGCTGGGGATCGTGGGAGCGCGATTACATCTATCCCCTAAAGGTGTCGCGCTTTCACCGGCCGTGCTCAGGGTAGACGGAACCGTTTTGATGAAAGGGAGAAAGCTCGATCTCCGGGATGCCACGGTTGTGGTGAGAAGAGTCGGCGAGGCCAGAGAAACTCTCCGCGCCAACGTTGGCGTGGGCGATCTGGGCTCGGCCGATCCGAACATCAACGGTCGCGTCACCTTGAATTTTGACCGACAGATCCCGAAGTTGGCGGGATTCGACAACGTAAGCGCTCTGAAAACAGCGGGCAGCGCGCCTTTGAAGGCGAGATTCTCCCGAAACAAATCCGTCTGGAAATGGTCTCTGTACATGCCATTGACCGACCTGGACGTTTCTGTAGGACACGTGTTCAGAAAACCTACGGGCGTGCGCGGCAGGGTCAAGGCGTCAGGTGAATGGTCCAAACGGGAATTGACGCTCAAGTCCATGGGTCTCACTCTTCCGGGAGTGGATTTGAGGGGACACGGCCGACTTATGGACATGGAAGGGACCTTTCTCGGATTGACTCTGTCCCTCAAGAAAACGGACGCCAAAGATTTGCTGAGATTCGTCCCGTCCATGGCCGGCACAAAGATGTCAGGGCCCCTGGAAGCCACCGTCCGCCTCAAACCTTCCGAAAAGGGAATCGTGCCATTCGGGTCTATTCAAATCCTGGGTATAGATTTTCGGCCGAAAAAGCGTTCAGGATGGCGCGCCACGGAAGTTCGTGGAACGGTGAAGACTGAGGGAGCTTCCGTCAAGATTGCGACGCTGACAGGGACATTGGGAGGAACAGTCAGAGGCCCTTTCAGGTTGAGGGCATCGCTGAAGCGGATCTCATCCGTGGAAGAAGTGAACGGCCTGGTAAAGGCCCATATTGGCCCCGGCAAGATGAAAGCGCGTTCCTTCCTGGGATTTATCAATCAGGTTCGATTGTTGACCGACACGGTTCTCAGGCCTCCACAGAGACAGGATAAGAAGGGCGACTTTCTGGAATTCGACAAATTGACCGGAGATTTCGAAGTGAAACTCGGGGAGATCCACACGGACAATCTTAGACTGGTGTCTCCTCACCTTCGATCCGGGATGATCGGCAAAATCGGGCTCGGTTCTCCGAACCTCGACTTGCTCGCCGGTATCCGAGCGGAGATCCCACAGGGTCTCCGAAGATTGGGAAGAATCCCGGCGGTCCAGGATGCGCTCAAGAAACATAGGGGTCTACTCGAGGCAACCGGACTTGGCAAAGAGCTGAAACGATTCGGAATCAAAGTCCCTGACGGAAAGAAATCGCAGCCGGAAACATCCCCGGCAAGCGTAGCTCCTATGGTAGTTTTCCTGAAAATACGAGGACCACTTTCAGAACCCAAGGTAAGACCGGTTCTAGAACCCACCCTCAACAGGAAGACCCTGTCCCGCCTGAAATATTTGATGGACTGATGTTAAGCCGGTCCTGATAGCAACTTACATGCCTGAAAGCACAGGCACAACGAAACATGAAAGTCTTTTCCACTGTTCGGTAGTCCGTGGCTTCGCCTCGGACAGGCGCGTGAAGAGCGCGCACGCTGCGCAATAATTTGGAGGGGAGACTCATCTCCCCTCCAAGCCACCCCATACGTAGACCCGCAAAGGGGTGGCTTTTTCCACGGGACTTTCATACGAGCTTGCGTTCAGAGAGATGATTGTGCATACCATAGATCTTCGATGTGTCATCATAACCCCTTTCGGAAGGAGCAGATTGTGACCCGCTCGGAGGAAAAAAAATACGAGGTCCTCAGCCCCTTTGAGCTGAAGGATAAGCTCATCAACATGGCTGAGTCACACCAGGAGCGGATGATGCTCAACGCAGGCCGGGGCAACCCGAACTGGCTCGCTGTAGCCCCGCGACAGGCGTTTGCCGAGTTGATGTGCTTCGCGCTCAGAGACTCGGAGCAGGCGCCGATTCGGGCCGGCTTCGGCGGCCCCTGTACACGGGACGGCATCGCCCAGCGCTTCGACCGGTTCGTTGCCGAAAACAGGGATCGAGAGGGAATAGGGTTTCTGGAAGATGCATTCGCCCACGCACGCGACGAACTCGGGCTTGACGCGGATCTGTTCGTTTACGAGATGGTGGACGCTATCCTCGGTGACCACTATCCCGTGCCGGATCGTATCCTCGTCTGTTCCGAGAAGATCATCCTCAGTTATCTTGTACAGGAGATGTGTTGCGGCGACCCACCTCCGGGACGGTTCGATCTATTTGCTACCGAAGGGGGAACGGCTGCAATGGCCTACATATTCAACAGCCTGATGGAGAACAAGCTGCTCCACAAAGGGGACAAGATCGCTTTGGGGTCTCCGATCTTTACGCCCTACCTGGAGATTCCCCATCTGAACGACTATGAATTCGTAGAGCTTGAGGTTGAGCAGTCAGAGGATCTGAGCTGGCAGTACCCGGATTCGGAGATCGAGAAGCTCGCTGACCCCTCTGTGAAGGCTTTCTTCCTTGTTCACCCGTCCAACCCTACTTCGGTGGCCATGCACGAGGACACACTCCAAAAGATCGCCGCTCTAATCCGCACAAGGCGCCGGGACCTCATCCTGCTGACAGATGATGTCTACGGGACGTTCGTCAACGGCTTCAAGTCGCTCATGGCGGCCGCGCCGCATAATACGATTCTCGTGTACTCCTACTCGAAGTACTTCGGTGCTACCGGCTGGCGCCTCGGGGTCATCGGGATTCACGAGGATAACATCTTGGACCGGAAGATAGCGGCCTTAGTGGAAACAGACCGAAAGGACCTCAACGAGCGTTACCACACGGTAGCCTTGAATCCGGACAACATGAAGTTCATTGACCGGATGGTGGCCGACAGCAGAACAGTGGCCCTGCATCACACTGCCGGCCTCTCGACACCGCAACAGGTGCTCATGGTTCTGTTCTCCCTTGCCGGATTGCTCGATAAGAAGAAAGGATACCCTTACAAGAAGGCTGCCCAGGAAATCATCAGGAATCGGTACCAAATCCTTTATGAGGGGATCGGCATTCCTTGCCCGGAAAACCCGTACTGCGCCCACTACTACACCACCATCGATATCCCCAGGATGGCTCGGGACCGTTACGGAGAAGAGTTCGCGGATTATCTGGTAAAAAGTTGCGAACCAATCGATTTCGTCTGGCGGCTGGCTGAGGAGAAGTCAATCGTTCTGCTCGACGGCGGAGGCTTCGACGCGCCGAACATGTCAGTTCGAGTCTCGCTTGCCAACCTACCGACCGAGGCGTACGCGGAAATCGGGAAGGGGATCAGTAGCCTCCTTGCCGAGTACTATGAACGGTGGAGCACAAGCAAGAAATGATGGGAGTCCATAGGCATGGAATCCTTTCTTCAAAAGAGTCCCGGAGGGACGACTGATAGTAGCCCCGGAATTCATTCCGGGGTACCCGGCAATGCTGGTGACTTAAGCCGTATACCGTTGATCCGGATACTATTGTCCGTCA
>CAZGNL010000068.1:0-17621 GCA_964527475.1 uncultured Syntrophaceae bacterium
ATAAAGATGATAGTCGCTCATACTCGAGCATAGCGGCCTTTTTACAGGCTTCTTGAGAGTAGTAATATTGAACTTCTTTATCATGGACGTACATATTGTTGCACGCATAGGATAATGCTTCCTGGATTATGAACAGCGGAGCCTTTTGTTCGAGGATTACGGCAGTTATTGATTGAAATACGAGAAGTGCGTGAAATATTTCTTTGCAACTATGTACATAGATGCTTTCTGAGATCCCCTTGCCGCGTCCTATCCTATAGCCGGAAGTCGAAATCATGACCCCAAAATTGCAGTGGTGTTCATGCATCCGGCGACAATGATCAGAAAATTCACTATTCTCCAACGGGTCCGAGTGGTTTTTTGCTTCCAAGTAGACATGCAAACCTATAAGTTCGCAAATTTTCTTACCAAAAGAAAAACGGATAGCCGTTTTGTGAACAGGACCACATCCATCGACCTGCCATTTACTCGGGTCGGAAATCTCGACAATCTGATGAGCTATCCCGCCTTTTTCCAACAGATATCGGCCGATTAATTCTAGAGGTCGTCCTTTTAACTTAGTTTTATCATCGCTGGGCTGGATTTTTATCTGAGTGGATTCAACGTAAGCCCTATAAAGTTCTTCAAATTCTTCCTTATCCCATCCGGATTCCGCTGCGAAACGCCATTCAAGCAAATAATCTAGAGAAGTAATATTCTCTTTGAACTCGTCTATCGTGTCCCTAAATTCCGTTAAATTGGGGTAAGGCTTATAATCCAATCTTCGCCCCCGGCTTCCAAAATACTATTTGGATTTCAATATCTTTTGATGTTTCAAAGGGTTCAAAACAAAGGGGACAAAAAGATCCATATCCCCCGTTCAGGGCTTTATGGGAAATCATTTCCACCGATGTTTCTTGTTGTCCAATAATACCGTCACAAGCCTTGTGTCGCGGTAAGAAGGTTGCTTTCAGTAATTGCATTCCCAGCAGCAAATAAAAAACACGCTTCACCGTCATAGCTGGAGAGCCAACAGCTTCGGACACTTTCTGAATATCAATGGATGCGTTGGGGCGTTTAGTTGTGAACTTATCGATTTCTCCGGAGATTCTTATCCCGATGTTTTCTTCAATTCCGGCCTCTTTAAATGGGATCTGATCAGGCATCGTCGTCAGCTCTTCGACATAATGTAGTCAATATCATATGGATTCTGAACTATTTCCTGTTGTGATTGCTCTACGCAATCGCGTAGTCGGCTATTGATGTATACATCGTTTCTCGCTAGTAAGATCACTGGAGCATAACTACTATTTTGATTCCCGTAATACGTCGAAACCCGGACCTTACCGCTTTTCTTACCAAGAGGCGCTTGTAGCACAAGGGAGTAGGTATGGCTGTTCTCTTTAAGCGCCCTGAAGATATTATATAGATTTGTTTGTGAGAGAGGGTACTCCTTTTTTCGGCGATCATATTCCTCTTTCAGACTTTGTGAGAAGGCATCGAATATTTTCTTTAATGGCAAGACGCCTTGCGTTAGATCGAACGCGGCCTCTGTCTGGGGTGCTATCTTCCATCCCATATCCTCGGCTCCGAGCTTGATTTCTAGATATAGCATTAACTTCTTGAAATCTAAAGGCAGAAAATCACCTGAAAATTTCGTTGAAATGTATTTTTCAAAACTTTTGATAATATACTGAAATCTTTCGGGAGTACGAGAAGCCTCGACCAGAGCTGCCCCTTGTACTTCAGCAAATATAGGCATCGATATTTCCAGCAGCCGAGTGGTAAATAGAAAATTGGCCTTGACCGGTAATCGCGCCAGAAAATAATCGCCGTAATTACCTGGCTGCCCATCGGGACGAAGTAGCACTCGATTGCAGCTGAGCAGCATAGAAACGGAACGCGATCCTTGATTTATACGAATCGATTCAACACGAAGTGACGATCCCTGTGGGGCCACGATGCCGTTGAAAAATATTTTGATTTGTTTGGAACCCATATTATATTCGGTTTTCAATATTTTCTGGAAAGTGATGAACGATTTGTATGGACCTGTCTTGGGCAATAGAAAGTAACTGACGCATGGGAAGTAAAAATCATGATCAAGATGTGAGAGAGCCTGTCCTATCTTTTTAGTATCGAGAATATCAGCTATTGCGTCAGCATGAGCGTATCTATTATTAATGCCTCTATTTGCCCCATCCCCATCTATCTTTCCGGTAATTTTGTTGTCGATCTGGCAGTACGTAATCAGTTGTTTCAATTGATTTATTAGGTATATCTTCCCAAGTACATGGCTAGCCTCTAATTTTTGCAGTGAATATTTGCATGCATTCATGAATTCTTTGAACGATTCATAGTCACTGCCGATCATCGTTATCCTCTATGCTGCCTCTTTCTTAACCGGCCCATTATTCCTACATAAGCCCGGAATTCTTGGCTTAAAGATCCCCAAGGGGGTTTAGCGAGCGCTTCAAAGCCTGGCCGAATAAACGACCACATTGAGCCCACACCTAGCGTACATGGTGCAAACATCTGCAAAAATCATGTACTGACCAGCCGTAGGTAAATGCTACATGAGAGCCGCCCACATGTCAATGAGAACCGGTATTTTGTCCTCCTAATTCCATCGTGGTCAAGATGAACACCGCTTCGGTACTGGATCGATTAAGGCCCAACTTGTCGAAAATGGAATTCCAGGGACGCCATACTTATTCTGGTGGGGCGTTTACCGTGCCTTTCGGGCTAGGTCTTGGGCATCGCGTGGTTCCGTCTGAGGCAGTCTCCAGCTTAGCGATGAAGCCATCATCTCCCTTCGATCTGTCTGTTCGCTCGTGCTGCCGAAGCGTTTCGCTTGGGTATCTGAACACCCGTTCGATAGAAAAACTCCAGTTTGGCGCTGGCTCATGAATGGTGCATCGTAGCCCATGGCGCATTGCCCAGGAAGGGCCATGTTCCCAAGATAGGATCTTTCAAGTCGTCAATCCTATCTGCAACAAATCGCAGATGGTGTCCTACCAACGTCACTATCATTCCAGGGTCACTGCCAGTTCCATCACCCACCGGACAGCCCACATTGATTCCCGCCAACTTCAGGTTCAAGGGATTGTTTGATTCCTCGCGTTCCAATACCCAGAAGCCTCCACCACTGACCCCTACAAGATCTGCTGGCAGACCCTCACGGAACATCTGTGTCATGTCGATATCGATGCATTTCCGACGGTTTCCCGCTGAGTATGAGACCATGCCAGGACACGTATTGAGCGTCAGAAATCCTGACTCAAAGACCTGCTCAGTCGAATCGGTCATGCTCAGTGGGAAGCCGCTCACAATCCCGCTGGCCCAAGCCTCCAAGAACGCAGTCTCATCGGGCACACAAAGATTACTACTGTCCAGAAATCGTCTGCAATTGTCGAAAACAGCGTCTACTTTACTGGGATCCAACTCATAGAAACCATAGTCCTCAATTAGATCCCAATCGGCGTGAACTGCTCCTGGCTCCCTGATATATGCTTCAAACGGCGCACTCGAATTAGCTCCCTTAAGGTAAATCGTACTTTGATGATAGTAAGCACTCACGCAGTGACCGGCCGTAAAGATGAAATAGCGGCCATCGAGTTCCACCAGAATGCCTGAACCGAACGGTTCTAAAGGCTGGCGCGTAGCATGGATCAACTGCACCGAGAATTGCTCGATGTGTTCTACTGCTTCGTCTCTTACCTCAGTGTGGCAGCCGTTCACTACACCGGAGTCACCTGATAAATTCTGGTTCTCGTCTGCACTCATGCCAGCCATCTCCTTTTCCATTGGCAATCTAACAGATCTTACGAAAGGGTTTCATTATAGCTGCGTCGGACAATTAGTAAGTGGAACCCAACCGTTCAGTAGGCTCTCCTTCCTCATTAAGAATCGCGTCGTCCAGGGAATTACGCGGTTGTCGGCTGCCTGATCCGATTACGGCTTAGGCCATGCTTCCTCGTGTCCTCTAAAAGAAAATGGGGTCAAGTCCGATTTTAGATCTTTATCAATTGTTTGTCCAGCCGGTGGACTCTTCTCCTGAGCCTACCGTTACTCTTCAGTGTCTTCCTCGTGCGAGACACGACGCTGCGGACGCTCCCGTAGTTGGCAAGCCCGAACTCCTTTCCTATTGTCTTCAATGTTTGGCCGGATAGACGCCGACAAAGATAAATGGCCACGTTTCTCGGCTCATTGGCGCCGCCCCTCCTGCCGGACAGCAAAACATTCGAGCGCTGTAGGATGGGGTAAGCGAAGCGAACCCCATCTGTCGCGGTGTTAAAATGGTGGTGTGTTGTAAAATATCCTCGACCGATGGGATTCCCGCTGGTCATCCCGTCCTACGGGCTAAGGCGCCCGTTCAGTTTCGAGCGGCTGAACCGGAACTGCGTCTCGGCTCGTGGTTCGAGTCCCAATACAGTGGTTGGACGTGTGGCCGCGCGACACGCGGCGAGAAGAGGGCGCAGCATGCAGCGCCCCTACGAAGACCTGTCCCGGCCGGCTTCTCGAATGGTTGAATTTGTGCGAGCTGTCGCAAGATATTGTTGCAAGCACTATGCCCGTGTTGTCCGGCATGAAGAGGGCGCGGCATGCGGCGCCCCTACGAAGACCCGCCCTCGACAGCTTCTGAAATCATTGAATCCCCCCGTAAGTGAATGGTTTTCGGCTTAGGCCGTGTCGCCGGCTTTACTGCGGGTGAACTGGTCCACCGCCACCGCGAGGACGATCACCACGCCGATCACAATTAACTGAGCGTTCGTCGAGATGCCCACGAGGGTGCACCCGTTACGCAAGAAGCTGATGAGCAACGTGCCGACGATGGTTCCGGTGACGGTTCCGCGGCCTCCAGAGAGGCTGGCGCCGCCGATGACCACCGCGGCGATGACGTCGAGCTCTGCGCCCACGCCCGCGGTGGGTTGCGCGGACACGGTTCGGCTCATGGCGATCATCGCGCCGAGCCCGGTGAGCAGGCCTCCGAGGGTGTAGATGCCGATCAGACTTCGGTCGACTCTCACGCCGGCGTGGTGCGCGGCTTCCACGTTGGAACCGATGGCATACGTGTGACGACCGAACCGCGTGAACTGCAGGATGGCTCCCGCCACCGCGATGACGGCCAAGAACAGGACCACCGAAATCGGTATCCCGAGCAGAGTACCTTCGCCCAGGTACCGGTACGATGACACGTTGATCGGCTGTCCATCGTACATGACCAGCGCTATCCCGCGGTAGAGACTCATGGCGCCTAAGGTGGCAATGAACGGTTGGAGCTTCAGCTTGGTGATCAACGCTCCCGAGACCACGCCACCCACCGCGCCGGCCAGGAGCCCGACCGCGGTTCCCAGGGCCATCATCCCCACAGAAGGTTCTTCCCCACCGAGCCCGATCATTGTTCCGGCCGCGCACATGCCGCACAATGCGAGGAGGGAGCCCACGGAGAGATCGATGCCGCCGGAGATGATGATGAACGTCATTCCAACCGCGATGATGCCGTAGACCGACGAGCGGCGCAGCACGTTGAGGAAATTGTCGAGGGTTAGAAAGCTGTCGGGCTGCCAGAGCGACAAGCCGGCGATGACCAGGATGAGGCTCCCGAACGGCAGCAGTTCTCGAACGAGTTTGTTCATGTGCGGCCCTTGTCCACGGCCGCGAGTTGCATCACGGCCTCCTGGGTGGTTTCTGAGGTGACGAGGTCCGCGACGAGGCGGCCCCGGCGCATCACCAGAATGCGGTCGGTGATTCCGAAGAGCTCGGGCAGATCCGAAGAAATGATGAGAACGGCCTTCCCCTCAGCGGCCATTCGTCCGATGAGCTCGTAGATGTCGACCTTGGCCGCGATGTCGATGCCACGAGTGGGCTCATCCAGCACCCACAGCCGCGACTGGGCGATGAGCGCGCGACCGAGCACCAGCTTTTGTTGATTGCCGCCCGACAGAGCGCTCGCCGGCGCTCCCGGCCCGGACCACTTGAGCGAGAGCTTTTTGGCCGTTTCTTCGGCGATTTCGTTTTCGCGGCCGAGGTGCAGGATATGTTTCATGCCCAGTTCCGCGAGGCACGGTAGCGTCAAGTTCCACGCGGCCGGGAGATCGAGGCATAGCCCCGTGCGCTTTCGATCTTCTGTAACGTACATGACTCCGCGGGAGAGTGCGTCGGCCGGCGTTGCGATTTTCACGCTTTTCCCGTCGAGCTCGACGCTGCCGCGGATTGAGGGGTCGAGACCGCACAGGACGCGGGCAAGCTCAGTGCGACCTGCGCCCACCAGCCCGGCGACGCCGATGATCTCTCCCCAGTGCAGATCGAAACTGATGTTTTCGACGCATTGGGACGAGAGATCCGACACGCTCAGAGCCGTGGACCCAACTTCGACCTCCCCTTTGGGGAAGTAGTCGTCCAGGTCGCGCCCGACCATCTGTTTGACGATATCGGAGATCTCGAGGTCCTTCATGGGGCCGGTGTGCATGGCTCGTCCGTCGCGGAGAACGGTGATGTCCTCCGCGATCTCAACAACCTCTTCGAGCCGATGGGAGATGTAGATGATTGTGGTCCCCGCCCGGCTCAGTTTCTTGACCATTTCGAGGAGCACGGCCACTTCGTGCTCTCCACACGAGGAAGTCGGCTCGTCCATCACCAGAATCTCGGCGTTACGCGCGAGGGCCTTCAGCACTTCGATAATCTGGCAAGTGCTCGCCGGCAGGTTCTCCACTTTTTGATTAGGATCCACATCGAAGCCATGTTTTTCGGCCAGGGCACGGGTGTCTGCGAGCATTCGGTTTTTGCAGTAGGTGCCGAGCAGGGCGCCGCGGGGCTCGATCCCGAGCCACACGTTCTCAGCGATGGTGAGATCCGGGGCGAGGCTGAGCTCCTGGTAGATCATCGCGACCCCGGCCGCGAGGGAGTCGGAAGGATGCTTCCACGCGCAGGTTTTACCCTGTCGCATGATGGTTCCGGTGTCGGGCTGATGAACTCCCGAGAGGATCTTCATCAAAGTGGATTTGCCCGCGCCGTTTTCGCCCACCAGGGCGTGAACCGTCCCCTGCCGGACGCGTAGCGTGATATCTTCGAGGGCCTTGATGGGGCCAAAGCTCTTACTGATCCCCTGCATCTCGAGGGCGAACTGCGAAGACTCGACTTGCGGGCACAGCGCCATCAACCTTCGCTTCCGATGAGCGCACGAATCTCGGGCGAGTTCAAGCGATCCTTAGTGACGAGTTCCACCCCGGTGTCGATTCTCGCCTTGACGCTTTCGCCCTTGATCGCCGCGACCGCGCTGCCTACGCCTTTGTATCCCATGGCCTGAGGATTCTGGATTACGAGAGCGTCGATGCGCCCGGCCTCGAGACCTTTGACCAGGGCGTCAGCAGCGTCGAAGCCGATCATCTTCACCGCGTCGGCTCGTCCCTGGCTCTCCAGCGCTCGCAGGGCGCCGCGAGAAGTGGACTCGTTGCAGGCGAAGATGCCATCGAGCTCTTTGTGGCGGGTGAGCACGTCTTCGGCCGCGGAGAGCGCTGTCTCTACCGTGTCCATGCCGTAGCGGTCTTCAACCAGCTCGATCTGGGGAAACCCCTTCTTCAGTGTTTCGATGAAACCGTTTTCGCGAGCCGTGGTGGACGCGGAGCCGGCCATGTACTTGATGACGGCTACCTTGCCCTTGCCGCCCAGGAGCTTCGCCATGTGCTTCGCAGCGAGGGCGCCGCCCGCGTAGTTGTCGGTGGCCACGAAGGAGATCCGCTTGTCGGTATCAATGTCCGAGTCGATGATAACGACCGGTATCTTGGCGGCCGCTGCACGTTCGACCACGGGGACGAGCGCGCCGGCGTCGGTGGGCGCCAGCACTATGCCGGCCACCTTCTTCACTATGAAGTCCTCGACGATTTGGATCTGTTTTTCACGATCACCCTCCCGGTCCGGACCCGTCCAGAAGATCTCCACATCGTGCTCTTTGGCGGCCTTTTGTGCACCGGCAAGAACCGAGTTCCAGAACGAATGGGTAGTCCCCTTGGGGATGACTGCGATGGGGCCCATTCCCTTGGGTTCTTCGGTGGTGTTCTCGACTTTGGAGGGATTTGATTGGGGCGTGGTATTATCTCCCTTCTTAAGAAACAGTCCAGCACCCACGGCTACAGCTGCGACAAGCAGAAATACCAGAATCAGGACGTTCTTATTCAAAACGACTCCTTCTGCGCGCTCGTTTTTTCGACTTTGGCCTGCCCCCATAATCTGTGCCACTTTCTAAGTTAGAGAATCCAGTGTACGCGCTTCCTTAGGAGACTATATCATCTCCGGCCTATTCCGGACAATGTATGTTTTGAAGCCAAGCTATAGTGATGCGCATTGATATTCGGTGTTAAGATCACACTCCCGCTACCCCCATAGGCGTTAACTGTAACCGTTCACCGGGAACCGTACAAGCTCCCGGAATTACGTATGGGTGAGGTTTGGAGGGGGAGATGAGTCTCCCCCTCCAAACCTCACCGGGCGCAGAACCGCTTCAAGCCCGGTGAACCATTACCGTTAACTCAAGGCCAAATTGCGTACAAAACCCCTGAAAACGGGGTCTGTTACGTGCGGACCTCTCAATCGTCACCCCGGCGAAAGCCGGGGTCCAGTCCCGCGAGACGCGGGATTACGATGAAGAACTGGATTCCGGCGTTCCCCGGATCGTAGTCCGGGGCAGGCTCTGGAATGACGGGCCAAGAAAGCGGCCGCAAGTCTTAAGTTAACGCCTATGCCCCCTACCCCTCCCGTCAAGGGCTTACACTGGGACACACGTAACACCGCGGGCGCCGCTCGCATTCTGTCGTCCCTCCGGGACTCTCAGACAGGGTTAGAGTGGATTGAGGAACCCGGCGCTGAAGCACCGGGCTACTTTCTAGTGTCCCTACGGGACACCTCTTCATGCCCCGTCGGGGCATCTGATAGTAGCCCGGTCATTTATGGCCGGGTAAAAGAAACCACCACAATTTCCCTTCCTTAAGTCCCGGAGGGACGACTGGCTCTCCCTTCTACACCACCCACGGTGTTACGTGTGGGTAAGAGTAAGCGTCAAGGGAGGGGGGAGGAGTCCCCTCTCCCCTGGCGGGAGAGGGTTAGGGTGAGGAGGCGTCCAGCCGTAGAACCCATTTTCAATACGTGGCACTATAGGAGGCTGTCGGACTTAGACCGATCGGCCCCAATCCAGCCAGATATGTTTGCTCAGGATGTTGATATATAATGTGATTTACCTAATCTGTGCGGTTCTTGGTTCATCCAACAAGCAAGTACCTGAAGTATCTGTCATTGCGAGCACAGCGAAGCAATCTCATTGGGTGGAAGAACCAAATAGGGACGTTTACCTGAAAATAGATGAGCCGGGATGACCCTGACGCTTCGCCTTGCACCGGCTATCCAAGAGGGCGCAGCATGCGGCGCCCTACGCATGGCTCCGCCATGCACAGATCGTGGCACGATTGGTACGTCTTTCCGGGTTTTGCGACAGGCTCCTAGCGCAGGATTCCCATCTTTCGTTCCAAGGTCGATCGATTGATCACGCACTTCGCCAGCGCCGTGTAATAGGCCGCCGCGGCCTGGGCAGCGTCTTTCTCAGCGTCCAAGACCTCTCGATACGTGGCCAGTTGTTGTTTGTAGAGGGCCACGTTCTTCCGGTAGTTCGCCAGGAAGGCGTCGAGCGCTATCTTGGTGTCGGGGATGTCCTCTTCAGACTGTTTCATGGCAATGAAAGCAGTCTGAACCTCTTCCATGATCTGTTGGACCAGGAGTTGTTTGTCCACGAACTTCTTGGCATAGGCTACGCGATCTCGTTTTACCTTCTCTCGTCTACCGTACATGTCAAAGGTCCAGGTGAGGACCCCCTTCAAGGTCCAATCGTTGTACGCTTCCCGATCAAGCACATTCCAGTCGTCATTGGTTCTTGTGCCCACTACCTCCAGGTCCAGGCTGGGCAATAGCCTTGCTTGGGCGACTTTCACTGCGGCCATGGCTTCCTGGGCCGTCATGTTCGCCTTGACGATCTCCAGCCTGTTGCGAACGGCTATGGTGAAAATTTGTGGAATTCCGTACGAGGTGCGCTTGAATGTGAGGTTCCGGATCACTTGTGTGGGAGCGTTGGGCGGGTATCTCAGCAGGAAATTGAGCCCGGCGCGGTACCGTTCAATGGCTTTGGCCGCCTTCCTCTGAGATATTCGCGCTTTGGCGAGCTGACCGCTGCCGGCAAGCACGTCCACTTCGAGAACTATGCCGGCCCTGTGGAACGCCATGCTCTGTTTGAGGTTCGCGTCGAGGGCCTTAACCGACTTTGTCGTAGTTCCCAGGAGCTTGTGTGAGAGAACCAGGTGGTAGAACGCTTTGTGGACCTCTAGAGTGAGGTCCTGCATGTCCAACTTTCGCTGGATACGAGCCGCTTTTGCCCCCAGTTTCGCCCTCTTGTACTCGTTCAGGAGTTTGCCACCCGAGAAGATGGGTTGGGTCAAGGTCGCGGAAAGACTGAAACTCTGGTGCGTGTTGATCCGGTATGGCTCAGCGGGGACTATCGTGGTACCGCCAATTGTCCGCTCGTACCAGCGGCTGTCCTGCGCATAGCTCAGGTATTCAATGTTGGTAAGGTTATCGTACCGGTCGGCCTCGGCCGTGTATTCCAACTCTATGCTCGGAAAGAAATCTGAGAAAGCGACCCGTCGTTGATGTTCCTTCCTCTTCACCTCCAGATTGGCCAAGGTCATGTTGTGGTTGCGGTTGAGGGCGATGGCCACAGCTTGGGGCAAAGACAGCTTGGGCGCCGAACTCCTGGCAGGAGGTTCGGCAACGCAAGGGGACGGCCACTGTGCCGCAAGCGATGCAATGAGTAACAGCGCTGCGGCGGCACCCACATGAAGAATTCGCAATGCCGGCTGCCGGCCAACCATGCTCACTACTCCCGAAGACCATCCCAGTACCTGTTCCTGCCCGTGCGCTCAGGGGGTTGAGGCCGGTCCGAACCTGAGAATCCGCAGTTCGTCAGCGGTGAGATTCACATGAACTCACCAACATGGTAACAAGCCCGTTTCCTCCGAGCACTCTGTTACAGGTCCATCTCGGTGTTAAGACCGTGTCTGCTCGGTGGTTCCGTGCACCCCGGTGGGCGTGTTCCGAGCATGCAAGGTTCGACACCCGATTTCTCCCAGTATCAGACTGCGTTTCATTGATAATATCAGAGTGGCGGCACCCGTGTCAACGCGAAAACGAGTGCCCTGGTATGCCCTCAAGCGCAGCGACAGAGAGACAAACGCGCGGACAGCTCATTGCCGGGAGTGAATTCCGGCGTTCCGCGGGAATCCAATCTTCGAATTCGTCATAATGAATTTTCTCTGGGGGGGCCGGAGCCTCGCAATGACTGGACAGAAGACATCGAGAACTCCCCAGAGACGAAAGGCCGGACGGTTTTTATGTTGAATCCCGTCTGGATGAATGCGAAACTACCTGCCGGGAGTATGCGTCATGAGATCGACTATACTGCGCGGCTATATGGTTCTTTTCTGTGGCCTGTCTCTGATACTTGCAGCCTGCGGGTCCAAGGACAAGGGCGTCGCCCGGAAAGGGCCTCCACCAGTTCCGGTGATAACTGCAAAGGTCGTGCAGAAGGACACGCCCCATTTCCTTGACGCCATAGGACGTGTGGAGGCGTTCCAATCGGTTGACATCAAGCCCAGGGTCACGGGTCTGCTGCTGAAGGAGGAGTTCCAACAGGGGGATGACGTCCGGAAAGGGCAGTTGCTCTTCTCCATCGATCCTGCTCCGTTCGAGGCGAGACTCAGGGAAACCACGGCCGGATTGAAGACGGCCAAGATCGAATTGAAGCACGCTCGCGTGGATCTTCGCCGATACGAGGCGCTGCTAGAGCAGAAGATGGTCACCCCTGAGAAGTTCGAGCAGATCCAGATCGGTTTGAAATCCAAGGAAAACCAGGTCGAGTTGCAGACGGCTAAGGAAGAGTTGGCGCGGCTCGATCTGCAGTACTGCTCAATACGGTCTCCGCTGGACGGACGATCGGGTGAGATTGAAGTGGATGCGGGCAACACCGTGTCCGCGTACAGAGACAGACTTGTAAACATCAAACAGATGCAACCCATCACAGTCACCTTCTCGCTGCCCGGGAAATTCCTGCCGGAGATCAAAACAAGCTCGTCAAGCGGCCCGTTGCAGACACAGGCTCTGATTCCGGGCAGTAAGAAGCCGGAGATGGGACGGCTGGACTTGATTCAGAATACCGTGAATCCGAAGACCGGAATGATTATGCTCCAGGCGATCTTTCCTAACAAAGACGGGCGATTGTGGCCCGGCCAATTTGTCAAGGCGCTCCTGAATGTAGGTGTGACGAAGAATGCGCCTCTGGTCTCGACTCAAGCGGTGAGTGACGGTCCGAAGGGGCAATACGTATGGCTCGTGAAAAAGGACCGCACGGTGAAGATGAGGCCGGTTGTAGTCGGTCGACGCTATGAAGGAATGAGCGTCCTTTCCTCAGGACTGAAACGCGGCGAAGAAGTGGTCACGACCGGGAAGCTCACACTACACCCCGGGGCCAAGGTCATGGCCGCTACGAAGAAGGGCGCCGCGGGAGCGAAGCCCTCATCAGCGGCCGCTGGGAAAAAGGGCGAGAAGTAACCGGCACGAGCGGATAGACCATGAGCATAACAGAGATATTCATCAGACGACCGGTGCTCTCGACCACCGTGATGATCGCGATGGTGGTCTTTGGCGCCATAGGCTACGTGAGTCTACCTGTCTCGAATCTGCCTCAGGTCGAATATCCCACCATTCAAGTAATCGCCGGCCTACCCGGCGCGGGTCCGGACACCATAGCCTCAAGCGTCGCAACTCCCTTGGAACGGCAGTTCTCAGCCATAGAAGGGCTGAAGTCCATGAACTCCACGAGCCGCCTTGGCATGACGTCCATCAGTCTCCAATTCAACCTTTCCCGGAATATCGATTCTGCGGCAATGGATGTGCAGGCGGCCATCTCCCGGGCGAGCGGAGATCTTCCGACAAACATGCCCAGCCCGCCCACATTCCAGAAGGTGAATCCCTCCGACGTCCCGATCTACTACCTGATCATGTCCTCTGACGCCATGCCCCTGTACAAGGTCACGGACTATGCTCGGACCTTCGTCACGGACAGTCTCACCACGGTTCCCGGCGTGGCCCAGGTCCTCGATTACAGTGAGCAGAAATTCACCGTGCGTGTGAGGATGGACCCGGAAGAGCTGGCCGCGAGAGAGATAAGTTTCAATGATGTCGAGCGAGCCATCGTCGGCGAAAACGTGAAACTGCCGTTGGGAACGTTGGATGGGAAGGTTCGCAGTAGGACCGTCAACACCTCCGGACAGCTCATGGACGCGGAGGCGTACAAATCCATCATCGTCTCGTACATTGATGGGCAACCGGTCCGGCTGGGCCAACTGGGCACGGTTGAGAACAGCGTCCTGAACAACAAAGCCACATCCTTCTACAACGGGAAACCCTGTGTCGCGCTCGGCGTGAACCGACAGCCTGGAACCAACACCGTTGAAATCGTAGACGAGATCGAGAAGAGACTGCCGGCGATACGCGCCTCGCTTCCGCCCACGGTCAAACTCACCATTTTGTACGACATGTCACAATCGATCCGAAAATCGATTGATGATGTGAAGTTCACGCTCATCCTGGCCATACTCCTTGTGGTAGTCGTGGTGTATCTCTTTCTCAGGAGTGTGATGGCAACCTTTGTGGCGGGTGTGGCGATCCCCCTTTCAATCGTGTTCACCTTCGCTGTGATGTATTTGTGGGGCTTTTCTCTGGACAATCTATCGCTTATGGCGCTGGTTCTGGCCGTAGGTTTTGTGGTGGATGACGCTATCGTCGTGCTCGAGAATGTGGTCCGTCACATGCAAATGGGCAAAAAACCGTTCCAGGCTGCTATTGATGGTTCTCGCGAGATTCTGTTCACAATAATCTCCATGACCTCCAGTTTGGCGGTGGTTTTCGTGCCGATCATGTTCATGGCGGGGATATACGGTCGGATTCTCAACGAGTTTGCGGTTACCATCACCATAGCCATATTGGTATCGGGAGTGGTGGCCATTTGTGTCAGTCCCATGGTCAGCAGCCGGGTGTTGAAGCCTGGTGGGACCATCGAAAAGACCAGTCCATTTTTCGAGCGAATTCTCAACGTATACAAATGGACCTTAGAGGAGGCGGTCCGACACAGACGCATCACGGTGGTGATGGCGGTCCTCATGCCGGCGGCCACAATCCATCTGTTTCTCATTATTCCCAAGGGCTTTGTGCCAAATGTGGACATGAACTACGCTATGGGGATCAGTATCGCCGAGCAGGGCGCTTCTCCGGAGGCGATGGCGTCGCACGCAAAGCGAATCAGCAAATTGGTCCAGGACAACCCCAATGTGGAAGCAGTATTGGGAATCTCCGGAATCCCGCAGCAGAATCAGGCGCTGCTCATACCGGTGTTCAAAGACATTCCACCCCGAAAGGATAGCGCCGAGACGGTGATTCAAGAGCTGTGGCCCGTGGTGAACAGCGTCCCGGGAGTAATGACCTTCTTCGAAATACCACCGTTGATCCAGGCCTCCGCTCAGCAATCCGCGAGCCCGTACCAGCTCGTATTGCAGTCGGCCGACACGGAGACCCTGTATCGGGAAGCCCAGGAGCTGACCATGGCGCTTCGGGGAGTCAGAGAAATCGCCGGCGTGAACTCCAACCTGTATCTCAAGAGTCCCCAGGCCTACCTCCATATCCATCGAGACAAGGCGGCAACCCTGGGAATCAGGGTGGAGGCAATTGAAAACACGTTGTTCTCCGCGTATGGTGAAAGACAGATTTCCAACATTTATGGCGCCTCGGACACCTACAAGGTCATCCTGCAAGTGGAGGAGAAACATCAGCGCGACATGGATCAGCTCTCTCGCCTGTATGTTATGGGGGGTAACGGGACCCCGGTCCGGCTGGACACGGTCGCGGATCTATCGCCCAGCATCGGACCGTTGGTGGTAAATCACTACGATCAGCTTCCCTCGGTGACCATATCGTTCAACACCGCGCCGGGTCATTCACTCGGTGAGGCCACCACGGCTGTGAGAAGCCTGGCCGCCAAAACGCTGTCGCCGGCAGTCATGCACCGATTCGGGGGAACGGCACAGGCATTCGAGGAGTCGGTCAACAGCATTGTCGTCCTTCTCATTATCGCGATAGTCGTCATCTACATGATCCTGGCGATCCTCTACGAAAACTTCATCGTTCCCCTGACAATTATCTCTGGGCTTCCCTCAGCCGCGTTTGGCGGACTCCTGGTTCTGTGGTTGTTCGGTATTCCCCTTGACCTGTTCGGATACGTGGGCCTGTTTATGCTCATCGGGATCGTGAAGAAGAACGCCATTATGGTGGTGGATTTCGCCCGAGAGGCCGAGGTCAAGGAGGGCAAGTCTCCCCAGGAAGCTGCGATCCAGGGATCGCTGGTTCGATTCCGGCCGATCATGATGACCACCATGGCCGCCATCGCAGGGATGATTCCAATTGCCGTCGGCTTCGGAGCAGGTGGAGAGGCGAGGCAACCTTTGGGATTGGCCGTGGTTGGCGGCCTGCTCCTATCTCAGGTCGTAACGCTTTATCTCACGCCGGTTGTCTATAGCTACCTGGCCGGCTTCGAGGAATGGGTAGGGAGTCGAGGAGCGAAGTATCGAGAAATCCGAGGCATCCCGACCGACGTCAATCAGTGAGTCGGACCGAGCACGACCCATTTCACGCAGTTGAGTGAAGGTGATTGTGTGAAGAGAAAACGGAAGATGAATTCCGATCAAGCAGAAGACGAGCGACGGGTCCAGGTGGACAGACTGACTCCCCATCAGACCACGGCTCTCGTGGTCCTTTACCAAAGGGCCAAGGAATCCAGGAAGCCGGACGCCAAAATCAAGGACCTGATGGCGGAAGGAATGGTCGATCGGATAGACTACGACTTCTCTGATCTGGACAATGATCTGCGGGGGCAAGCAGTAATCGCAGCTCGTACTCAATTGTTTGACACCGAGACGACAAAATTCGTGGACAGACATTCAGATGGTACAATTGTCAACCTTGGCGCGGGTCTCGACACACGATTATTCCGAGTAGACAACGGAACAATACGCTGGTTTGACGTTGATCTGCCGGAGATGATTGATCTCCGCAGGCAACTCTTGTTGGAATCGGAGCGGCTCTCCTTCATTCCCAAGTCCGTCTTGGATTTCGATTGGATGGGGAGGGTCCCGAAAGATTCTCCTATTCTGCTCATCGCTGAGGGGCTTCTTGTTTACTTTGAAGAAGATGATGTACGAGCCCTCTTTCAGAATATTGCAGACCATTTCCCAAAGGCAGAGGTCCTCCTTGACGCAGGGAGTCCCATGCATCTACGATCAACAATCCCGGGGATTGATCCAAAACTGACGCCTTTCAAATGGGGAGTATCAAGCATTGCAGATTTGGAGAATTGGGACTCTCGAATAAGATTTGAAGAGGAGTGGTACTTTCAGGACATGATGCCTGCCGGCCGCAACGTTCTAGCAGACATGCTCGGACTGATGCTGAGACCGGATGCCAAAGTCGGCCGTGTAGGATTCAGACGGGATGCTGACCAGAAGGGAGAATTGAGAATAAAGTGATACGCGATTTCGCGGTTCGCCGCTCTGTTCGTCAGTAAGGGGAGAGGAAGGACCACAAAATAGGATCATGCTATTTGAAATTACCGGTACAGAAAGCTCTGCTCTGATACTCGGAATTAAGTGAGAAGGAGGAGTTATGAAAAAGATCATTCTGTTGGCTGTGGTATTCTTATTAGGCGCTGCCCTGGTCGCGCAAGGGGCGGATGAGGATGACGTTCAAGCGTTCTTGGGCGTCAAAGGCAAAGCTGCTGGTTGCTTCTGCTGCGTCAAACAAACCTGTGTGGTGACAAGGAATGAAGCCGACTGCAAGAAGATCGGCGGCGTGAAGATCAAGAAATGTGAGGAATGCGAGAAGGCCAAGAAGAAGTAGTCTGTAACGGATTACCAAAGCTCAGACGAACTCCGACCCAAATGATCTACAAGAAGGAGGAGTCATGAAAAGGATTCTAGTGATTGCGTTATTTTTGGTGTTTGCACTGTCTTCGCTCAGTTTTGCAACAACGGGCGGGATAATGAAGCTTATTTTGGGCGCTGATGGGAAACCTACGGGTTGCTTCTGCTGCGTCAAACAGACCTGTGTGGTGACCAGGAATGAAGCCGACTGCAAGAAGATCGGCGGGGTAAAGATCAAAAAGTGCGAGGAATGCGAGAAGGCCAAGAAGAAGTAGTCTGAAACGGATTACCAAAGCTCAGACGAACTCTGACCCAAATGCTCTACAAGAAGGAGGACACATGAAAAAGATCATATTTTTCGCTATGCTATTCTTATTGAGCACTGCCCTCGCCGCACAAGGGCAATCACGCATGATCCCCCACTTGTTGGGAGTTGACGGCAAATTCGCGGGTTGCTTCTGCTGCGTCAAACAGACTTGTGTGGTGACCAGGAACGAGGCCGACTGCAAGAAAATCGGCGGGGCAAAGATCAAAAAGTGCGAGGAATGCGAGAAGGCCAAGAAGAAGTAGTCTGAAACG
>CAZGNL010000068.1:17721-17801 GCA_964527475.1 uncultured Syntrophaceae bacterium
GATTACCAAAGCTCAGACGAACTCTGACCCAAATGATCTACAAGAAGGAGGAGTCATGAAAAGGATTCTAGTGATTGCGT
>CAZGNL010000068.1:17901-26865 GCA_964527475.1 uncultured Syntrophaceae bacterium
AAGAAGATCGGCGGGGTAAAGATCAAAAAGTGCGAGGAATGCGAGAAGGCCAAGACTAAGTAGGTTCTTCGAAGCGTCCAGCCCTTTCATCCGGCCATGATTTCCAAAGAAAAGGGATCGTGGCCATCCGGCTGTGGAGGTGGTCGTATCTAATGGGTAGGCTCCTAATGAGGGATAACATGCGGCTTAGAGCTTTTCTCATGGCAGCGCTTTCCATGTCAATGATTGCCTTTGCGACCTCTGATTCGTGCGGTCAAAGCCGGACCGTTGACAATCAGGGCAATGCAGTCGGGAACATAGATCCCAAGAAGACTTACGTGCTTGCGATCGGCTGCTGTGTTCCTTGGAGAGGGCTTCGTACCTGCCGGGACACGGTTCGTCTTTTCGTGGAGGCAGCCACTGCGCGATTAGGGATTCCCCCTGAGAATATTCTAACCGTTGTCGACGAACAGGCAACCTACGAAGGCGTGGCAAACGGCTTCACATGGCTTTCACGGAAATCGGGCCCGGACAAGACCATTATCGTCTACTATAACGGCCACGGCACACTTCTTCCCGAAGGGAGCGACAGTGGGGACCCCGAGTATGTGTTTATCCTGTGGTCGAAAGAATTCCCCTTTGCCGGCCTGCAGGCCGTCCTTGCCCATATCTGGATGAACGATCTGGAATTCTCCGCGCTCGTTGACAAAGTCCCCGGAAAGGCAAAGCTCGTCATTGCAGACACCTGCCACGCGCTCGGAGCCTGGGAAGATCTTCACCCAAAGGGCACAAAGATAGATTACGGCCTCAAAGGCGCCGCTCTCATAGCTGCCTCGGAGGCAGGGCAACTGGCCTTCAGCACGCCGAAGTACGCTCTCTTCACAAAAGAGATGGTGGCCGCAATGAACAGCGGGGTTGGCAACCTCAAGGATGCGTTCGACCTGGCGCAGCGCAAGACCAGGAAGGAATCGAGGATAATGTGCAGTGACCTACGCAAGAAGACATCAAAGCTGGATTGCATCGAGCAGGGCCCCACGCTCGAGGACCCCCAAAATATCGTCCCACGGTTTTTGCTGCGAAATTACGGCGGAAAAGGGGCCCAGCGATGAAATTGACGATCCAATGAACCGGATACCTGCTCGCAGCCTGTACCTCGACTATCTACGAACCGCGCTGATTCTCTTCATCGTCTTGGAGCACGCGTCCGTTGCCTACACGAGCGCTGCCGGACTCAATTTCTTTAGCTGCAAGGATTCACTCTGGTTCATTGCAGATCCAAACGCGATTGAAGACCTCCTACTCGGTATTCGCGCATTTCGAATCCCTTTCGTGATCCCGCTCCTCTTCTTCATATCAGGTCTTTTCGTGGATGTGGGCATACGGAGATACGGGATTGCCGGGTACGTGAAAAGACGCCTGGTACGAATCGGTATTCCGCTGCTCGTAATTGCCTTCATTCTGTCACCGCTCATGCACTATCTCCCCTGCATTCTCACGTGGCGAGATGTCGATCCGACGCACTTCTTCTTCAACGAGTTCTTCTCAGGGAAATGGTATATCGTTCATGGCTGGTTTTTGTGGATGCTCTTGGTATTCGAGGCAATCGCCGTTGCATTTCGGGCGCTCTTCAGTGAAGCTTATGCAGGAATCGGCCGGGCCGTGCAACGGATTGCCGTGGAAAAGCCGTCTTGGATCTATGCCTTGCTCTTCGCATGCTCCTATCTGGGATTTGCAATAGGCGCAGCGCTCATTGATCCCAAGTTTGCGGCCCATTGGGAAGTCCTGTCAGGGCCGTTCTTTTTCGTCGATATCAGATATCTTGTGGACTTTTCCTTTTTCGTTTTTGGCGTGATGCTCGGGCAGTCGTACGGCACTGAACGATTCAAGAAAATAGAGGAGGCAATATTCACGTCCCCATTTACGTGGATTTCCATCTCATGTGTGATCCTATTGATCGCCAAGCTCATGCCCGTGTCCGAGACCCGTTCTTTCTTCACGCTATGGCACGATCCAGCGCTGTGTCTCAACCTCGTTACTGCCCCGGCCCTATGCGTGTCGCTATCGTTGGCATTCCTTTCAATCTTTCGGAGATATGTTAATTTCCAGTCTGCTTTTCTTCAAAGCCTCTCCAGGGCTTCGTACACAATTTACATATTTCATCTCATAATTTGCGTCTGGACGGAATACTTTCTCTTGTCCTTCAGCGCCTCCGTCTATCTAAAACTAGCTATTTCGTATCTGACGGCAGTCCTGGCAAGCTGGGGTCTGTACGTTGTCAAGGAAAGGATCATTGCAAGGTAATGGTTCACCGGGCTTGAAGCGGTTTTGCGCCCGGTGAGAATGGAGGGCCCACTCGACGTGGTGTCGTTTGTCTCCAAGTGCACCTCGCAGACGTCCGTGCAAGCCATGCGGGTTTGGGCACAACGCTAATGTGTTCAGACGCTTGAGGAGAGTTGGCAGTCGTGAATTTGGCTGTCACAGCCTCTATTTCGGGAGTCCTTTCCCGGCACCTCGGTGCGATGAATCCGAGGCTCATGCGGTTTGAGCGCCGATCGCAGCAGTTCCCGTATCACGCGATGACAATCTCCCTGTTCAACCGGGAATGCGCCATCTGATACGCTCTATACGCAGCGTTGTACAGGGTTAGAGCTACCATGACTCCGAAGAATATGAGCATGCCTTTCGATGGATGTTCAGTCGATATATAGTGGATGAACTCCACACAGGGATATGCAAAGAAGAGCGCAGTAAATGCGGCGCCGGTCAAACCGTAGCTCCACAGGATCCACTTCTCTCTTCCCATTGGACTAATCTGTTCCTCATTGCGTCCGATCCCGAAAACACCAAAGAGCTTCTGCCCCAGATACGCAAATGACTTCTCTCTCAGCGTGGAGATGCCGGTCAAGTCAGAGAGCATGTAATAGCCGTCCATCTTAATGAATGGAACGAAGTTGAGTATGGTCGAGTAGAGGCAGAAGAAGCCCATGAGGAACCAGATGGAATGATCGGGCGGCACGTGCGCCTTTTGAAAATGCCACATCCAGAAGCAGACCGACATGACGACCAGGTTGAGTATCGGGCCGGCTAAGGCCACTGCTATCCTTTTCCACTTGTTCCGGAACCCCCAAGCCGCGGACACATCAGCGAAAAAGATGATCATGGCCAGGTAGAACATAATTCCAATTCTATGCACACTCCCGCCGAAATGCCTGCAAGTCAGCGCGTGTGTGAACTCGTGCATGACTGCCACCAGCGTCATCAATACATACAGTTCGAAGATAAGAAATGGGTTTGAGTGCAGAACAAGAGCCGGTTTGGAAATCAACTCATGCACTGCGGAAATCTCGTAGGACAGTGGAATAAAACCCGATACAACGAACAGTAGGATGAACGCTGTCACAATGGGACGAAACAACCAGATCACCCGCTTATACAGGTCATCCACAAGGCGATCCGCATGGGGAATATTGAGACTACGGAACGCCACCTTATTGATGGTGTCCGAAATTCTTCCCAGGACGCCTCGTCTCTTCACTTCCGCTTCATGCCTTTCGAGCATCCCCGCTCCCTCCAGGGCTGTGAAGATCATGGCGAGGTGTTCCGGACTCGTGAGTGAGACCTTATCAATAAACTCCATATAGATGTCGTAGAAGGTCTGGGTTCCATCGAGTCTCTCTATGACAAAGGTCGCTCCGAAATCCATCTTCAATACTCTTCCCGATTCCAGATCGTGCAAGATCGAGGAAACGGGATTGCCGGTCTCATCTCGTTGAACGTCTATCTTCACTTCTTTTCTGATCCGCGCTGTCAGACCCATAAGCCAGTGCCGGCCGACGTGGTCCTCGCTACGTCGATAGGTCCTCATTTCGAGCACCCGGCGATCGGCTTCATACCTGAAGAAGACCCGATCCATCTTGTGCTTGAGGGCTCGAAGCCAGAGCGTGTGCGTCTCGATATGTTCGGCGTCCTGGAGTTTGTTGTTGGTCTCCTCAGAGTCCGTTGGGTCCAGCGGCACATCCTTGTTGTAGATGATTTCCACGACGCAGGCTTTGTCACGGTAGCTCAATTTGAGGCTGAACTGCTCATCTATCTCGGCCTCAAGGCAGTGATGGACAAGTTCCGAGCACGCCTCCTCTGTTGAAGACACAATGCGCTGAATGAGGGACTCCGGGAAGTCCAGGGCAATACAGTAGTCTGTAGCTACGGTCTTAACCGTGGGGAGCCACTGCTCATCAGGAGACACAATGACGGTAATGGATTCCGGTTCCCGCATCATTCCACCCTTCCGTGTTTCAGAATACCCCGTCGCTATTCCCTGGGTTTTCCGATAACAAACTCACCGATCAACGGTTCATCATAGTAATCTATTCCCGTTGCCTTGGCAAACAGATCGGAATCGCCTGCGCCAATGGCGCAGGGGGCCAGTTCCATGGCCGTAGCCACCAGGTACAATGTCTGATAGAGGCATCCCAGGCCTTTGAGCGTAGTTGCGTAGGCCATGGACTGATACTTCCAGGAGAGTCTGGGAAATCGAGACGTGATGAGCAGAAGGACTTGGACACCTTCCTTTTGCTCCGGTTTCGCCATGGCAACGGCTGCGTAATACACGATGGATTCCAAATCCACCGTAAAGTCGGATATGCGTTCCAATTGGTGCTCTTTGGGGTTGTAGCGATAGAGTCCGGCATCGACGCCTTTACAACGCTTGACCAAAGGGTAGATCTCCAACTCGTGGATTGCCCCGCCACCAGGGTATGGCCGAAAGGCCACATCGCCATGTTCATCACCCTTCTGGACGTACTTGATTCTGGCTGCACGGAAGAGCAGATCACCCAGTTCCGAGAGGCTTATGGGAGTGTCCGCGAATTCCCGAATGGACATCCTATCCTCCAATACTGCGCTGAAAGGCTTGTCGTTCTCCTCCAATGCGTCAATATCGGGCTCTTCCAGTGCAATCACGTCCTGAGACATGGCGGGCTTCATTACCGGTAACCGCGGGATCGTTTCCAGAAAACGGTACGTTCCCCCGGAAGGATTACGATGCCTGCCCACTCTGGAGCGTGCTTGAAAGAGCAGATCGTGAAACTCCCATGTTGCAAGAGGTAGAGCATCCTCTCGTTGTCCACCATCAACCTCCGTCGACACCACAAAGGCGCACGAAACCATGACCTCAACAAGTTCGCGAATCACCTGCTCATCGAAATCAGAGGGTTGTTCTGCAATCTTGCCTATGGAGATACCCCTACCGAGCAACGACAATAGCCGAAGCAGCCTGTCATCGAGGAAAACCATCTTGTGAAGGCTTAACGGCGATTCCAGAACAAGGGCATCGCTCTCCTGATGTATGTAAGCAAACCTGCTGAGCTTACATTCAGCCGAATTTGACAATGATTCGGCCTCAATGTATTGCGCGGGAAGCATCTCAATCAAGTCAAACCCGTTACTGCTGATTCTCTCGCACAGGAAGCCGTTTCTTTTCAGAGTCCGGAGATAGAAGTACCGAGCTATAAGGCCTTCCCCAGTGGCGCCGGCGGTGATCACATCTTCCATCTGCAAACTCGAAATAAAATCAACCCGAAGTGTCTCCAAAGAGTTCTTGAGTTCGAGAGGGAGTCTTAGAGGAGCATGGGTGATCCTTGCAGGGAGGAATAGAAAGAGCGCCTCTCCCTGCTCTTCGAGCGCCACATCGGAAGCCAACCGAAATCTTGATTGCAAAGTCATGTACGATTCCAATCTCCGCAAAAGGGTCAGAAAAAAATCGGTGTTGGATTGAGGTCTTCTTCAGCCGTGGGTTCAGCCAGCCACCCCATTTGTACGGGAACATCGTAGAGACGGCCGGGAGCATATCGTGCCCAGAAGTGGCGGAGTCCGGGGACAATCACCTTCACCACGCTGAGTCCGAGGTCAGAGCGGGTCTGGTCATTAACCAGCACCTCCAGCCCTCGCTTGTTCAGAATGTCGACACATAGGCTCAGATCTTCAAGGAGATCGTCCGAGCTCATGTCTGCATAGTTTTCAAGCCGTTTTGCCGGTTCGTCCACTGTCGGCAGGAGGTACGGCCACTCCTCCAGTTTCGTCTCTGTCGTGAACTGTCGGTGCAGGGAGAGCTTACCGTCATCGGACAGGAATTCGGGTGGGAACTCTATCAGACCGAGTGATTGAGTCATTTCAGATAGCGCTCGCGTGAACGCAGTCTTGGGATCCAGGTGAGCGCCGAAGCCGAAGATCGGTCGATCCGACCCGCCGGAAGTCTCGGAGGAAAAAGCTGCAAAAACAGGCACGCCCAAGTCATTGGTCATATCCAGGACCCAGACTTTTCGGCAGATCGCGGCGAAGGTCTCAATGAATGGGTTGATCATGGGGTCCTTGATCTGTTCCAGGTCAACGGACGGCATGGGGATCATGTTGTACCACCAAAGAGCAACCGCATCACGTTCAATGAGTTCCAGCAAGCCTTGGAGCACGGCCTCTTCCAAGCAGTTGCCGGCCGCGTTACCATTTGAGTCCGCCTTACAGAAAGCCCTTTCCGGATCTTGGACATACCCATAGTAGAGAAACGCCGTGGGCGCCAGTTTCCAGTCTTTGTGCGTGATGGACCATACCGGCGACCAGTCAATTGCCTGGGATTCGTCGAACCGCGCCGGGACTTTGGCGAAGGGGCAATCGATCTCATTCCACTTGGAGCGTTCACTGTATTGCTTCTCACTGTAGAGGAGAAGTTCGTGAGGATGGAACGCTCGATCTTTAACCTGCTGGTATTTAGCTCGATTCCTGTACTCGGACCCGCGGAAGATCCCGCTGACCCTTTCGATTGCTTCGCACAGGCAACTGGTTTTGGCCTGGATATCGGTCAGGCCTTTTCCTGCACTGGCTCCAGACCGTATGCCCTTTTTCACATCTTCTAATCGGCGCACTTTTCCGACAGACGCGTGGCCGGCTCCATAGGTTCTCATCAACGTGGGTCCTGCGGGATCAGTCTTCTTGAGGAATTCCGGCGTGGTGGAAACCATGGGACTCAGTACGCCGGTGATCCGACTCATGTGCCGGCTGTACCGTTCCAACGTCACTTCAGGCGTGTAGATTCTGTGGCCGCCATCCAGCCGATACCTCTTCTTGCGCGAGGTGAGAGACGGCACATCCGGATGAGACTCTTCGTCGGCCGATCCCGCTCCACATTCCGGGCAATGGGGCAGTCGAGTCAAGTCATGTGTTGTGAACTCCATTGTCTTCCAATCAAAGGAGAGCACCTTTCCTTTCAGAGCATCGAGATCTTCACCAGCCAGGAGCCTTCCAACCGCCGTCGCTACAATGCTCTCCGCCGGTCCTCTGGAGGCTGCCGTGGCTCCGATCGGGAACATGGGCGGAGTGTGATCGCCGGTCTTGAACCTGATGAACTCTTCTACTTCCCGGTTGTACCGCAGTCGCTCCTCCAGGCACCGCCAACAGCCCGTTTCGCCTGGAACAAAGAGAGGACCGATCCAGGGCCGAATACCGGCGGGCTTGCACAGCATCCAACGGTGTTCCTTGTCCAAAGCGAGCCTATTGAACTCCCGCAGACCCTCTTCAAGGTAGTCTTGTGCAACAACGATGGTGATTTCTCGGTTTTCGACGTTGGTATCACGCAAAGATGTCTCGGTCACTCCATGCAGCCCGGAACGCCGCAACGTTTCCACTAGTGTGGAATTCTCTCCGCTGGTCGACCCAACAGCCACGCAGGCACGAGCCATACGTTTAAGATTCGCATCCGACTCGGTTCCCATCAATCCCCAGAAAACCGCATCAGGGGAATCTTGACCGTTCGCTTCTTCCGCCAATCCGAGCTTCTCCAGTTCAGCTAGGCCGTAATATGTTTCGGCAATGTCATATCGATCCGAAAGAGCGTCCGCTATATCGTCGGAAGACCTTCCGTCCCTCATGCTTCCCAATATGGCGCAAAGGAGCTTTCCCTCGACGATCTTCTGGGCATTTTCCGCCACGAGGATGGCCGTATCTTCCTCAAGCAAGCCGACACGGTAGCAATTCCTCAGTCGCGGATTCTTGAGCATTCATGTTCTCCTTCGGGATTGGTGGAGCAATTCACAGGGTTAGTTTCCAAACTACTTCACGACTCGAAGTCCGTCAACTTCCACTGGGTTGTTTTCGCATCAACCTCCTCGCATAAAGGCCTTTCTGTGTGAGCAATCCCGACTTGACCGATAAAGATAAGAAGCTTATGTTGCTCTCCGGGTCACCGATACACTCGTTCAGTGCATTGAGCAGAAGTTACAAGGAGGCTGTGGTGTGGTCCCGTAACATCCCGGACCACGCGTTGGTGGGATCAAGACCCCAGTGATGGAGTGACTGCCATATAATTCAGAACGAATTCAGTTATCCACCGCAAGGAGGTTCAGTATGGGATTGCTAGATCAGATTGCAGGAGGGCTTCTGAAACAGGTCCTCTCCAGCGGGACTGCACAGAACACTCTTTTGGAAACCGTCATGTCTCTTATCAAGGATTCCGGGTCCGGAGGAATTGGGGGTCTGGCGGAAACACTCACCAACAGCGGGCTCGGGGACGAAGTCTCTTCATGGATCGGCCAAGGAGAAAACCTTCCCATTTCTCCGGAACAGATCCTCCAGGTCCTGGGTAGCGGTCAAATCCAGGAAATTGCAGACAAAATTGGTGTCTCCACCGATGAGGCGTCAGGTGGATTGGCAGAGATCTTACCCCAGATCGTAGACCAACTCACACCGGACGGCGATGTCCCGGACGACGACCTGTTATCCCAGGGCTTGAGCATGCTCGGGGACAAACTGTTCGGCAAGTGAGTTCATGGGGGGGCACCGCGCATCCTCGAACAAAGAGGACTTCTATGTGAAAGTGGGTGCATTTCAAGGTCCACCGGTCGCCGCCAATGACCGACCATGCAAGAGGGCGCACACACAGGTGAGCCCCTACACCTTGCCCAGCAATGGTACAAACCCGGGCGTAGGGGCAGACCTATG
>CAZGNL010000069.1:0-26175 GCA_964527475.1 uncultured Syntrophaceae bacterium
GCTCATATGACAATTACCGTGAACCCGGGCAAAGGACCCGACATCCGACGGGTCCGGGCCCGGGTGTTCCTGTTTGAAACAATAACCTAACGTTTTATCCAGCCGGTGAGTTGCTTTGACTTTCCGCCCTTGAGCGCTTCCGCGATAAAGACCTCTTTTTGTCCCTGACGATCCTCGGGAGAAAAGGTGATATGCCCAAAGATGCCTTTGAAGTTCTTCATCTTGTCCAATTCAGCGATGACCTTCTCGGTCGTCACGTCGCGGCCCACTCGTTTGAGGGCCTCCACCAGCGGCTCGGCAAAGCCTATGCCTGCGAGGTACAAAAAGCTCCATCGCTCACTCTTGGGAGCATACTTGTCAAACGCGGCCTTGTATTTTTTGACCAGAGGGTTACCCGATTCCGCAAGCTCCGCAATGCAGGAATAGACCGTCCCTTCCCACAGGCCATCGGTGACCTTGTTCATAAACGGCGTGTCGGCCAGTGTGCTTGGGGCGATCCATTGGGTTTCCACCTTGAGGGCCGCGGCGGTCTTGCGCATTATTATTGCGCTCAAGGGATTGACCCACATGATTACCGCATCCGGCTTCGCCATCTTGAGTTTAATGGCCTGGGATTTAAGGTCCCTATCCTGGGCTTCACAAGGGATCTCAACCGCGAATTTCATGTTGTGTTTCTTGAGTTCTTCCCGGGCGCCCTTGAGTCCGCCCTTGCCGTAGTCGTCGTTCTGGTAGAAGAACGCTATCTTCTTCTTTCCCATTTTCTCCACTGCATACTTCACCAGGATCGCGGCTTCGTCCGGGTACTCGGGGTAAAGGAAGAAAAAGTGCTTGTCGCCTTTGACGGCCCAGCCGTTGGGCAGCGCTATCCATATGACTCCGTGGTCCACCAGGTAGTCCCTGACCGCGAGCCCGCACGCCGTGCCCGTGCCTGCGACAAAGGCAAAGACGCCGGGACCTTCCACGATCTCCTTGACCCCGGCCTTGGTCTTGGCCGGGTTATACTGATCGTCGAAGGACAGGAATTTTATTTTTCGGCCGTGTATTCCACCTTCAGCGTTGATCATTTTGAAGTAGACATCAGTCCCGCGCGATACCGCTCCCCATGGAGCCGCGGGCCCTGTCTGCGGCGCCCACGCTCCGATGCGGATCTCTGTGTCCGACACCCCTTGAACGTCTGCGGCCCACCCGATTGCGCCTCCAAGAACGATTGAGAGAATTGCCGTTAGGCCGATAATCCGAGCCGGCTTACCTTTCATGTCCTATAGTCCTTTCTGTTTGGGATCAGTTTTGAGATGATTCTCGGTTCGGGTTCCTTGCCCGCGGCATCCCGGGGCATGCGGAACAAACCGAGACCCCTAAACCTTCTTGACGTAATGGCGGGCCAGAAGCCCGCTGGGCTTTATGCACAATATGATGACAATCAGCGCAAACGCAACCACTGACTTGAATTCAATGGAGACATATGTCCCGAAGAGATTCTCCACAATTCCGACGATGTATCCTCCGATCGCGGCCCCCGGCAGACTGGTCATGCCGCCGAGTACGGCCGAAGAAAATCCTTTGAGCAGCGGGTCCCACATCATATAGGGGTCCAAAGTGGAGGCCGGCGCTATCAGCAGAGCGGCTGTCGCGCCTACCACCGAGGCCAGCCCCCAGGTCCCCATGAGGATGCGATTCGTCCTGATGCCCATGAGTCGGGCCGCGTCCTTGTTGAGCTGAGTTGCCTTAACCGCGATGCCCACTTTCGTGTAACGGAAAAACAAAAACAGCATGAGCATCATCAACAGCGCTGTGACAAAGGTAACAAGTTCCAGCTTGCTGATGATAAGATCTCCCACTGTGTATGCGTCATAAGAAGATATGGGAAAGGGCAGCGTTCTCTGGTCCGATCCCCATTTCCAGGAGACCAAACCGAAGATGATCATCTCCAGACTCAAGGTCATGATGATCATGCCGAGCACGGTAGGTTCCTTGGCCCTACGGAGGAACAGGAACTCACAACTCATGCCCAGGATTATGGCGAAGAGCATTGTGAGAGGGAAAGCCACCGGAAAGGGGAGGCCGTAACCACTCAGCATCATGAAGGTCACGTAAGCGCTGAGCATTGCCATGTCGCCCTGGGCAAAGTTCAGGACCTCGGATGTTTTGTATATGATCACCATGGCCAGCGCCATGAGAGCGTACGCGCTGCCCACTGCTATTCCGCCGATGACTACCTGCAAAAACATAGAACGCTACCACTCCTGATATGCAACCGTTCATCGTACAAACTACCCCAATTTGCGCATGGGGAAGGCACGGAGGGGAAGATGAATCTCGCCGCCGAGCTCACCGGGCGCACAACCGCTTCAAGCCCGGTGAAACATTATCCTAAAACGGAAAAGTCCTCCAGTAGATCTTGGTCCGTATCCAGAACCCAAAAAGCCCCAAAGGTTCAAAGACTATGATGAGGAACATGATCAGACCGTACACGACAAACTGAATATTGGGCAGGCCTGAAACGCTGAACCATGTCTCGGAAAGATTCAAGAGCACCGGTCCCACCAGCGGCAAATTCTGGACCACGGCAAGCTTGAGATTCAGCATGGCAATCAAGATTGCCCCTGCCACTGCGCCGAGCGTGGAACCCAGTCCTCCCACCACAACCATGGCCAGGAAGAGTATGGACAGCATCAGGTTGAAGATCTGGGGTTCGATAAAACCGAGGGAAAAGGCGTACAGACCGCCTGCCACGCCGGTGTAGAACGCTGAGACTGCAAACGCGAGGGTCTTGTAATAGGTCAGATTCACGCCCATTGTCTGGGCCGCTATGTCTGAATCGCGGATGGCAATGAATGCTCGCCCCACCTTGGTCTTGACCAGGTTGCGAGCCGCTATGGTCAAAAATACCGCGACCGGCGCAATTATCCAGTACAGGTCGAAATCGCCCTTGAGCACTATGGAACCGATTACCGGTTCAGGCGCGTGCAGCCCTGTTCTGCCTCCGAAGAGTTCCCAACGGCCAATGATCTGGGTCACGGTCAGCCCGAAGCCCAGGGTGACGATCGCGAGGTACGGACCCTCCAGCCTCAACGCCGGCAACCCGAGCAGGAATCCGAAGGCCGCGGCGCAGAGGCCGGCGAGCGGCAGCGCCACATAGAACGGAAGCCCCAGCTTGAGCATGAACAACAGTGTGCCATAGGCCCCGAGCGCAAAGAACCCCGCATGGCCCAAGGATATCTGGCCGGCGTATCCCACCAGAAGATTCAGACCCACAGCGACGATGACATGTATGGCCACATAGTTGGCCATGTAGATGTAATAGCCTTTTCCATAGGATCGGGCCAGAAAGGGGAAGACCGCGAGCGAGACCATGAGCGCCAGGAACCAGAATACCACCACACCGGAGGAAAAGAGCCGGACGTCTTCGTAATGATTGCGCTTCATGTCCATCGATCCGGATCCTTTGTGCTGTGGTGTACTCGAATATCGGTATAAGAGCAGCGAACAAGTCCCACAAATTACGAGCTTTCGCAAATCATGTCAATCAAATTGTCGCGGACGGGCCGACCGATCGGGTCTGCCCGTGATCTGAAGGTCTGAATTCCGGGGATACCGGACTCTTCTCTTGTCGGAGCCGGTTCCCGATAGGACTTCCCACGACACAGTAAGCCCGGTTGTTGTCTCAAGCGTGTAAGTCGGTATGAGTTCCCTTTCAAGAAAAACCCCGTCCCGGGGGTGAATCCGAGACGGGGCTTTATTTCATGGATCAATAGGACAGGATCGGATTAGAACAGGCCTTTGACCTTTCCTGTGTCCACATCAACGTCGATGCGGCGATAGGCAGGATTGGAGCTTGTTCCCGGCATAAGGGAGATCGCGCCGGCGACCGGCACCACGAATCCCGCTCCATTGTAGGTAAGGATGTCTCTGATGGGCAGGGTCCATCCGCTCGGCTTACCCTTGAGGCTGGGATCGTGGGTAAGGCTGAGATGGGTCTTGACCATGCAGGTGGCCAGTTTGGCCAGTTCCGGATCGGCTTCCATTCTCTTGGCCTTTGCCTCCGCGTCCGGGGTGTAGCTGACTCCATCCGCACCGTAGACCTCTTTCGCGATCAAGGCAATCCTTTCACGCAGAGGCATCTCAATGGGGTAGAGCAGTTTGAACTCGTTCTTTTCCTCACACGCGTCAACCACTGCGTCCGCGAATTCGAGCGCTCCTTCGCCGCCCAGTTCCCAATGCTTGGATACAGGGGCGCGGGCGCCGGCCGCTTCGGCGATTCTCTTCACAGCAGCGATCTCGTTGGGGGTATCAGTGTAGAATGCGTTGATGCAAACAACCGGGTTGATGCCGGCCTTCTTCACTGTTTCGATGTGATGCACCAGGTTCGAGCAGCCCTTTTCCACCCATTCCACGTTCTCACCGTCGTATTCCTTGGGCATGGGCAGGCCGGGTTTGGGGACAGGCGCTCCGCCGTGGCATTTCAGGGCGCGTATAGTGGCGACCACCACCGCGCAATTGGGCTTCAGACCGGAGAAGCGGCACTTGAGGTTCCAGAATTTCTCGAATCCTATGTCGGCGCCGAATCCGGATTCCGTGATGTGATAGTCACCCAGCTTCAGTCCCACGCGGTCAGCAATGATGGAAGACTGTCCGATGGCGATGTTGGCAAAGGGCCCCGCGTGCACGAACACCGGCTGACCTTCGATACTCTGCATCAGGTTGGGGTTCAGGGCTTCGACCATCCACGCGGTCATCGCGCCGGCCACCTCGAGGTCCGCGGTGGTCACGGGGTCACCGTTCTTGTTGTACGCCACCACGATCTTACCCATGCGCTCGCGCATGTCCTTGAGATCCTGGGAAACGGCCAGGATGGCCATGATTTCCGAGGAGACCGCGATCGCGAACTTGGAACGCATCATGAATCCGTCCATCTTGCCGCCGAGACCGATGACGATGTTCCTGAGGGACTGTGCGCAAAAGTCCATAATCCAACCGAATTCCACATTACGGGGGTCGATGTTCAGTCTGGGCTGCTCTCTCTTTGCCCACTGTTCGTCATCATAGTTGAACTCGTGCTGCATACGAGCGGTGAGCGCAACCATGGCCAAGTTGTGAGCATTCATGATAGCGTTGATATCGCCGGTCAAGCCCAGGGAGAACGGTGTCAGTGGGATGCACTGAGCCAGGCCACCGCCCGCCGCTGAACCCTTGATGTTCATGGTAGGACCGCCCGAGGGCTGCCGGATTGCGCTTACAACGTTCTTGCCGCGCTTTCCCATTCCTTCCACAAGGCCCATGGTGCTGGTGGATTTTCCCTCTCCCAACGGGGTGGGGGTAATTGCCGTGACATCCACGTATTTGCAGTCAGGTCTGTCTGCAAGGCGGTTGAGCACCTTGGTGAAATCCACCTTTGCGACGTGGTGGCCGTGAGGGAGGAGTTCCTCTTCCTTCAGCCCCAATTCGTCGCGGAGCTGATAGACCGTCTTCATGGTCTTCTCAGCTTCTTCAGCTATCTGCCAGTCGGCCATTTTGGTTGCGTCCAGAGCCATCTATACCTCCTGTTGCTCTACTATTTTTCACGCAGGCAGCCCTGCTTGATACGATAGACGTTTGGAGAGAATCTTGAACGTCAGGGAATGGAAATCAAAAGGTTAGTTTATTCCGATTCATGCGATTTGGCAAGAAAAAAAGAACTGGGATTCAGGAATTGCAACCATTTAGTCATTCGGGGGGAGACGGCAACGACCACTTTGGGGTTCACGCTTCTCCCTTTGTTCCGTCCGTGCTTCAGGCCTGTTTCAAGAACGCGGCCGCGTTCTTGAATATGGGCAATCCACCTCCTTCTTCCGGAAGATCTTCACGGGTCCATCTAGGATGGTTGACACGGTGCAAAAAGCCCTCCGGATGCGGCATAAGCCCGAAGACTCGCCCAGTGGGATCGCAGACCCCGGCAATCGCGTGCTCTGAACCGTTGGGATTGGCAGGATACTCCATGGTGGGTTTCCGATCTTCCCGCGAAGCATACCTGACCGGGACCTGATGCGATTCCACGAGACAACGGGCGAGATCGGGCTCCCGTCCGATAACCTTTCCTTCTCCGTGGCGCACGGGGAGGTACAAGAAGTCTATGTCGCGGGTGAAGATACAAGGCGACGCGGGATCTACGTCCAGATGGACCCAGCGGTCCTCGAATCGTCCCTGATCGTTCCCGGTGACGGTCAGATCCCGGAGCGTGTAATCACCGTGAGTTGCGGGCAACATTCCCAGCTTGACCAGGAGCTGGAAACCGTTGCAGATCCCTAGCACGAGTCCGCCTCCCTCCACGAACCCAATCACACGATCTATCAGCCTTTCGCCGTCAATTCGAGAATGCCGTATGCGATTCGCGCAAGCCTGCGCGGCGCCCAGATCATCTCCGTCCAGGAATCCACCGGGAAAAACGATCAGCTGATAGTCAGCCGGATCAACCTCCCCCCTGGCAAGATGATTGAGATGAGCGAGGTCAACCCGAGCAAAGCCCGCCAGTTCCAGAGCCCGGCGGGTCTCCATTTCGCAATTGATGCCATGCCCGGTGGGGACCAGTGCTCTTAGTCTCATGTGGGTGAATCTTCTTGAGAGCATCTCCGGGGCTTCTGATCCACAATCATCGTCCCTGGAAAGGCGACGGGACCACAAAGGATCCGTTGACCCCAAACGTATCACCTAGAAAAGCGGTTGCACCGATGCTGCCGCCAGATCCAGGTACCTCGTGGGAAACAGGCCGATGTACAACACGCCCACGACTGCAATTATGAGCGCAACCACAATGCCCGGGGAGAACTGAAGGCCGGCCGGTTCAATCTCCGGGGCCTCCATGTACATCCGCATCACAACGCGAAAATAGTAGTATACCGAGACAGCGCTGGTCAGCACGCCCACAATGACCAGCCAGATAAAACCCTGGTTCACGGCCGCGCTGAAAATCGCGAATTTGCCTACAAAACCGGCCGTGGGCGGGATTCCCGCCAGGGAGAAGAGAAATATTGACATAGCCAGTGCCAGGGCGGGGTGTGCCGCGGCCAGACCGCGGTAATCGTCTATCATGACATTGGCTTCACCTTTTCTCCCGACCAAGGTCACGACTCCAAACGCGCCCATGTTGGTGAAAGTGTAGGCCAACAGGTAGTAGAGCATTCCCGATGTGCCCTGGGCCCCTCCGGCTATCATTCCAACGAGGATATAGCCCGCGTGCGCGATGCTGGAATAGGCCAGCATCCTCTTGATGTTCTCCTGAACCAGCGCGACAACGTTTCCCACTACCATGGTCAGGACGGCAAGGACCCAGAGTATGTGTACCCAGTTGACGCTCATCTCCATCAGCCCGCCGAAGAACACGCGAGCAAACGTGGCAAAAGCCGCGGCTTTTACGCCCACCGACATAAACGCGGTGATAGGCGCGGGCGCGCCCTCATACACGTCCGGGGTCCACATGTGAAACGGGACCGCGGCAACCTTGAAGCCGAAGCCGACGAGCAAGAATCCCATCCCTGCCAGGGCCATCAGGCCGAATGAGCCCTGCTGAAATTTCTGGGCGAGCGCCGGCACCCCGAGCGAGCCCACGGAACCATAGAGCAGCGCGGCGCCGTAGAGAAAGATCCCGCTGGAAAAGGCCCCGAGCAACAAGTACTTCAGGGAAGATTCTCTGGATTTCGGGTTTCCCGGCAGTATCCCCGCCAGAATATATATGGATATGGACAAGGTTTCCAGACCGACAAAGATGACCAGCAGGTGGTTCCCCGTCACCATGAACATCAATCCGGCAGCGGCAAAGAGCAGCAACACGAAGTACTCGTAGACTCCCGGGGCTTCCTCCTCGGTGTACCTGATCGACAACAGGACCGTCAGTCCCGCGGCAAGGAGGATCACAAAGTTGAAAAACCAGCAGTACGCGTCCAGGGCGATCAGCCCGCTGAAAGCCTCCTGGTTCATGAACCTTATGGGCCGGTTTGCCACAAAGGCCACCGCGATGCCCACCAGGCTTATGAGGGCGGCCACCAGAACCGCGCTCCTACGTAAAAACAAGCCCGCCACCATGGCCACCATGCCGGCTACGCATAGAACCAGCGCCGGCAGGATGCCGCCAAGATTGATATCGGGTATAGGGATCATCCCTGTTACTCCTAATCCTTCCGATCATCCGTCGGCTTGACTCCCCGGGCCGCGACCGCCACCCGAGCCTTACCGACCTCCGACAACGTGCCGGATCCTTCCAGGGCCAAGACCTTGGCCTTCTTTTTCTCAACCTGTTCAATGAACTTCTTCACAGCCGGTTCCATGGGCTTGAGAAACGTGTTGGGGTAAACACCGATCCAGACGACGAAGAGGAGAATGGGCAAGAGCAACGCCACCTCTCTGGCGCTGAGATCCTTCAGATTCTCATTCTTCGGATTGGTGATCTCACCGAACATGACCCGCTGGTACATCCAGAGCATGTACACCGCGGCGAAGATGACGCCGCTGGCCGCGATTACCGCGTACCATGGATGGACCTTGAAAGTTCCGAGCAGGATCAGAAACTCGCCCACAAAACCGTTGAGGCCCGGCAATCCGATGGAAGAAAGGGTAAAGATCATAAAGAAGACCGCAAAAACAGGCATCACCCGGGACAGACCGCCGAACTCCGCAATGAGCCGCGTGTGCCTTCTTTCATAGATCATTCCGACCATAAGGAAGAGCGCTCCCGTGCTGAGCCCGTGGTTGATCATCTGAATAATGCTGCCTTCGACTCCCTGCATGGTAAAAGCAAACATGCCCAGCATCACGAATCCGAGATGGCTCACACTGGAAAAGGCCACGAGCCTCTTGACGTCGGTCTGAACCATGGCCACCCACGCTCCGTAAATGATGCCGATCAAGGCGAGCCATGATATCCACCAGGCCGCGTCCATGGCCGCATTGGGGAACAGCGGGATCGCGAACCGGATGAACCCGTAGGTTCCCATCTTAAGGAGCACAGCGGCCAGCACCACGCTGCCCACGGTCGGCGCCTCGGTGTGCGCGTCGGGCAACCATGTGTGGAACGGGAACATGGGGACCTTGATGGCAAAGGCCAGGAAGAACGCGAGAAACAGCCAGAATTGAGCGTTCAACGGGACCGCGAAGTCGTAGAGCTTGAGCAGGTCGAATGTGTATTGTCCGGTAGCCTCGCCGGCCATGGAATACAGCACCAGAATGGCGACCAGCATCAGCAGGCTTCCCACGATCGTGTACAGGACGAACTTGATGGCCGCGTAGAGTTTCCTGGCCGGATTACCCCACACTCCGATCAGCAGGTACATGGGAATCAGCATTATCTCCCAGAAAACATAGAAGAGGAAGAGGTCCAGGGACGCAAACACGCCGATCATGCCTACCTGTAAGAACAGGAGGGATATGAGGAACTCTTTCACACGGTACGTGATGTCCTTCCACGAGGCCATGATCACTATGGGCCCCAAAAGTGTGGTCAACAGCACGAGGAACAGACTGATGCCGTCGATTCCCAGCTTGTAAGAGATCCCCCACGAGGGCACCCACGGGTGGAACTCCTGGAGTTGCATGCCCGCTTCCGACGCGTCGAAAAGGTAATACACGACCAGGCTCAACGCAAAGTCGGCCAGCATGAACAGCAAGGCGACCCACCGGAGAAGCTCGTGCGACTTCCTGTTCAAGAAGAACAGAAGCGCCACTCCCAAAAGAGGAAGGAAAATCATCCCTGAAAGAAACGGGAAGGATATACTCTCCATAAACGGTATTCCTCCGAATCCTATCTCAATACTAGATAGCCGATCACCGCCAGGACTCCCATGAGAATCGAAAGCGCGTAATCCTTAACAAGTCCGGTCTGTATCCACCTTAGACCCGTGGCCCAGGTCCGCACCAACCAGGCCGAACCATTGACCGCGCCGTCCACAACCAATTCATCAAACGACTTCCACAGGAATCTTGAGAACCGGACTATGGAATTCACGAAGACCACGTCGTACAGCTCGTCGATCCAGTATTTGTTGTAGACCAGCGAGTGCAGTCCGGAGAATCGGTTCACGACTCGGCCCGGAACAGACGGGTCCTTTACATACATCCAGCGAGCCACCAATAGCCCTACTACGGCGATGGCAAGCGAAACGCCCATGAGAACCAGTTCCAGGGTGACATTGTGATGACCCGATCCGTGATGACCCGCGGCAGCTTCCATGACAGCCTTGGCCGGGGCAAAGGCCGGCGCCAAGAAATCGCCGAAAACATGCCATCCGTGGATCATTGGGATTCCCACCAGGCCGCCCACCAACGACAGACCGGCCAAGATCATCAACGGGACGGTCATGATGGGCGGAGACTCGTGAAGATGATGTGCGGCTTCTTCCTCCACCCGGGAAGTCCCGTAAAAGGTCATGTACACGGAACGGAACATGTAGAAGGATGTCATCAACGCGGCCACCGCGCCTATGATCCAGAAACCCGGGTGCCTCTCCATGGAATAGAACAGGATCTCATCCTTACTGAAGAAGCCGGCAAAAGGAAAGATTCCCGCGATAGCCAGGGTCCCGAAAATGTACGTGAGGTGCGTGTAAGGGAGTTTCTTCTTGAGGCCCCCCATCTTTCTCATGTCCAGCTCACCGGACATGGCGTGCATGACGCTCCCCGCGGCCATAAAGAGCAGAGCCTTGAAGAAGGCATGCGTCATTAGGTGGAAGATCCCTGAGGCAAATGCGCCCACACCGCAGGCCATGAACATATATCCCAACTGACTGATGGTGGAATAGGCCAGGACCCGCTTGATATCAAACTGGGTCATGCCGATGGTAGCCGCAAAGAACGCGGTCGCGCCGCCGGTGATTGCCACCACCGTCATTGACATGGGGGCCAGCGAGTACAGGACACTACACCGGGCAACCATGTAAACTCCCGCGGTGACCATAGTAGCCGCGTGGATCAGAGCGCTGACCGGAGTGGGGCCCTCCATCGCGTCGGGCAACCAGGTGTAGAGTGGTATCTGAGCGGATTTTCCCGCGGCCCCGACAAAGAGGAGCAACGTGATGAGAGTCGCCAGCAGGCCGCCGTAAGCCAGCTTGGCCTCCGCCGCGCCTAAGACGGCTGAGAAATCAAGGGTGCCGAAAGTGACGAATATGAGGAATATCCCCACCAGAAACCCGAAGTCTCCGACCCGGTTCACCACAAACGCCTTCTTGCCGGCATCCGACGCGGACTTCTTCTCGTAGTAGTATCCTATCAGCAAATATGAGCAGAGTCCCACGCCTTCCCAGCCCACAAACATGAGCAGGAAGTTGTTGGCGGAGACCAGGATGAGCATGTTGAAGACGAATAGGTTCAAGTAAGCGAAATAACGCCGGAAACCAACCTCTCCGTGCATATAACCGATAGAGTACACGTGGATGATGAACCCAACCCCGGTTACCACCAGGAGCATGATCATGCTCAGGGGATCTACCAGGAAACCGATGGGGACCTTGAAATCACCCGAGATCATCCATGTGTAAACGATGGTCTCATGAGATCGTGAGCCGGGGTCCATTCCGATCAGATCTACGAAGATGAGCACTGCCAGCACAAACGCCGCGCCCACCGCAGCGGATCCTATCCAGCCGATGACCTGCTCGGGCAAACGCCGCGTCAACAGCCCGTTTACTACAAATCCGATCAGGGGTAATGCGGGAATCAACCAGACCAGATCAATCATTCCAGGCTCCCAATTTGAAATTCGAGCACATGAGGTTCAACCGCCTTCAAGAAATCGGTCGGAGGCGGCCCAGGTCCCTCTCACCATTTCATGAGATTGACATCATTGACGTTTATGGTGCCCTTTTCCCTGAAAAGGGCCACAGTAATAGCCAAGCCGACCGCAACCTCGGCCGCGGCCACCACCATGACGAACAGCACAAAGATCTGCCCCTCAATGGAACCCAGGTATCGTGAGAAAGCCACAAAGGTCAGGTTCACACCGCCGAGCATCAGTTCCAGGGACATGAGCACAACGATTAGATTTCTTCGGACCATCACCCCTATCACTCCGAGTGCGAAAAGGGCGGCGGATAATATGAGATAATGCTGTAAGGTGACCATCTTTCGTTCCTGAGATGAAAATCAACGTTCGTCCGGAGAGCGAGTCCTCAGTCCTCCGGGGATTTATGCCGAGCCAGAATCACAGCGCCTATTATTGCCGCCAGGAGCAGCACCGAGGCTATCTCAAAGGGCAGCAGATAGGTGGTGAACAGGGCCGTAGCCAAAGACTCCGTGTTGGTGACGCCCACTGCCGCGGCGGGGGCAGCCGTCGGCGCCAAGGCCCTTATGACCGGAACGAGCATGATCACCACCAAAAGAGCGATCACCGCTCCCATCAGCCATCGAACAGGCGTAGGCTGGTTGGGAAGCCTCAGATCGTCCAGGTTCAACAGCATGATCACGAAAAGGAACAGCACCATTACCGCTCCGGCATAGACGATCAGCTGCACCATGGCGATGAATTCCGCGTGGAGCAGCGCGAAAAGCCCTGCCAGCCCAATCATCGTCAAGATCATGAAAAGGACATTGTGAACGGGCCTACTCAATGAGATCACAAAAAACGCCGACATCAGCGTTATTGCCGCTAAAATATAGAACATCAGCGTTTCCATGTTCGCTTCCACAACTCCGGCGAGCCCAGTTTCAGCCGGCCTTTCTCTTGGACTTGTGTCTCTCAACAGGAGGCTTGAGCAGGTCCTCCTTGTTCAAAATGAGTCCCTCCCGGGAGTACTCGGATATCTCATACGCGCTGGACATCTCAATAGCCTCTTTGGGACAGACTTCCACGCAATAACCGCAGAATATGCACCGCCCAAGATCGATCGTGTATTGCTCCGGATATTTCCTGTTGTCAGGTTCCGCGGCCGACTCAATGGTTATGCACTCAGCGGGGCAAACCGTGGCGCACAGCAGACACGCGACGCACTTGATCTTGCCCGATTCATGAACGGTCAGCACGTGTCGGCCTCTCCACCGCGGCGCCGGTTCCCATTTCTCGTCGGGGTACTGCATCGTAACCTTTTTCGAGAAAAAGTAGCTTAGCGTCAGTTTCAATCCCTGGATCAACGGGACAATCATCTCTAAGGACCTCATCAGATTGCTGGGCCGCAAAGGTTCAAACTCAAAATGCGGCGTTTTCCAACACAGGCGCGGTTCCGGGTAATTTCAAGACCGGATGCTCGATCACACGGCGCCCCGCAGCCAGAGCCATATCGACGGCCACATCGTGTATACGAGAGCGGTTGCCATTACATTGAAAAGCCCCACGGGCAGCAGAACTTTCCATCCAAAGCTCATCACCCTGTCGTACCTCAGCCTGGGATAGGTGCCCCGAATCCAGACGAACACGAATACCCAGAAGAATGTCTTCCCAAGGAACCATACGACCGGCGGCAGGTACGGTCCCTGCCATCCGCCGAAGTACAGTGTTGTCATGAGTGAGCTCAGGAAGAGTAGATGAGCGTACTCTCCGAGATAGAAGAGCCCGAACTTCATGGAACTGTACTCTGTCTGGTATCCGGCAACGAGTTCGTTCTCGCACTCGACCAGATCAAAGGGCGTTCGGCATATCTCCGCGCTCCCCGCGATGAGAAACAGGAGAAAGCCCAGTGGCTGACGAAAGACAAACCATTTGTACACCTCGTCCTGGCATTCAACTATTTTCACCAGACTGAGGGTTCCCGCGATAAGGAGCACTCCCAGGACGGCCAGACTCAACCCGAGTTCGTAGCTGATCATCTGGGCGCCGGCCCTGACCCCGCCCAGCAGCGAATACTTGTTGTTGGAGGCCCACCCCCCCAGGATAACTCCATAAGTTCCCAGGGATGTTATCGCGAAGATAAACAGGATGCCCACGTTGATGTCCGAGATCACACCAGTGTTGAGGGTGAACCTATCGGCCAGCGGCCCCAACAGTGTTTCCAGCCCGAGGCCCTTGGCAAAGGGGATTACGCCGAACGGGACCAGGGCGCAGGTGACCACGATCAGCGGCGCGGCCAGATAAATGACCCGATTGGCCCCGGCCACGGTGATCTCTTCCTTCAGGAGCAGTTTTGCGCCGTCGGCCAAGGGCTGCAAGAGTCCCCACGGTCCCACACGGTTCGGGCCCAACCTGACCTGAATCCATCCGAGAACCTTGCGTTCCAACAGAGTGAGGTACGCCACAAAGGTCAGGACCGCAACTATCACCAGCAAGACCTTTACGAGCACCAATATCACGGGAATCAAGACTTCCATCAACGCAACCTCATCAGGTGTCTAGATTTTCTCCACTTGAACCTTCACCAGTGGTTGGTCCCATCTGATGAGACTGTTCAGCTTCAGGGAAGCGAAATGCTGTGGAACGATCACCGAACCTTCCACAGCCCTCCTTGAACGCTTCACGTTTACCAGAATCGAGGCGCCCGTATCCGTGGTAATCCGAGCCTTATCCCCGTCGGCAAGCCCCACTGACTTCATGTCATTTCGGTTCATTTCAGCGGTTCCTTCCGGGCTCACCTCCATCATGGATGCGCTCCACCGGGAGAAGGACCCGGAATGAAACTTGAGGATACCCGGAATCAGGACCATCGGCAACCCGTCGGCCGTAGGCGCTTCGCAGGCCGCGGCCGGCGCCAGCCACGCTTTCTCACGCGGGAAGCCTCCCTCGTACAGCATTTCTTGCCCGGGATCTTCGTCGTCGACACATGGCCACGGAAGCCCTTGACCATCGAGGCGGCCATAGGAGATCCCTTCATAGACTTCCACGAGTCCCGCGATCTCATCCATAATCTGCTCGGGGCCTGCATAGCTCACGGCAGGCTTGCCCATGATGTCCGCCAGGGATTGAAAGATCTCCAGGTCGCTCCTGGGTCCCGACACGTTCAGGACCGGTCGCAGGCGTTGAACCCGTCTGTCCGCGCTGGTAAAAGTTCCGATCTTTTCCGCAAATGAAGTCACCGGCAGAACCGCGTGAGCCATCTCCGCGGTGGGAGTTAGAAACTGATCCTGTACTGCCAGGAACTCGAGGCTCTCCAGCGCACTTTTCGTCTGATCCCGGTCCGGATAGGTGTCCAGCGGGTTTTCGCCCACCACGTACAAACCACGAATCCCCTTGCTTCGCGCGTTTTGCAGTATCCCCTGAGCATCGAGCCCTTTTTCCGCGGGCAAGCGCGCCTCCCACGCGGCCTCGAATTTCTTGCGAGCTTCCTCGTCCAATATGCTCTTGAATCCTGGAAGCAGATCCGGCGCGAGTCCCATGTCAATAGCGCCCTGTGAGTTGGCCTTCTCGCCGAACAGGTGCAGGCCGTTGGAGCGCTTTCCCATCCGGCCTGTTACCAGGGCCAAGGCCGCCGCGGCCTGAGCCAGGGCTACGCCGTTTCCGATCCGGTTCATGCCCGCGGTCATAATAATGGTCGCGTTCTCGGCCTGGGCGTATTCAACAGCGGCCTGTCTGATGGAGTCGGCTTCCACTTTGCTCAGAGCCGCCACTTTGTCCGGGCCGTAGTCCGCGAGAGAAGCCACAAGATCGTCGAATCCCTCCGCAATCAGGTCAAGAGCCTTCCGGTCATAGAGATCCTGGTCGATGATCTCCTTCAGCATTGCGTATGCGATCAGATGTTCGGTTCCCGGAACGGCCGGGATATGGATTCCGGAGCAGTCGGACAACTTTGTCTTGATGGAATCCACCACCACGACCCGGCCCTTCGCGAACGGACCTGTTGCAAAGATCACCTCGTTTTTTGCGACAGGATGCGTCTCCGTGAGATCCGCTCCGAAGAGAACTATGAGATTCGCCTTCCTGATTTCCCGGATGGAGTTGGGGCTCGCCGCATATCCAAGAGTTGCCCCGAGACCGTCTACCAGGGGGCGATAGCCATAGCCGGCGGAATGGTCCAGGTGAGGGGTTTCCAGCACGGTACGGACGAACCGGTTGAAGACATAAGCCTCTTCATTGGTAAGCCGTTCGGAACCCAGCGCGGCAAGCGCAGTAGGACCCGCGGCCTCCTTGATCTTGGAAAATCCCTCTGCCACAAAGCTCAGAGCTTCATTCCATCCCACTTCTTCCAGGACGCCCTGTTTGCGGATCAGCGGCTTGGTGATCCTCTTTTCCGAATAGACGTACGGCCAGCCATATCGGCCTTTGACGCATAGATTGCCTTCATTGGGGCTGTCGTGCGCGGAAGTCACATAGACGATTTTCCTGTCCTTTTCGCGAAGAGTCAACGCGCAGCCCAAGCTGCAAAAGGAGCAGACCGTGTTCGTCTCCTTCAATTCAAACTCACGTCCCGTTCCCACCAGCCATTTGGACGAGATGGCTCCAACAGGACAGACCGAGACGCACTGGCCGCAGAACTCGCAATCCAAAGGCCGATCGAAATCAGTGGAGACCTCCATCTCCACTCCCCGGTTGACGAAGCTCAATTCACTGACACCCTGAACCTCATTGCAGATCCGCACACACATACCGCACCTGATGCACAGGTTCATGTTGAATCGGATGAAGTGAGAAGAGTTGTCAACGTGAAAAGAGCGAGATTCACGGGAAAAAGGAGGCTCCGTGATCTGGTACTCGTGGACCAGATCCTGAAGTGCGCAGTTTCCGCCCGCATCGCACATGGGGCACAGCAGCGGGTGGGAACGCAACAGCAGCATCATCTGCATCCTGCGTCCGGAAATAAGATCCGGAGTGTTGGTCGCGACCTCCATGCCGTCCCGGGCCGGGTTGAAGCAAGCCGGCATTTTTCGTGTTCGGCCTCTCGCCGTAACCTCCACCATGCACAGACGACACGACCCGTACGGCACCAGTCGCTTGTCATGGCACAGCGTGGGAATGCGTATGCCGGCCTGTTGAACCGCCTCCAGTATGGTGGTTCCACGCTCGACAGTGACTTCTATTCCGTCGATGGTCAGGGTAACCATTGAAACTTACTCTTCGCAAAGATTGTGACCACGGAAAAATCAGATCCGGATGAACCGATCTTCCGCGGCTTGACTCTGTCCGTTTTCACCGGATCGCGTCGAACTTGCAATTGGTTATGCAGGTTCGGCATCTGGTGCACTTTTCCGTGTCTATCCAGGCCACCTGTTTCTTTTCCCACACTATTGCGTCGGAGGGACATCCTTTGAAACAGAGCCCGCACTTCTTACACTTGTCCTCAATGACCACAAACTCTATGAGATCCGGGCAGACCAGGGCGTCACAGTGTTTGTCCCGAATATGAGCGTCATACTCTTCTCGGAAATAGCGAATAGTGGAAAGCACCGGGTTGGCAGCGCTCTTACCCAGTCCACAGTGGGAAGTTCCGTTCACGTGCCGACCAAGTTCTTCCAGAAACTCTACGTCACCTTCCTGTCCTCTGCCCTGGACAATATCGGTCAGCTTGTCGAACATGACCTTGAGACCTTCACGACAAGGGACACATTTTCCACAGGATTCGTCCACCGAGAAGTGGGTAAAGAACAGCGCGGTGTCGACCATACAGGTCATGTCGTCCATAACGACTACGCCGCCCGAACCCATCATTGCGCCCACACCATACAGAGACTCGTAGTCGATCTCCGTGTCCAGGTGCTCGGCAGTTATGCAGCCGCCGGACGGGCCGCCTATCTGCGCGGCTTTGTAGCTGCGTTTCTTGGGGATCCCGCCCCCAATGTCGAAGACAAGGTTCCTCAGAGTGGTCCCCATGGGGACTTCCACCAGGCCCACGTTGTTCACCGCGCCGGTGAGCGCGAATACCTTGGTGCCGTTGCTCCCCTCTGTTCCGATGGACGCGAACCATTCTCCGCCGTGGAGGATGATTGGATTGACGTTGGCAAAGGTCTCCACATTGTTGAGGTTGGTGGGCTGATTCCACAGTCCCGCTTCCGCGCTGCGAGGCGGCTTGATGCGGGGCATGCCGCGCTTGCCCTCAATGGAATACATCAGCGCTGTGGATTCGCCGCACACAAACGCGCCCGCTCCGGGGTAGATCTCGATGTCAAAATCGAATCCCTGTCCCAAAACGTCCTTGCCGAGCAGACCATAGTCCCGCGCGTCGTCAATTGCCTTTTGCAGGCGCTCGATCGCCAATGGATATTCCGCTCGCACATAGATGTAGCCCTTCTCCGCGCCTATGGCGTACCCGGAAATGGCCATCCCTTCCAGCACTGAATGGGGGTCGCCCTCCATAACGGAACGATCCATAAACGCGCCCGGGTCACCTTCATCTCCGTTACAGATAGTATACTTGGGGAAGTTCTCGTATTTTCGACACTCTTCCCATTTCAGACCGGTGGGAAAACCACCCCCGCCCCGTCCTCGGAGTCCTGATATCTTGATCTCGTCGATCACCTGTTCAGGGGTCATTTCCTCAAGTACTTTGCCGAGCGCGGCATAGCCGTCCCGCGCAATGTACTCGTCTATGCTCTCCGCGTCGATAAGTCCTCTGTTCCGCAGCACTATCAGTCGCTGCAGGCCGAAGAAGCCGATGTCCTTCATAAGAGGCACAGCGTCCTTGGCCTTGGCCTCTTTGAACAGCAGGCTTTCCACCACACGGCCTTTGAGCACGTGTTCTTCAACGATCAGCGGGGCATGCTCGGGCTTCACTGCGTTGTAAAAGATGCCGTCGGGATATACCACAATAAGCGGGCCCTTGGCGCAGAAGCCGTTGCATCCCGTCATGATTATGTCGACGTCATCTTGAAGGTTCCTTTTGACCAATTCCTTCGCAAGGGCCTCCCTCACCTCAAGGGAACCACTGGCCATGCACCCTGTTCCCGCGCACATCATGAATTGCATTTTGCCGGATGGGTCGTTGTTACTCATACTCTACTCTCCACCTATGCCCCTGGAATCAACGAGCAGGGGCCGGAGCGTTTCACTTGAAATCGAAGAGACCAACTTACATCGCAAGAAAGCGACAACAAAGTGTGAAAGTCCTTTCCGTTGTTCACGTGGTCCGTGGCTTCGCCTCGGACAGGGCGCCTAAAGAGAGCGCCCACGATGCGCTGGGAAGCGCATCAGGTTGCCGCGGTTTCGCTTCCCTTGGCAAGGGCATAATCCTCAACAACTGCGCCGCCAAGAATGTGTTCCTCGAAAATACGAACCGCCTTTTCCTTGTCCAGTTTCACGTACTTGACCGGCGGTTCATCCGCAATTTCAACCGTGATCATGGGCTCCTGTGCGCACAATCCCGCGCAACCCGAATTGGTCAAAATCACGTCTGTTGTGCCCCGATCGGACATCTGGTCTCGTAGGACGGTCATAACCCCTCGGGCCCCGGATGCGATTCCGCAGGTCCCCATGTGAACGGTGATTCTCGCCCGATGTTCGCCCTCACGCAGGACCATCTTGCTGCGTTCACGCTCTTTGATCTTCTTCAGGTCCTGGATGGATATCTTTGCCACGTGTTTTCCTCCCGAGGCATATGGGGCCTATTTGTACCCCTCAAGAATCGTCAGCGTATCCTTGGGGATCACATTTCCGAAAGTGTCCTCTCCAACGAGCATTGCCGGGGCCAGACCGCAGGCCCCGAGACATCGTACCGCTTCCAGGGTGAAAAGACCGTCATCGGAGGTCTCTCCCACGTCGATGCTCAGTTCTCTTTGGAGAATTTCGAGCATCTCTTTGGCGCCCTTGACATAACACGCGGTCCCCAGGCACAGCCGAATGGTGTGTTTGCCTCGTGGCTCGATGGTAAAGAAGGAATAGAATGTAACCACACCATAGATGTGCGATGGGGGAATGTTCATGCCCTCGGCAAGGCGGCGCTGCACCTCGGCCGGCACGTATCCGAACAGGTCCTGCGCATCTTTGAGCGCGGGAATGAGATAGCCGGCCTCGCCCGAGTACCGGTCCACGATCTCGTCGAGTTTGTCCAACTCTTCAGGCGGAATGACTTCCACCAGGGGCTTTTTCTTTTTCTCCAGTGCTGCGTCTCGCTCTTTCAACTTACCTGTTCTCCATATCGGCGCCGGGACGCCTGGTCAACTGTCAGTCTGCCGGCAACTCCGACAGCCCGGAAACAAGATTCTCCTTGATAACGCTTACGACCTCCGGGGTGTTGAGAGGAATCTCTTCCAGTTCAGACCGAATTTCTCTGGTGTCCAGAAGATATTCCTTTCCTGCTCTCTTGTGGTGGTATACGAAATCCACCTCCGGATTGCCCTCGATCAAGGTCGTCACCGTCTCGGGCATGTCACCCATCGGCTTGCGGTCGATATGGCCGTGGCTCATAGTGACCACCACCTTTGCGCCGCGGCCCGGTTCCGAATCAATCGTCAAGTCACCGCCGGCTTCCTGAGCGGTCTGCTGAAGCAATGACAGGCCCAGTCCCACCGAGCGGGTGGTGCGGGTGGTGACAAAAGGATCTAGCACTCTTGCCACAAAATCGGACGACATCCCGCGACCGTTATCTTCAATGGCTATCAGCAGCTTGTCCCGATCCGGGATCTCTACAATAGTTATCCTGATCAAATCTGCGCCGGCGCGGATACCGTTTTCAGCCACATCCAGCACGTGCAACGAGAGATCCTGCATAGACCGAGCAATTCACCTTTCCTGTGCGCCAGACGCTGTTGTGAAGGCCCTTCAGATCGTCAGGGCTTCGATGATGGCCCGCCCTTGTTCCCCGGTCAGGGCTTTTCGCAGTTCACCGAAGGTCGGCGCCGCCATCCCGGCCGTGGACCACACGGTTCCCACATCTTCCAATGAGTGGGCGTCGGACGACCTGATCAGCGAGTACCCACGGCACTGAGCATACTTTGCACGGGCCGTTTCGTAATCAGTCCGTCGCGAGATTTCCAGGGCGTCCAGTTCCAGATCATCGGGAATGAATCCCAACTGACTGAATATTCCGAACGACTGCCTATCTATGTGGGCCGCCACCGCAAGGCCGCCGAGTCGGTGAATGATGGATACCACTTTGTGGGAATCCAGGGTCGTGGCGCCGATCAGTAGTCGCTGATCAAGATCCTCCACCATATCCTCTTCATCCACAACAGCCTGATACCCAAAAGCCTCTTCGTCGTTCAGGCCCGGAAGTCGCGCATACACCTCTTCCTGTAAGCTCTGCGCGGCCTCGTCGGTCGGGAACAATCCAACGATGTGGACCTCCTCGGACGACGTTACCTCCATGCCGGGGATGACGGTCAATGGAGTGCTCTTAGCCGCGCGGCCGACAGCCGCCGTGTTCCGGGCGGAGTTGTGATCGCAGATCGCGATCATGTCCAGCCCTTTGTCCAGGGCCGCCCGTACGATGGCTCTCGGGGTCATCTCCGCTATGTCGGTACAGGGAGACAGGACCGTATGTATGTGAAGGTCGAGCTTGTATGTTCTAAGATCGACCTGTTCACCTCCTTTGATCTCCACCTGAAAGACCGGTCTGCGGATTCGCAGCCGCAAACACCGAGGCCGGAAGTCGTCTCCACTCACCCTGATTTGCGACCTATGCCCATTTCGTAAAGCCGTCCGGCCAGTTCGTAAGTCTGCATTTCGGTCACCATTATGGGCACGCCCTGGTCCGCGGCTTTTGCGATGGTTGCCGGATCCGGTTCTCGACCTCCCACTATGATTATCCCTGCCAGGTTGTTGAGAAATGCCACCGCCACAACATTCTGGTGGAGCTGGAGAGTAATCCAGAGATCGCCCTCAGTTGCCCCTGCGATAACGTCGCTCAACAGATCACTGACATAACCACCCTCCACCGAGCGGTTCATCTCATCTTCACCGGCCTTAACGTCCAGATCCAAGGCCTTTACTACTTCAGCGAGAGTCACGGATTCTCCAACAATCCCTTTATCTGTCCACTTCCGCCAGCACGATGTCCACGCTGGAGAGTATGGCGATAAGGTCTGAGAAGTACGCGCCTATGGCCATAGTCCTAAGAGTTCCCAGGTTCACGAACGCGGGGGCCCTCCACTTGAGCCGGTACGGGTTCGGACCACCGTCGCTCACGATCAAGCAGCCCAGTTCACCTCTTGGTGATTCGGTGCACTGATACACCTCACCCACAGGGGGCTTCAGCCCGTCCAAGACGAGCATGAAGTGATGGATCAGAGATTCCATCTTGGTGTAGATATCCTTCTGGGGCGGGAAGAGCACACCGGGCTTGGTAGCCATGATGGGGCCCTCTTCGATCTTCTTGAGCGCCTGCTTGAGGATACGGTTGCTCTGCCGCATCTCTTCAACTCGAACCAGATATCTTGCATACACGTCGCATCCGGTCTCAACCGGAACATCGAAATCGTATTGTTCGTATCCGCAGTAGGGCTCGGACTTGCGGATGTCCCACCGCAATCCGGACCCGCGTATCATGGGACCACTGGCCCCGAGGTCGATAGCGTCTTCCAGAGGGAGTATCCCGACTCCCTTTGTTCGGTCCATGTAGATGGCGTTCTTTGTCAGCAACTTCTCGTATTCGTCGACTCTGGTGTCGAAATGCTCGGTGAACGCCTTGAGTCGCTCCAGGAATCCATCTTCCAGATCCCCGTTCAGGCCTCCGATACGAATATAGTTGGGCATCAGGCGCCCGCCCGTGGTAAGCTCAAAGAGGTTCATGATCTCTTCTCGCTCACGGAGCATATAGAACATCGGGGTCATGGCTCCTACATCATGGGCGTGCGTGCCGAGCCAGAAAAGGTGACTGAAAACCCTGGAAAGCTCAGCCATCATGAGACGCACTGTCCGGGCTCTTTCCGGAACCTCCACATCCAGCAGCTTCTCCACACCGAGGCAATAAACCAGGGAGTTGACCGACGCGGCCATATAATCACAGCGCTCAACAAGGGGGATCACCTGGTGATACTTCTTGTTTTCGCAGGTCTTCTCGAAGCCCCGGTGGAGATATCCCAGATACGGAACCACGTCCGCAACGATTTCCCCGTCCAGTTCCACTATAGCCCGGAAGACTCCGTGCGTGCTGGGATGATGCGGCCCCAGGTTCAGTTCCAAGGTCTCGCTTCTGCGCTGGGGTTCTGAACTTATTGATTCCGGCATAGGCTGCTTCCCTCAATAACCGCCCGGGAGGTCGGGAGTGTCGTCTTCGGTCCCGCCCAAGGGAAAATCCTTCCTCAACGGGTAAACTTTCCAGGTCTCCGGGAGAAGGAGTTTTCTCGGATCAGGGTGATTTTTGAAAGTGATTCCGAACATTTCCGCGGTTTCCCTCTCATGCCAGTCGGCAGTGCCCCAGATCCCCACGACTGAATCAATGGATGCGCTGTGGTCCTCGGATTCCTCAATCAGGGCCTTGATCCTAAAACGGTGATGAAGCTTCAGGGAACTGACCTGATAGACGATTTCAAAGCGCGGGGTCTCGGGATGTGTGTCCACCGCGGTGACAAAGGAGAGAAAATCAAAGGCCAATTCCGGGTCTTCTTTCAAAAAAACCAGCACATCCAGGATCTTCGCCGAGTCAACGGTTACGGTGATTTGATCCCGGAATTCGGACACATCCTGTGCCACGTCTTCACCAAACCGGGACAGGATTTTTTCCTTAATTGATTCCTGGTCCATTAGGGATTCGCCTTAATCCGGACCGTCCGGGGGTTATTGATGGATTGTTCTCTCATGACCTTGGCGTGGAGATGGAGTATTCCTTCCAGGAGGGCTTCCGGTCTGGGCGGACACCCCGGGATGTACACGTCTACCGGGATATGGCGATCAATGCCCTGGACAACCGCATAGTTCTTGTAGATGCCGCCGGTGCATGCGCACGCGCCCATGGCGATCACCCATTTTGGGTCGGCCATCTGCTCGTAGATCCTGCGGACCGCGGGTATCATTTTCTTGGAAGCGGTTCCGGAGACTATCATCAGATCCGCGTGCCGCGGGGAGGGGCGTGCCACTTCCATTCCGAATCGGGCCAGATCGTACCTGCTCACAAAGGTGGCGATCATCTCAAGCGCGCAGCAGGCGAGACCAAATCCCAGAGGCCACATGGATGATTTCCTGGACCAATTCACGAACCATTCCAGACTGGTCACATGAACGGTGTCGTTCAGATGCCTCTCTATTGCCATTCCAACGCCCCCTTTTTCCACACGTACACCAGGCCGACCATGAGGACCGACACGAAGACCAGCATCTCCACGAAGCCGAACAATCCCAACTTGCCGTAGATGGTCGCCCACGGAAAGAGAAAGATCAGTTCTATGTCGAACACTATGAAGAGCATGCCGATGACAAAGAACCGGACGGAAAATCGGCTCCTGGCACCGCCTATGGGATCCATCCCGCATTCATAGGGCATCACCTTCACCGGCGTAGGGTTCCTCTTGGCCAGGAGGGTGGACAAAACAATGATGGCCAGGCCGATGAATGCGCTCACCAGCAGAATTAGCAGTAATGGAAGATAGCCGTCGATCATCAGCCCTCTCCGGATGGCGCATTGCGATTGCAAAAAAAGGAAACGGGGCGCTTCCTCGCAAAGTGCCTTCCTGTTTGTGTTTCGTGCGTTACGAAACAGTCAGAACAAGCGCGAATTCTAGGGTCTGGCCGCTACCGTGTCAAGATCTTTTTCTTTCGACTTGTAAGGCTTCAGTTTCACGGGGCAGATCTTCTCATCGAGCGTGTCATTGCGAGGAGTGAAACGACGAAGCAATCCCCATATCCACTGTGCAGGAGATTGCTTCCTCCGATTCAAGCCCGGAGTCGCAATGACATCTTGCGAGTTAACCCGGCATGACTGAACGGTTAATCCGACTTTTTATCGCCCTCGGGAGATCTCGGAATGCGAAACGTAATGTCCAGGCGTGTGGCGACACCGGCCTCCGACATGAGCTTCATCACGTCCGAACAGCGCCTTATGTTGGCCAGACCCATTCCCGCGCCGAATCCCATGTCCCTTATCCATTCCGGGGCCGTGGAGTAACCCGGTTGCAGGACTTTTGCCACATCCTCTATTCCCGGGCCGTGATCCACCGTGGAGATGTTCACCCTATCTTTATAAATCTGCACGGTTATCTCTCCACCCACATCCGTATGTATTACCAGGTTCATTTCAGCTTCATACACCGCCACCGCCACCCTGCGCACTATTGAGGGCTGGATACGAAGGCGTTGAAGAGATTTCTTGATCATACTCGAGGCGTGTCCCGCCCGGTCGAAGTCTTTGTCGTCGATCACGTAGCGAAGCACCAGACTGGTATCGTCCGAGACAATGTCATCAAAGATGTGGCTTGCCCTATAAGTGTAGAGCTTTTCCTCCTCTTTTTTCTTAAAGCTCGTCTCCATCTGCTGGAGCAAGGATCGAATAATTGTGCCGGTTGTCACGATCCCGACCAGCTTGTCGTTCTCATCCACGACGGGAAGTCGGTTGTGGCCATGTCTGCCAAGGCCGTTGACGGCTTCGAACACCGAAGCTCCTTGCTGAATGAACGTCACATCGGTGGTCATGTGTTGATGTGCCGGAGTATCCAGTCCGCCCTCCGCCACCGCGTCCATCACGTCGGACATGCTCACAACACCGACCATCCGCCCGTTTTCCACAACCGGCACGCCTGATATGCGATTGTCCCGCAGTAGATCCCTAACCTCCTCCATTGTTGAGGTCGGAGTCGTCACGATTACATCGCGAGCCATGACCGCTTCCACGCGAGTGGTGTAGATCAATTCCTGAACTTTTGTGATTTCCTCCGGGGCCATGCTAAGAGGGTGTCCTTGAAAATCTAAGGTTCGAGCATTTGAGGTCGCGGCCACAGCCGACTTCCGCCATGCTCCCATTTGGACCCGGGCAGGGCCGGGACGCTTCTACCAGGAGTCGTTCTCGATTTTTACCTGCCCCCTGCCGGCCAAACCGGCCTTGTACAAGAGGCCGCATGCCTCATACATTGTATACCCGCAGCCGATGACCGATATGCCGGATTCTTCCGCCAGTTCCAGAGTTTCCCGGGGCGGTTTCTTGTCACGCACGAAAACAATTACGCCGACACCGGCCATCTCCGATGTCCGCACAACCTGGGGGTTGGTCAGACCCGTCATGAGTACCATTCCCTCCGTGCCGAATGCCAGCACGTCACTCATCAGGTCTGCGGCGCCCCCTCTTGGAAACTCCTCGTCCGGATCATGGGCGTTGACCAGGAACTTCCCGGACAATGTCTCCAGTATTTCCTGGGTTGTCATATGCGCCTCGGTTCGGGTGTGCGTAGAAGCTGTGTATTTCACCATTATTGCTTCATGTTGTCAAGCGCCGAAGACGC
>CAZGNL010000070.1:0-25718 GCA_964527475.1 uncultured Syntrophaceae bacterium
CGCCCGCGATTACACGCGCTTACGCGGTCTCACAGGTTTTGCAACCACCTCTAGGCATGTAAGTTGGTCTCAGGTATCACAGTAGCTCCCGGTAGAGTTCGTGAACCTTACGATGATTCACATCGGGATTGAACTGTTCCCAAACCAGCGACCGTCCTGTTTCTGCCATTTCCAGAGCGCTGTTCCTGTCGCCGATCATGCGAACAACCGCATCCGCGATGGCGCCCGGATCTTTCTCGGGAATCAGGAGTCCCGTGACATTGTTTTCCACCAGTTCTCCAATCCCTGACACATCCGTGGCTATGACCGGCAGACGATGAATGAGCGCCTCCATGATCACGGTTGGGATCCCGTCCCGGTCACCGGATGAGTGCACAACACTGGGCATCAGGAAAATATCCGAAGCATGGAACAGATCCGATACACGATCATAGGGCACAAATCCGGGAAAAGAGACATGCTCGCTCAGACCGAGCCTGCGAGCGAGGAATTTCAGTTGAAATCCCCGCGGACCAGCACCCGCAAGGGTGAGGTGGAAGTCTACCCCGGAATCCTTTAGTATCCTGCAGCTGCGAAGGAGGTAGTCGTAACCCTTCTTGCCGACGAACCTGCCCACGGCCAACAATCTGTAAGGCGGCTTCATGGGTACCGGAGCGTCTCCTCGGACCTTCAGGGGCACTCCATTGTACGTCAGGCGCATCTTGGTGATGTCGGCTCCGGGGAATTCGGCCAAGTACCGAATATTGGCCTTTGTCTCACTCCTGACAAAGAGAGCGCCCCGGATCTTATCCACCAACGCTCCGTCCGGCGGATAGATGTCCCAGGCGCGAGCCGTGAAACTGAAGGGAATTCCAGTCAATTGTGAGGCTACCCAGGCCGCGGTTGCCGGGCCATTTGCCCAGGGAGCATGTATGTGCTCGATGCCCTCCTCCTCAAATCTGCGGGCAAGGCGAAACGCACAGAGGAACGCCCACAGGTTCTCTCCTCCCTTCTCAAAGCCGTTCCAACGCCTCACCGGCACCGTCCTGAAAAGCTGCTCTGTTACTTCTCGGTTTCGTCTCCACCAGAAACGCACGTCTGATAGACAGGATTTCAGAAACGGAATACCGAGCCTCTCCACTCGATCCGAAGCCGACACCATCTCGGGAGAAAGCCCTCGGGTCTTCTCCCCATAGAGGGTGAAAACACTCACCCCCGCGCCCATATTCCGGAGATTTACTACTTCTCTGAAGATAAACGTCTCCGTGGCCAAAGGAAACCACAGCAGTACATAAGCCGTTTTCGGGAATTGATTGAGTTTCTCCATGATTGGTGTTCCTGCTTGGTATTAGTTCACCGGGCTTGAGGCGGCTCTGCGGCCGAGCACTAGGCTGGATCGGCCTTTTGGAAGTGTCGTGGACTCGCAACCGCATCCATCAGAACGCTTTCGGTGTCCTTTACCATCTTCACAATTGAATGGTGGGCGATCACCTTCTCCCTGGCTTTGACCGCCATCGACTTCCTCTCCGATTCATTTCGGAGAAGCCCGGTCAAGGCACGGGCAATCTCCCCAGGGTTGCCTGGTTCCACTAACAGGCCTGTTTCACCCTGGTCAACCAGCTCCGGAATACCGCCCACCATTGTGGCTACTACGGGCAATCCTACTGCCATTGCCTCAATGACTACATTGGGAGACGATTCCGAAATCGATGCCATGGCAAAGACCCATGCCCGTCTAAGATGGGAGATAACATCATTTGTTCCGGAAACAAGATCGATCTTTGACTCCAGTCCGTGACAACGAATGAATTCCTTTACTTCCGGTCTCAAGTACCCGTCACCGATAATGGTGAAGCGTGCCTCGGGCGCCATCAGGGCCGTCAATCTGAAAGCCTCCAGCAGATTCAACGGATCCTTCTCCAGCACGAGTCTGCCCACGGAAATCACTGAAGGTCGCTGAGCCGCGAGATCTGTACCCGGACAGAACAGGTCAGTGTCAACACCATTGGGCGTCACAGCGACGCGATAGGGTTCGGCGTGGAATTCACGGGTCAACACTGTCTTGGATGCCTCAGCATTACAGATAATCCGATTGCTCAAACGCCAAAGCCATCGTTCCCACTGCTTCGGAGCCAGACTTCGATAGCCGGAAACAATTGCAGGCACGCCGACAATTGCGCCGAAGATCCGGCCCCATATGTTAGGCACGACAGTCAGTGTATACAATATGTCCGGACGTTCCCGCAGGAGTCTCCAGGCAAGATGTGCCAGAGATCTCGGTCCCACCCTTGAAGAATTTGACAGAAAGACAGTCCTGATGCCCGACTCCTTGACAAGAGGCAGCATGTGGTCGCCGGCCCTGAGAACCCAGATTTCGGTTGAAAAGATCTCTTGATTCAAGTGCTTCAACAGATGAACAGCATAGCGCTGCGTGCCGCCGAATTCCAAATCCTGAACCAATATCACCATGCGGAAAGGCTTACGATCAGGGGACATCAGAATCCTATCGAGAGCTAGTATCTGTGCCGGCGTGTTCGTTGAGATAGATTTCCCTGACTTCACTCATAACTCGTGACTCACCGGGAAGCTCATTACGCAGCCAGCCGAGAAACTTGTCAAGTTTTTTCAAGAAGCGGTCCACGTCTCCCTCTGTTCTATGCTGGGGACAGCCCCCTGCCATGAGTTCCGATGAATGAAAATACATAGTAAGGACGCGTCCGCCTCTGTTCCGGTGAAACCGGGCGCCTGCCTTCAACCTTCGGAGGCCCAACGCCATCGGCTGAATCGAAATAGATGCCAAGTACTTGGCGACCCACAAGACGGCCGATTCAGGCAACCGAGGATTTGCTGCCAGTCGCTCCAGGCCACAATCTACTCCGCGTACCACGGGCAGTATGGTTACCGGAACCTCAAGAATTTTCGATCCTCCCTGTGTCCGTGGATTCTCCGGATCGGGGAAATAGGGGTCGACCGGGGCACGAATGCCTGCGGGGCCTCCGTACTCCTTTCGCATCGGAGCTATGCTACTGTCGACGAGTATCGACGTATGCTCCAGCAAGTTGAATATCTTTGGGCCCAAATTGAAACGTCCCATGCGAAATGAAACAGGCTCTACGTTCATCTCGGCAATAGCTTCAAAGAGGGTCTCGATTTTGGCCTTCAACAGCCGCCGGGGCATCAATTCCGACGGCACAGGCTGAGCATAGGGAAGGTCCTCAATGGGGGGGGTATTCCAGTGGTGTAAGTGGGCCCCGATTTCTCCGTGCCATTTCTCCTGGAGACCGATCAGAAGATCGCGATGAGACGCTCGACGCGCTGCCTGGTAGGATACGAACAATGTGGGCCTTATTTCATGCTCTGTGAAGATGTGGTCCAGTTTTGTCAGACAAGACACGTTCTCGGTCGGCACGCGACGTGAATCATACCTGGTACTGAAAAGACCTTCTTCCTCAACATCTATCGTGACTGCCAGTATCATCACTGCTCCAATTGCAAGAGTCCTTCCGTCCCTCCAGATCGACATTTATGTTGAAATTGCGGTTCTTGAGTGTGGTTGATATGCGTCGCCGGCAGTGGTTCCCACGCTCCGGGAGATACCCGCCGGTTTGAAGAACCGACTCACCGGCATAGGTAGTGCCCTGGTACGGTACAGTCAAGGAACTCGGTCTCATTGTCCCACGACCGACTCTCGCGCATGCCCGCTCGTCGCCTGTTCGTCGAGTAGTCGTCGCATCATGTCGAGCAACACGTTGAACTTGATGGGCTTCTCAGCGATGCGGTCCACGCCGCATTCGGCCATCTTCTCTTGCTCCGCGATCTGCCCGCCCCAACCCGTGAGCAGTATGAAAGGAGTCTTTGGGATGCCACGTTCCTTGCACAGTTCCCTAATAGCGCCGGCGACCTGCCATCCATTCATGTCCGGCATACCCAGATCGCAGACCACCAGGTCCACCGAGTTTCGGTTGAACAGTTCGATACCTTCCTCCCCCGACCCCGCCTGCACCACAGCTTGGCCGCTCCGCGTGAGTCCTTTTGCCAGCCAATCGACCAATGGCGGCTGGTCATCGACCACCAATACCTTGGCCTTGAAGTCTACCAGGGGTTCCGCGGCAACGGGCTCTTTGTCAGTCGGCTCCCTTGCAAGAGGCATCTGGACCGTAAAAACGGCACCTTTCCCTTCCCAGCCATCAACAGAGATCAGACCTCCGTGGCGGCTGACTATTCCAAAACTGGTCGACAGCCCCATGCCGGTCCCCTGCACACCTTTGGTGGTCCAGAAAGGCTCGAAGACCTTGGGGAGATGTTCCCTGGCAATGCCCATACCGTTGTCACGAGCCACGAGGAACACCTGATCGTCCTCAATGTAAGTCTTGAGGTAAATCTTTCCTCCGTCCGGCATTGCTTCAGTAGCGTTCTTGATCAGGTTTACGATGACCTCGAACAGTTCGTTGGGCTTGCCCTTGACCAAACAGTCATCCGCGAAGCGCCATTTCAGCTTAAGCTTGACTCCCCTTTTCTCAGGACCGCTTTTCCACAGCGGCCTGCTCACATCCATCGCGCGGCGGACCGTGTCCGACAGATCAAAGATCTGTCCGTCTGCAGTCGGGTCCGCGGTGCGCACCCTGGCGAAATCTTGCAGCTGTTTGACCGTCTCCGACCCCGATAGCGCGCAATCCATTATCTGTTTCAGGGTATTCTTGACTTCAGCTATATCCCCTGCATCCAGATCTCCCTCTGCAAGTCCGGACGCTCCGATGACTATTTGCAGCAGATTGTTGAAGTTGTGGGCAACTCCCCCGGCCATTTCACCCAGCGCGGCCAGCCGCTGCTTTTCGACCAAAACCTCATGGGCCCTCTTCTGCTCGGTAATCTCCCGGACAAACACGGAAACTCGCTCGACACTCCCGTCGGAACCGAAGACAGGGTGGTAGCTATGATCGAAGATCTTATCGTTCTCCGTGTCCTCGAAGCGCGCCGCGGTCCCTGTGCCGACTACTTCATCAAACCGTGCTCTCCTGGTTGCGGCGAGATCTCCCTCAACCACGTCGAAGTACAAGTTGCCCACCAGTTCTTCCATTGTTCGCGCCAGCATTTGTACGGTAGGCTTGTTCAGTGCGATGAAAGTCCCGTCGCGATCCAAGAGAAACGCACACTCGGTGGTGGAGTTGAGGATCGCCTCAACGGTTTCCTTGCTCCTGCGCGCGCCTTCCTCGGCCCTTTTCCGTTCGGCTATCTGGTTGAGGAGTTGTGCATTGGTCTGTCTGAGTTCTGAGGTGCGCTTCTCCACCCGGATCTCAAGCTTATCGTGAGCGAACCTGAGTTCCGACTGGGCATATTTTCGTTCTTCAATCTCGTTTTTCAGTTGTACATTCTTTTCCTGGAGTTGCAGAGTGCGTTCCTCTACGAGCTTTTCCAACTTCTCATGATATGTTCTGAGTTCCCTCTCCGTCCTCTTGGATTTCAGGGTATTGGCGACAGTGATCGGAAGAGTCTTGAGATAGCTTCCCCCCACGTCTTTCATGAGGTAGTCCGAGGCCCCCGCCTTCATGGCCTGGACAGCCACTTCCTCGCCACCGGCACCGGTTACCAGCACAATGGGCACATCCGAATCCACTTCATCAAACAGATCGAAAGCCGTACCGTCCCCCAACATGTAGTCCGTGACGACAACGTCAAAGCCTCCTTTTTTCAGAAGTCTCTTTCCTTCGCCGACAGACCCGACACACGTGTAGTCGTAAGGTAGTCCTTCCGACCTGACAAGGCGCTCAAACGCCATTCGGTCCACCTTATCGTCCTCGACCATGAGCAACTTGATGCGTTCGTCTTCCAAATCCTACGTCCCACTGGGTATTTCGCTTATTGTCCAGTAATAGTCGACGGCTCTGACCACCTCGACGAACTTGAGGTAGTCCGCGGGCTTTATCATGTATCCCGCAACTCCCAGATCAAAGCTGTCGAACTTGTCGTGGTCTTCCTTGGATGTGGTCAGGACGACGACCGGAATACGTCTGAGTTTCTCGTCCTTCTTAGCTATCTTGAGAAATTCGATGCCGTTCATCCTGGGCATGTTGATGTCCAGCAAGATCAGGCAAGGCAAGTCGTTATCGGGGTTTCTCAGGAACTCCAGCGCCTGCTCCCCATCACCCACTGTTTGCAGCGGATTCCGAATATTGAGGTCCTTGACCGCTCGCGTAACCGCCATCGCATCCACTTTGTCGTCTTCCACCAGTAGAATCGGTCTGGTGTCCTTCATCCATCGTCTCCTTTTTTGGGAAGTGTCAGGAAAAACGTAGTCCCGGCCCCTACCTCCGATTCCACCCATATGTCACCTCCGCTCGTATCCACGATCTTTTTTACCAGAGTCAGCCCAATCCCGGTACTCTCGCTTTCGTCTCTGGGGGAAAGCGTCTGGAAGATCTGAAAGATCTTATCGTGAGAGGTCGGATCAATTCCGGGTCCGTTGTCCGCGACACTGAATTTCCAATGATCACCCCCATCTTCGGCGCGGATCCTGATCTCCCCTTCGGGTTTGTCCATGAACTTTACGGCATTGTCCACCAAATGCTGAAACATCTGTTCGGCATGCTCGTACTCGAACATGATTGTGGGCAGTTGGGTTTCAACTATTACCTGGATGCCCTCAGGGGGTGAGATCGTATCGACCACGTCGCCCAACAGGCTGTTGAGATCGACTCTTTGTCCCTTCTCTTTGACACGCCCAATTCGTGAATACTCGAGTATGCCCTGAATCAGTCCCTCCATGCGATCTATTCTACTGAGCAGCAAGTTTATCAGGTCCTTGCCCTCCTCGTCCAGGACACCCGAATAGTCGTTTGCGATCCATCCGGCAAGCTGACTTACTGCTCTGAGCGGGGCCCTGAGGTCGTGGGAAATTATGTAGGCAAACTCCTTGAGTTCGTTGTTTGACGCCTCAAGCTGGGCTTTGAGATCTGCACAGCGCGTCTCTAGGTCAGTGGGATCGTCCGACAGCATTTGCTCCGGCTGCCTGCCTTCCTCATTCATTACGCTTTCCTTTCGGGCAACGTGTGGATTCAAGGTCAACCTGCCGACGGAATTGGAAACGCTTTGCGTGGTTCAGACACTCAGACCGCAGAATGCCCACGGATAGGCTTCTGCTACTGTGCTTTTCTGACCTCCTCGTAGACGATCTCCAGCAATCTCGGAATGGTAATCGGCTTCTCGGCGATCCTGTCAACCTGAGGTTCGGCGAGCACCTCCTCTTCGGCCAGTTGTCCCCCCCAGCCGGTCAACAAGATGAAAGGGGGTCTGGGCTTCTTGTTTTTCCTGAACATACCTTCCACCTCCTGACTCACCTCCCACCCGTTCATTCCCTCCATTCCGAGGTCGCAGACAATAGCGTCGAGTCTGTTCTTCTTGACGATGTCCAGCCCTTCCGGGCCGGAATAGGCAATGAAAATCGTATGGCCGCGTCTTTGCAGGCTCTTACCCAGAGTCGAGACGACGGCGCGGTCGTCGTCTATGAGAAGTATGCGGAGTTTGCGGTCGGAAACCACTCTAGGCGCGGCCTTGACCTTTTTCGAAGGTCTACGCGATATGGGAAGCTTCACAATGAACGCAGTTCCTTGCGGCTTGATTCTCTTTACGCCCAGAGTCCCTCCATGACGTCGAATAATCTCACGATTGACGGCAAGCCCCATCCCTGCATGGTATTTCTTCGATGTCCAAAAGGGCTGCATGATGTCTTCGATATTCTTCTTTGCGATGCCGACACCATTGTCTTGCATCCGAAGGACCACCCGTTTTTCATCGCGATATGTCTTCACTGATATGTTTCCGCCCTGTGGGAGCGCCTCAATTGCGTTCTTGACCAGATTGAAAACAAGCTCCACAATACCTTCCTTATCGCCCTCGACATGGCAACCCGTACTCAGATCGAGTTCTTGAGATATCTCGATCTTCTCTCTCTCAAGCTTGGCCTTAGCCCAAAGCTTGCACATTTCAAGGCCTTCCCGGACAGCGTCACTCAGATCGAACACCACCTTACGGGCCATCTCTGAGCTGGGTCGCTCACGCCAGAAGCGGCTGAGCCGTCTAACACTTTCCGTCGCGGCCCGATTACTGTCGAGGATTTGTTCCAGATTGGCCCTGATATCGTCGTATTCCTCTACCTCCAGATTGGTGTAGGCAATGTTGGCGTTCCCTATGGCAATCTGGAGAAGGTTACTGATCGTGTGGCTCACTCCACCCGACATTTGCCCCAGGATCTGGAGACGTTGAGACCGCAGAATCACCTCTTCCGCCTGTTTGATTCTTGCAATCTCAAGTTTCAGCCGGTCATTCTCTTTGAGCAGGTCCGTTACCTGCTTCTGAAGCTGGTTTTCGTTGTCTCCGTGTGTATCTTTGCGGTCCTGTGGAATCCTGGCATGCCGGTCCAACTCCGCGATTTTCAGTTCCAATTGCCTGAGCTGCGGACACAGTTTTTCCAATTGGTCGGCAAGTTGCCCTAATCGAGGCTCCTGCTCCGCCATCTCGTACACCCTCCAGCATCAATAATCGAAAATGGATCCCCGTCGTCGCGCCTGGACAGAACCATCTTGTATCATGCAACTATTTCCGGCATTTGGCAACCCCCAAAAAGGGATAGATGACAAATGGGGGCGCCACACGGTCCGGGTTTGTGGCGACAGAGATCTATGTTACCCAAATTGAGCGATTCAAGCTGATGTCATTGCGAGGAGCGAAGTGACGAAGCAATCGCCGGCCTTTGGTTCTTCCACCCAATGAGATTGCTTCGCTGCACTCGCAATGACGGATACTTCAGGTACTTGCTTGTTGGATGAACCAAGAACCGCAAAGATTAGTACTCATGGGCAGAAGTTCGCTGTCAGTATATTCCCCGATGTCCATCCGTCCTGGCCGTCACCCCGGCGAAAGCCGGGGTCCAGAAAGTCTTGAAGAAGCCTGGATTCCGGCTTTCGCCGGAATGACGGTTCACGGGGAACTAGGTAAAAACCGCCCGGGAATTTCCGCCCGGCAGTATTAGGGTGTTAACGAGCAGTCCGTGGCTTTGCCGCGGACATACACATTATACCAATGCGCGTTCAAACAAGTGATAAGGAGCACTGCTGGGCAAGCCGGCAGTGGCACCCTAGGGCAGAACGGTACTCCTTTGATCTCAACGTGGCATAATACCAAAACGCTTTCAAAGAGGGAACATATGGCTCAAGTCCGGAAGGGAAAAATCCCCCCTGCCCCCCTTTGAAAAAGGGGGGTTAGGGGGATTTTGAGACTCGGTCCCTCACCTGTACACTGTACTTCTTTGAACGCAGCCTGGTATTAGATCTTGTAACGTTCAACCAACTCCTTCAGAGACCGTCCCAGTTCTTCCAGCCTCTTTGCCGCATCCTCCAGATAGGACGTGCCTTCAAAATTGTGCGTTATGGCCTGTTCAACACTTATCATAGCGGAAGAAACCTGGTCTACACCGACAAACTGCTGCTCACTGGACGTTGCGATCAGGTTTGCGGCCTGGGAAGACTCTGAAACGCTTTGTGTAAGCGCCTTAATGGACTCCCCAGCCAGCACGGACTGCTCCACGCCCTCATCCACGGCTCTGTTAGCCTGCTCCGTGGCCTTTACCATGGCATGGATCCACCTTCGCGTTTCATCGAGTATGGTGCGCACTCTCTGGGTAGACCCCTTGGATTGATCCGCCAAGTTCTTGATCTCTTGAGCGACAACTGCAAAGCCTTTCCCGTGTTCACCCGCCCTCGCCGCCTCAATGGATGCGTTCACCGCGAGCAGGTTCGACTGGTCTGCAATGTCCTGAACAGATGAAATTATCACCTCAATGGCTTCGCTCTGTTCGGTGAGTCTCACCACGGTTTCGCCTATGGATTCCGTCTGCTCTTTGATGAGGTCCATCTTCTCGATGGTATCTTCAGTGGCTCTCTGTCCGGATGCTGATATTTTCGCGGCCTCCCGGGACCTCTGTGCTACGTCCTTGGCCTTGTCACTGGAGAGTTTGGCAGCCTGTTTCACTTCTTCGACGGTCGCGGTGGTTTCCGTTACAGCCTCAGAAGTCCTTGAAGCGCCGGCCACGAGTTGTGCAACAGTGGCGGAGATCTCCGTCCCGGACGAGGAGAGGATGTTCACCCCCTCGATCAACTGACTGTTCCGGTCCTCCAGATCCTTGGCCATGTCATTGAGCGCGATGCCGAGTCGGCCCAGTTCATCCGCGCTCGTCACCTCAAGACGACTCGACAGATCACCCTTGCTGATGGCCTCCGCCCGAGCTACCGCTTGACTAAGGGGCTTGGTGATCAGCACGCCTGAGTACAGCGACACCAGAACGGACACAATTATTATCCCGACAATGCCGGTAATACTGACGACATGAACAAACAGCCAAGCACTTGCCGCCTTCTTGCCCCATTGCTCGGCCTTCATTTCTTGTGTGCGCTTGAAGGCCGTCATAATTTTAGGGAAATCGTTCGGGGGGTTCGCGTCGCGCGCGTTGGAGGCAATGGAGCCCGGTTCCACTTTGCTCTTCGATCTCTCGATTCCTCCGGAATGGGAAACCGCGGGTTCGCAGACGTCATCTATCCATTTCTTCAAGATCCCCTGGATTTGCTCAACCTGTTTCCGGCTGGTCGGATCCGCGGCGACACTCACTTTCAGTTCTTTCATGAGTGCAAGAAGATCTCTCTTCCCCTTATTGTACCGATCAAGAGAAGCTTCCTTCTTGGACAGAAGATATCCCTGCATTCCGGATTCAATCTCAAGGGCTGCTCTCTCCACATTCGCGGCTTTTCGGATTACATCGACCGCGCCGGCCACGTCTTGTAGGGAATCGTAAGCCACAGTCACCTGTTGCAGACAGACCGGCGCCAAAATCGCTATCGGAACAAGGCTGCAAAGTACGCCACAGATTATCTTTGTCTTGACCGAGAGATCTCCGAATTTCATGCACATCTCCTTTTCCCGGATGTTCCTTTGTAATGGTTCACCGGGCTTGAAGCGGTTCTGCGCCAGGGGGGAGGGGAGGGTGATCTGAACACCGAATATCAATGCGCATCACTATAACGCCAATTTCATGAGACGAACAGTCTCAGTGCTCATCATTTCCGCTTTGGCATCTTGACCACGGTGAAGAAAAAGGTAGCCCCTTCTCCCTTCTCCGATTCCAGCCGGATCTTGCCGCCCTCCGCTTCGATGATCTTTTTCACTAGGCTCAGTCCGATACCAGTACTCTCGAATTCATCCCGTGAAGTCAGTGTCTGGAAGATCTGAAAGACTTTGTGTCGGTATTCCTTGTCGATTCCGGGGCCGTTGTCCCAGACCCGGAATTTCCAATGGGTTTCCTCATCCTCGCAGCCGACGACTATCTTGCCTTGGGGCTTGTCCATGAACTTGATTGCATTGCTGATCAGATTTTGAAACACCTGTCGTATGCGTGTGGGTTCGAACACTATCGAGGGCAATTCCCCTTCAATGGAAAGCTCGATGCTCTCAGGCGGCGCCAGTTCATCCAAGATGTCCGGCACCAGGGCGCCAAGGTCTACCTCTTCTCGTTCTTCACTAATCCGCCCAATTCTCGAATACTGAAGTATGCCGTCGATCAGGCCGTGCATCCTATCCAATCTGCCCAGCAACAGATCGATCATTTCCTTGCCGCTGTCATCTAGGCTATCCGCATAATCCGCGGCCAGCCATCCCGAAAGCTGGCTTACTCCGCGCAAAGGCGCCTTGAGATCATGTGAGACCACGTAAGCGAATTCCCTCAACTCCTCGTTGGACGATTCGAGTTCTGATGTGCGCTGCCTCACCCGCTGTTCCAGATCTTCGTTGAGTTTCCGGATCTCCTCTTCGGCCTTTCTCCGTTCAGCAATTTCGAGCGTGAGTCTCTCGTTGGCCTGGACGAGTTCCGCTGTCCGCTCCTGCACGCGAATTTCGAGATCTTCCCGAGCCTTTTTCAGCCGTTCCTCGGTCTGCTTGCGTTGGGCAACTTCTTCCTCCAGGTGGGCCGTCCTGTCCTCGACCTTCCGCTCAAGGTCGTAGTTCAGAGCTTCCACCTGCATTTGAGCATCCAGGAGTTTGCTGTTTATTTGGACTGCGCTCTCATAAGTGGAGAGCAGTAGATTCAAGGAATGTTGGACAGCCAGGTTTATTTCGTAGACCTTGCCTCTGAAGTTCACGGCCGTCTTTTGAGTTTTTTCACCATCTCCAACAACAGAGGGGGCGGCCAGCATTGTTTCTATCTTGGAAAGGAGAAAACTCTCATCACACGGTTTGGTCAAATAGGAATCCACCATCGCGTCGAGGCCCTGTATGATGTCTTCCGGATCAGAGAGGGCAGTGAGTAGTATTACGGGAATGGTCCTAAGGGCCTGGTCTTTCTTGATAGCACGCGACAGTTCATAGCCGTCCATCTCGGGCATGACTATGTCGCTGACAATAAGATCGTGGTCTTTGGAGCGCAGGATTTCCAGTGCATCCTTCCCCCCGGGAGCCACAGAAGTCTTGTAACCGTGTTGTTCGAGCATGTGTCTCAGCATCTCTGCCTGAGTAGGGCTGTCCTCGACAATCATGATCCTGGCCCGTTTTGATTTCACGCCTTTATTTGACTTCATGATTTGACGCCCCTTGAAGCACACTACGCCCTTTTCCCGCACGCGCAAGTGAGGACACTGTGTGGATCGATCGAAGGTCTCGGGGACCGGCATTGACTTTACAGTCCATGTCTTCCCTACCACGGAGCGGATGAGTTTCATTCCGACAAAAAAGTTCCTCAGGGCACTATCTGACCCACACAATACCTGCAATCACTTTCCGTGTCAGCCGACAACTTGACCGAGCTTCCTCAGGATTCCTTCGGGTGAGAGCACGTACGTCGTACCTCCCAGCCTTATGGCTTCGGCCGGCATGCCGTGAACGATGGAGCTCTCTTCGTCTTGCGCGATGGTGACGGCCCCACTATCTCTCATCAGCTTGAGTTCATAGGCCCCGTCTCGTCCCATACCCGTGAGCAAAACACCAACAGCGCGTTTGCCGAATGCCCTTGCAACAGATCTGAACAGATATGAAACCGACGGCCTCAACCCGTGTTCCGGTTCCCCGCTACTGAGGGATATCTTGCGGTTCTTCCGCACTTCCATGTGGTAGTCATCGGGAGCAACGTACACATGTCCTGGAAGGACGTTTTCGCCCTGCTCGGCCAGGCGCACCTTCACAGAGGAGAACTGATCGAGCCAACTGACCAAGCCCTCGGAAAAGCCCCGCGCTATGTGCTGAACCATCAGAATAGGCGCAGGAAAACCTTCATCCAGACCGGACAAGATCGTGCGCAGCACTGGAGGTCCTCCCGTGGAAGCTCCGATTGCGACAACTTCCGTATTTCGCGGCTCAGGATCGGCCGCGGGACGTTCGAGGCGAGCCGACTCCGTCCTTGGGGACCTGGTCTGCTCGGATCGAGTCCGTTGAACCGGTCCACGTCTCTTCCAGCGTCTTACCAATTTGACCTCTGACATGAGTTTCACTGTTTGAATCAGCCTGTCCGCGGATTCGCGGCCACCCTTGTCCGGGGAATATTTGGGCTTGTCAATTGCGGCCACTGCACCGGCTTCCAGGGCGGGCCAGGTCTTCTCCACATCTTCCGGTTCCAGGCTCGCGCTCACAACAACCACAGGCACCGGATTTGTTTCCATTATCGCTCTAGTGGCTGAATAGCCGCCCATCCCTGGCATGGTGAGGTCCATGGTGATGACGTCGGGTTTATCGCATTCCACGAACTTCAGCGCTTCTTCGCCGTTGTCGGCTGTGCCTATCACACATATTTCAGGATCAGATCTGAGAATGTGTCTCAGCAGTTCCTGCGCGGTGGGTGAATCATCTACGATCAGCGCTTTTATCATTTGGGCCCAAGGTTTCAGATCAGTCTTTCAACGACTTCCAGAAGGTTGCTCTGCTCGAAGCTGCTCTTCACGATGTAAGCATCAGCGCCCACGTCGATTCCCTTTTCTTTGTCCACCTCTGTTGCGAGCGCGGTTACCAGAACAACGGGGAGATGACGGAGCTTCTCGTCACCGCGAATCTGCGACGTGAGTTCAAACCCGCTGAGTTTCGGCATCTCCACGTCCGAGACCACCAGGTCAAACTCATCGGTCCTGAGGATCTTCAACGCGTCGGCGCCGTTTACTGCGGTCGTTACTGCGTACCCGGACGACTCCAAGATGTTCCTCAGCAGCATTCTGGATGTGATGGAATCTTCCGCAATCAACACGGACTTTTGCTCTGTCTCGGCATCTTCAGGACCGGCGGCCGAGCCGGTGGCCGCAAGGCCGAGTCCTGCCGCGGACTTGATCAAATCCGGGACGTTTAGGATGGGTACCAACTCTCCCGATGTACGCACTATTACGCCGGCAATATTGCGAACGCGGGAAAGCTGTTTTCCGAGGCTCTTGACCAGCACTTCCCGTTCAGCGAGCACAGCCTCCACAATGAAGGCGACGCTCTTTTCCGCGGACCGAAGAATCAGAGCGAGGATGAGGTCCGAGTCCTCGCCCCGTGTTTCCCGTGACGGCATGTCAAGGATGTCGCTCAGCCGGACCAGAGGGATGGTCCGGCCGTCCAATGCTATTGTTTCTTTGTTTTCAACGGTCCCCATCTCGTCTCTCCGGAACCGGATGACGCGTTCCACACCGGCTGTCGGAACGACAAAGAGCCGGCCGCCCACTCTGACAAGAACACCCCTGACCGCGGCCAGAGTAACCGGAAGAAGCAACTGAAATGATGTCCCTTTCCCGGGCGTGAACTGGAATGACACGCGTCCGCCGACCTTTTCCACTTTCTCACTCACAATGGCCAGGCCGATGCCTCGACCGGATATGCTCGTCACTATGGGACTCGTGGAAACCCCTGACTTGAAAACTATCGATTCCAGGGACTGGTCGTCCCGTGCACCGTCTCCCGACTCGGAGATGACACCCCGCTTCTTCGCGGCTTTCACGACCTTTGGCATGTCAACACCGGCACCGTCATCGGAAACCACAATCTCAACCGTGTTGCTCCCCGCCCGTGATACGGATATGGTCACCTCGCCGGTGGAGTGTTTGCCTGCTCGCTTTCTTTCCTCCGCCTTCTCGATGCCGTGATCAATGCTGTTTCTTACAAGATGGATGAGGGGATCCTTCATCTCTTCAAGAATGCGACGGTCGATCTCAAGATCTCCTCCCTCGATGACCAGATCAACCTCTTTGTCCAGATCACGCGACAGGTCCCGAACAAGCCTCGGAAATACTTCGAGAAGCGTTGAAACCGGTAGCGTCAAAACGGTCTTCATGTCCTCGACCAGTCCGTCCACCATTCCCGCCACCTGTCTGGAATCGCTTTCAGCCGACGCGGCAAAATCTCTGACTCTTTCCACCAGAGATCTGAGATAGGTGTCGTTCCAGTCAAGAAAACCCAACAATTCAGAGGATACCGACTCAGATTGGGACCAAGTCTCACCTGAATCGTTGACGTTCTCCGGGTCTACAGCATTCTTTAGATCTGCGGAGACACCCGCCCATCTCTGTTGCCAGAAGTCGATGTCCCCGCGGAGGTTCATCAGCTCCCTGGCTCGCTGTTCCGCGCCCATTTTAGCTGCGGCCATCTCCTCTGCCTGAAGCAGCAACGGATCCAGCTTGTCCACAGAGATTCGTATGGTGGCCGACCGAAATGTCTTGTCCGCCGCGGAAAGGACATCCATGCGCGTTTCGTCCTTGCCGTGAGTTGCCACAGTGGGGGAATCCGCAGCCCCGGTTTCGTCAGGCCCCGTATCCTGCGCATCGTGGACCTCCGGCCGAGGCGCGGGAACTTCGGGGTCACGCGGAGGCGCCAGTTTCCGGGGAGTGATTCCCGCACCCGCGCCGCTTTTCACATCGTTGAGATGTTGAATCAGATCGCCGATGACCAGCCTCTCGTCCCCGGAAAGAAGTTTCTCAATTGTGTCCACCGTATGATGAAGCGTGTCAAAGAGTGAGGCTGAAGCCTGTATCCGTTCGGCCTTGAGCGCGGCGAGCACGCCTTCGAGGGCCTGGCAAACGGCCTCAACAGATTTCAGGTTGACCGCTCTCGCCCCACCTTTCAAACTGTGCGCCCCTCGATAGACAGTCTCCAGGATCGCGGCTCTTTCATCCGCATCTTGTGGCTTCTCCAGATCAATCAGTCCGGTAGACAAGGCCTTCAGGTGCTCTTCAGCCTCCACTTTGAATGTGGCCAAGAGCCTCTTCAAGAATTTGTCTTCTTTAGCGCCCATCTCGTAGTCCTTGACGGAAGTACGTGACTTCAATGCTTACACTGCCCAAATCCTGTCACCGGTTCCCGTAGAATTCTCCGTAGTTATCCATGCAGGTCTGACATGTGCACTGGTCGATCCAGTTTAGCCGATCCACAGCGGCCTTGACGAAATCATCCCCCCACCCCTTCATGAACGACGATGCGCTCGTCCGACAAGATCCTGCCCGCGTCTATGACCACCAATCCGTCCCCGGTCACACCTCCGAAATAGTCCTTCTGAACGCCCGTGAGCGTGGGGAGATCGGTCTGAAGTTCGTCAAGCGCAATGCTTCGCACACCCAAGATTGATTCAACGATGATGCCCAGTTCCATTGTCTCACTGCTCAGCACGATGATTTCCGACAAGTCGGTAATTCCTCTCGCGGGTAGATCAATGAACTCCCGGATGTCGATAACCGAAACAATGTGGCCTCGAACCCTGAAAATGCCCAGCACAAACGTAGGGGTACATGGAACAGGCATCAATTCCGTCAGCGTGTGGACGCCGCTTACCAAGTTTGCCGCCACGGCATACCTCTCGTGACCTAACTCGAACTCCACAACATCCAGGACCGCTCGGTCCATATCGGCAGTGTCGGCTTTCCGGGCAAGGCTTTTCGCCCTCTCCCTCAGGATCTGTCTCTCGTCCATAGACGCAAGTCCAGCCAACCACTCTGCATCCGCACCCGGGGGTGCAAGAGCGCGGCTCGACGCTGTCAGGGGTTCTTGATCTTTTTCGTACTTCACCGACCGATCTCTTTTAGGAACATCTGAAGTCTCATTGTTCGTCATGCAGCGTCTCCTGAGAGGCCATTGCCTGCACTATTTCCGCAAGTCTTCCGGCAGTGATGCCTTCTGATTCCACGACGATTTCGTCCTTGGGACGATGGTCCAGGACCGCGAGCACAGTTTGAAAGTGTTTGGCGGATTCCTTGTGCTTTCCCAGGCGCCGAGTGAGATTGCCCAGGGCGAAATGGGCCACAGCCATTTCCGGGGCCAAGTAAAGCGCTTTCTTCATGGACGCCACAGCCTCTTCAATCCTGCCCAGATCGTTCAGGATGGTCCCTTGCAAATAATAGTGACCGGGATTCAACTTCTCGGCCGCAATCGCTTTCTCGCACCACTCCAGGGCTTCAGCCAGATCCCCACGGTCACCATGGGCACGCGCAAGCGACACTGCACGGCCTACTTCGGATTCTTGATCTTGATCCAGGGCCGGCGCCCCCGAGTGTTCCGAGTCGATCTGCCCTGGCTCCGGATCAAGCGGTTGGATCTCAGCCTCAATTGGCCGTGTGTTCGCTTGCCGTTCTGCCTCCGGTACTGTCAACGTCGGCTGTTGACTGACTTCCTGTTCCATAGTTGCAGGATCGAAGCAGTCTCCGAGTTCAGCCTCGTGTTGACCAAGGGAATGTAGAGGATGCTCTACCGCGATCGAAGAATCGCCATTGGCAGGAGGCCCTGGACCCAACACCGGTGACTGCGATTGGTGGCCCGTCGGGTCAGCGGGCTGCGTTCCACCTTTCTTGTACAGAATTACGCCGGGGAACCCAGCGGAAACAAGCGCGGGGTCGCGAACCTGATCCGCCTCCACGGCCGCAACCGCAAGCCACCCGTCGCCTGCGAGACAGGCGCTCAGATTGCCGACCACCGACTGCATACGGTCAGGGGCAAAGTACATGATCACGTTGCGACAGAAGATCAAATCCACGTCCCCCGGAACCTCGGATGCGGGAGGGTACTCATCGGTAGCCAGATTGTGACGAGAGAATCTCACCAGTCGCTTGATGCGCGGCACGATTTCATAATGCCCTTCAGGCGTCCTTGTAAAGTATGTCTCCTTCACCCATTCGGGGATCCCGCGAAAAGACCACTCCGTGTACACGCCCCGGCCTGCCTTTTCAAGGCTGGATGTGTTGATATCCGTCCCCAGGATGTCAACTCTCCACCCGTCAATGTCAGGCAGCGCTCTGGTGAGGGTAACGGCTATGGTAAAGGGCTCCTCACCTGTAGCGCAACCCGCGCTCCAAATGCGCAGCCGTTTACCGGCCTTGCGGCGGGACTCAATGATCTCTGGAAGGATGCGTCCCTCAAGGACCTGAAACAGTTTGGAATCCCTGAAGAAATGGCTTTCTCTCACTGTGAGGTGTTCAGCCAACTTTTCAACATGAAATTCCTCCAATGGGATTGACAGGAGCCATTGAGCGCAGGACTCGGGATCCTCAAATCCGAATTCCGGGGCCGCTTTGACCATTGCGCGTTCAATGTCGGGCCATCGCTCCCTGGGGAAATGCAGCCCCATATTGGCTTCGATGAGCTTGCTCAGCAACGGGAGCGTGAAATGAGAAACAAGATCAGTCATCCTTCCCGGTTTCCGTTTGCATTTCTTCTATTGCTCTATCAAGCTGCCTGGACTCTTCAAAAGACAGGATCTGTTCCACGGTGAGAACAACAACGTTGGAATCTTCGAATTCGGCTACCCCGTCTACGTACCCTATCCCGGGCAATATCTCGTCCGCACGCGTGATCCGCTCTTCCGGCACTTCGACCACCGGCATGACATCGTCCGCGACGAAGGCTATGCTTCTTTCCGCTCCGTGGGCAATTACAAACCGATCGTTGAGGGAGATCTTCTTCTCCGGTAAGCCAAAGCGAGTTCGGCCGTCCACGACAGGGATGATCCGCCCATGAACGTTCACCACACCAAGAACAATGTCAGGCGCCTTTGGCAGGCGGGTGATCTCCACGGCACGAACGACCCTCTCCACCGCGGAGAGATTCAGCGCATATCGAGATTCGGACACCCTGAACATAAGAAGTTGGTTCAACCCGCTCATAACATGGTCACCGATTGATCCGTCATTTGTCCGCCTGTTCCACGAGCCAGTCCTTGGCTTCCTCCACAGTGTCGCAGATTTGTATCTCTATGCTCGCGAATCTCTGAACAGCCCTTACCAGGTACTTTTGCACGCGTTCAACTCCAACCGCTGCGGTGGCCTTCCGGTACGGCTGCATCTTCGCTGCCGCTGCCTTGAACGCGCCCATGATCCGCTGGGAAGCAAGGATTCCCCTGACATCTATCAGTCGGAGCTGCTCGGGCTCCCCGTTTTCTCCGATTCGGGCGACAGCGTCACCCACTTTGCGGATCTCTTGTACCAGTTCATCGCCTCGAAAAGGTCGGAAGTCGAGGTAGATGATGCGCCTTCCCTTGTGTTCTATCCATTCCGCGGAGTCGGTAATTCTCTCGCCCAAGGAAGGCCTCCTGTTAACCCTGTTCTCCATATCCGCAGCCCCGGGGCGGTCAGCGAAGGTTGAACCGGCCAAGCGGGTGCAGCCCTTTTCAAGCATACCTCAACACCGCCCTCTCAATCAACCACAATCCGGCACCTTTGGGTAAGCCTTCAGTTACGGGGGGGGGCTTCAAAGGCAAGGGCAGACACATAGAGCCTGCCCCGGACTACGATCCGGGGTCTGCCCCTACGTCTGGGCCAAGACCCGTCATGGGGCACAGTGTACGGCGCGCACCTGTGTGTGCGCCCTCTTACCATCCGTTAGACTCGAGAAAGTGGTCGTTGCCGTCTGCCCCCGAACGACTGACTCTCCCTTCTACACCACCCACGGTGTCACATGTGGGTAAGAGTAAGCCCTCTGGGAGAGGACTGGGGTGAGGGCCTTCCGGATAACCGGTGCAGAACAAATTTGCGCAGCACACCTCGCGAAGTTGCGGCCTACTCGGCCATTACCGCCATTCGACCCCTGGTTGATTCCTCAATGGAATGCGTCGATACTTGTGCTTTCCGTGGCCGATCATCATGGCCCCGTAACTCTCATGGCCGTCGGGCAGGGCGAGCGCCTCTTTCATGGGCTGATGGAAAGTGGCCGCGGCACCGAAATACCCGGCCCAACAAGCTCCGAGCCGGTGAGAGACAGCGGCAAGCTCCAGGTACGTCAGCGCAATAATGCAAGCGGGCTGTGAGGCCCGTTGTTCGGCGAGGCCGTGAGCCACAATCAGATGGGGCGCTGCACGCAGAACCCGGTCTACACCGTCTTCCCAGGCGGCCGTCACAAGATCAAAGTGCATTTCCTTTGCGATCGCCGGTTGCAGTTCGATCATCAACCGCATCCACTCGATCACAATGCCGGCCAGACGGTTCACCTCTTCCTTGTCTTGGATTACGAGCCAATGCACCGGCTGTGAGTTGTGACCCGACGGAGCGTACCGGGCAACGTCGATCAGTTTCTCAATCAGATCCCTGCCAACGGGCTTGTCCTTGAAGCAACGTGTGGAACGCCTGGATCGCAAGAAATGCTCCATCTCCTCCGCCCCCGGTGTCAGGCCCGGATACACAGGTGGACACTCCTCCGACGCCATGGTCTTGAGTGACAACGCATCGTGCGGACACACTGCCACGCAGTGCCCGCAGTTTATGCAGAGATCTTCGGCGCCATCGACCTGAACCGGAACAGATTCCGTGTCCTTGATTTGGATTATCTTGGCAGGGCATTCGTTCACGCAGAACCAGTCCCGCTCGCACTTTTCCTCGTCAATAGTGAATAGACTCAAGTTTCCTTCCTTTCCTTTTCATTGGCCCCAGCATTATACACTAAGACATCGCGGCACGTTGTGGCTCGCTTTCTTGAGGCGCGATGGGTGGATTCAGGCACCCGGGCTCGGGATGGCCGTGGGCTGCGTCTCCCGTGCAACCGCCTGAATTGCATTGGTCGGACATTGCACCAGGCAGGCCCGGCACGCGGTGCACGACTCCAAGTGCGTGGAAACGGCCCTTTTTTCTCCGTCCATCTCCCAGACTCCTATGGGGCAGATCTCGTAGCACCGGCGGCAACCGTTGCAGAGTTCAGGAAAGCACGTCAGATCACGGTATCCGTTCAGGAGTTCCGTACGCACCGTTCCCGCCCAGGCCAGGTTACCCGCGGCCCCAATACCGAGGCGTGCCAAAAACGGGTCAAATTCGCTGCGCATGGTAGAAGCCGTGCCCCCGAGTTCCACGCTGAAGAGAGCCAGCAACACCATGGCGATAATCAGATCCGCGCGGAACCCGAAGCCGGCTTGCCCGGACAGAAGTTCCCCTGCGATCAAAAGGCCCATGAGCACGGCTTCCGGAATCAATATCTTGGTCAGTCCCCGGTCTCCAGGTAGCCACGGGCACGCGAGAAACAGAAACAAAAACATGGCCGCGCCTACAATCAGATAGTCCACGAACAGGGAGCGGCCGAATATTAAGAAGCCCAACGCGCCGAGCAGGTAAAACGGGAAGATGCTTCCCAGGGCCGTATCCAGTCGCTCCCGCCAGTTGTACGTAACCCGCTTCATCACCTCATCCCTCTTGTTTCCTTCCAGCAGGTACCGGGGAAGGTCACCGGCTCGCACAGGGCCCCAGCGTGTGGACCATCCGGTTTCCTCCTTGACATGGGCCGCGCAGATGCCGGGCCCACCCAGGGGGGGCAAAATGAGGGTCCGATGATCAACCTCGTCGGCCACGCCACTGGTCTTTACCACCGACACCACTGAACGTGTGTCAAACTCGTCGCCGCCCGCGGCACACCACACATTGACGCCTTTGGAATCGGCCACGAGCAACCAGGCGTCCAAGCCCGCGCGCTCCAGGATGCGCTTCAATCTCTTCACTGTCAGATCAAAATTGCAGGTGACGAGAACCGGACTGTCCCGCTTGGGATCGCCCACGCGACGTAGCCCGACTCGAGTCGGGCAGGGAAACAGCCTGAAAAGAAGACCCCAGATTGTCTTTATTAAGCTCATGTTTTCGCTCCTTCAGTAGGTCGGCGCGCTACCACCATGGCGACCGCGTCACCGTGGCTTCTTTCCTCATTCTCGACCTCAAAACCCGCGGCGAGGACCTCACCCCGCAGGTCCGCTATGGGACGGGTGATGACCCCGGATACCAGATAGACGCTCATCAGCATGACGCCGCGAACAATTGCCTGCGCGAAGCCGCGCCCCTTTGTGCGAGGCCGCACCTCATCGGCTATGACCAACCGCCCCCCGGGCGCCAGCACCCTGAACGCATGATTCAATGCGTATCTCCTCTCATCGTCCGTCAACTCGCTGAATACAAGGGTCGACACTACAGATCCGAAAATCCCGGACTCCAGGCGATCCATGCCCTCCACCCCCATCCGCCGAACCTTCATCCGATCCTGTAAGTTCCCTGATTCAATCCTTTCGCGGGCGACTTGGATCATGGTCCCGCTGACATCAAAGCCTTCAACGCTCGTCGCGCGATCCAACATCATTTCTGCCAGTTCACCTGTTCCGCACCCTATCTCCAGGACTCGCACGCCTTGCGGGACCTCCGCCACCACGGCCTGTTTCATAGCTGTTACGCGACCTCCGACAGCCTTGTTGATCCGCCTATCGTACGAGCGGGGACGCATCTCCAGGATCTTCATGAACATATAGCTGAACATAATTTTAGACCCCTAACCTTGGTCCGCGGCCCCCTTCCCCTGGGGCCTCACAACCAAGCCTTCAGTCAACAGCCTCGATGCCGCTCTCGCGAGCGTGCGGGTTTCGGATCGGCGCTCCGTGAAAACGCCGTAAAGCACAATGCCGTCGAAAATCGATACCAGGAGATCCGCTACGGTTGTGGGATCAATATCGCGCCGGATTTCCCCCGAGGCCTGACACTCCCTTATCAGGGCCTCCAACATGGTGAGCATGCCGTCATAGATGCCCGTGATGGACAACAGACGGTCTTCTCCGGTACGAGCAAGGCCGAAGTAGTCCACAAACACCGCGCAGTGTTCTTCCCACTCGGCAACGTGATCAAACGAGAATTCGATCAGAGCCAACAGTCGATCTCCAGGGTTCTCAACTCCAGCCATTGCACCAAGAGCCCCTTCCTTGAAGGCTTCAAAGTACTGCTGAAACACAAAGTCGAGTATTTCCAACTTGTCCTTGAAGTACTCGTAGAGGGTGCCCTTCCCCACACTTGCGGCAGAAGCGATGTCCGCCATTCTGGTTCTATGGTACCCCAGCCTGTGGAACACCGTCAGCGCGGCCTGGCCGATCTGTTCAGCCTTTTTCTCTTTGTCCACTGTCCTTGGCAAGGTCGCCTCCCGGAATAAGTGACCGACGGTTCGGTCAAGTACATTGGACCACCCTGAGCGTCGGATGTCAAGCCGAGCATTCTTCAAGAATTTCCCCAAAAAGGGGCGGTTTGAAGATCAACGGATTCAGCCCTTACCCGGCGATGAATCCCCGGGCTGCTTTCTGACGCCCCTACGCGGCTACGATCTTTCGGGTCTCAACGGAAACTGCCCACTCTACCACGGGCATTTTCACGGGAATTATGGTAAAAGAGTATTCGCTGGGATGGAGAGATCAGAATGCCTCAAAATAGGCTGTATGAAGATCCACGGGAAATTGGAAAGCTCTTTGTGATTGGAATCCCTGGGCCGGAATTCACCCCTGAGACCAGGGAATTGATGCATGATTTCAATCCCTCCGGTGTGATTCTCTTCTCCAGGAACATCGAAAACCCCATTCAGACCGGCGCTCTCAATCATTGTCTTCAGGCCTACGCTCGTCAGAGGATGAGCGAGGGGCTGCTCATCGGAGTGGACCAGGAAGGCGGGCGGGTGCGACGGCTGAAGGAGCCTTTCAGTTGGTTTCCTCCCTCTCTGGAGATGGCCGGTTCCGATGATCCGGAGGCCGCGGTACGGGATTTCGGCACAGTAACAGCTAAAGAGATCAGATCAATAGGTTTTAACCTGGATTTCGTCCCTGTCCTGGACGTCATCAGCCAGACGCATGACCTCGACTCATCAGTGATCGGCGACAGATCCTATGGTCCTGATCCCGAGATTGTTTCGATATTGGGGTGCGCAGCCATCGACGCATTGAGGACGGGCGGGGTGATTCCGTGCTGCAAACACTTTCCCGGTCATGGTGGCACAAGTGTGGATTCCCACAAGATGCTGCCCGAGGACGACCGTGAGGCCGATCTGATTGAGAAGAGCGACCTGGCGCCGTTTCGCAAGGCTGTGGAGATGGACGTGGAGATGGTGATGACGGCTCACGTCCTCTACCGATCGTTGGATTCCTCTGAACCGGCCACCTTGTCCGGAAAAGTTGTGGACGGAATCCTGAGGAAAGGCATGGGATATGAGGGCGTAGTGATCACCGACGACCTGGAAATGGGAGCCGTGGCGAATCGGTACTCCCTTGACGAATGCGCTTTTCGTGCCTTTTCCGCGGGTGTGGATCTGTTGCTGATGTGCCATGATCCCAATGAGGCATTCGCGGCCCGTTCCCGATTGACCGAAGCAGTGAAAGAAGGAGAAATCCCTTTTGAACGGGTCCAGGAATCGCTCAGGCGAGTGGAGCGACTGAAATCCCGATACGCTCATTCCATGAGCCCCTGTGACCTGAGCAGGGTCCGCGATCTTTTCGGTTCCCGGACCCATGGAGGGCTGTAATGAACGATGAAATGTTTGGACCTGCCCCTTTGTCAAGGTTCAAGGACATGGTTGCGCTGGTAACAGGCGCGGGCCAGGGAATCGGTCAGGCTACGGCTCGTCGCCTGGCAGCAGAAGGAGCGGCTGTCGGCATGATGGACAGAAACCCGAAAACTACGCTGTCGGCCGTCCAAGACATATGGCATGCCGGCGGGACCGCGATCGGGCTGACCGCGGATGTAACAAAGATCGACGAAGTCGCTGACGGCGTTGACCTTCTCACCGAGGAGTTCGGCAGTGTAGATGTGCTGGTAAACAACGCGGGGTACGATCGGCCCGGGCCATTCCTCGATATACCATTAAGAGACTTTCGAGCTGTTCTCGGGGTTCATCTCATGGGTACGGCCAACTGCTGTCAGATCTGCGCCCCGCTTATGATCGAGGCGGGAGGCGGCCGAATCGTCAACGTTTCTTCAATATACGGGAAGGTCGGTTCAAGATCGGAAGCCGCGTACTGCACCGCCAAAGCAGGACTCATCGGCTTGACAAAGTCGCTGGCCCGGGAATGGGGCCGCAAAGGAGTGCGAATCAACGCAGTGCTGCCCGGGCTTACCGACACACCCACAATTCGGGAGTTCATGCCCAAAAAGTTCAAGGACACCATAATCGCCGATACCGCCCTGGGAAGATCCGCACACCCCGATGAAATAGCAGCTGCAATAGCCTTCCTCGCATCAGACGACGCAAGCTTCATCACAGGCGCAACCCTGGAAGTAACCGGCGGCTGGAATATGTAAGATAGCGTGGAATGGGAACGGGAAGAGAGAAGAATAGAAGAGAGAAGAAGGAAGAATGAGGGAAGAAGGAAGAGGGAAGAAGGGAGAATGCGGGGCGCAGGAAGAATGCGGGGGGACTCTTTTTTCGAGAAAAAAGCGTCCCCCCGCACCCCCATACGCGCTAACTTAAGCCGACGGAGCGCACTCAGCCAGGAGTAGGTCCATTTG
>CAZGNL010000071.1:0-25678 GCA_964527475.1 uncultured Syntrophaceae bacterium
ATAAGCCGCAAAATATTAACTATAGTGCCACGCATTGAAAATGGGTTTTGCGGCTGCCCCCCCCCTCACCCTAACCCTCTCCCGCCGGGGGAGAGGGGACTCCTCCCGCCTCCCTTGACGGGAGGCGTACGGGGAGGGTGATCTTAACACCGAATATCAATGCGCATCACTATAGTAAGATTCAAAAGGAAGGCTGAGTGAATGTCAAGAGTTTCTCGGCGCGACAATTACCATTCAGACATTCGGGGGGCGACAGGAACGACCGTGTTCTCGAGTCTAACCGATGGCAAGAGGGCGCGCACACAAGGTACGCGCCGTGCACTCTGCCCCGCGAGGGGTGTGGGCCAAGACATAGGGGCAGACACATGGGCTGCCCTCACCTTCGAAGCCCCCCGAAACTAAATGGTGACCTACCATTGCACAATCACTTTAATGGGGGTAGGCAGCCCACGGAACATTCAGTTTCGAAATACGTGGATGAACCGGGACATTTGATCGGTTTCGGTTTCTTGGGCTTGCACGTATACTGTCCGGTAGCATAGGAGCCACTCACCATCTTCCATCCAGAGGGGCAGGGCATCACGGCCTTCAGCTTGCCGGCCTTTCCTACTTTTACACCGGATTGCGCCGTAAAACTCAGGCCCACAACCAGAAACATCAACAATAAGCCTGTCACAAACCATCGAGAAGTCTTCATCATTACCTCCCAGGGCATTTTCAATTGGCAGAAGTTGACGATATTACTGGGTTTCAAAGGAATCTAGAGCTTGAACGTCTCCGGAAGAGTCTTGGCGGGCTTCTTGATCTCATACCGTTCTGCCCTTGGCGTGATGGGTCCACGATTCGCGGCGTAGGCATTGTCTGAGAATCCACCGCTTCTTTGCCACGGTACAACATACACCCCTCAGGCAGACGAATGCAAGCCAAAGCCGTTAGGCCGGGCAACCTATAACTTACACGGGGGCACTGGCAGGATGTCATTGCGAGCGCCGCGAAGCAATCTCATTGGGTGGAAGAACCAAAGGCTGGATTTCAATGGGTGATACTTGATCGCTGTTGGAGGCGCAATCGTGTCACGCGTAGATCCTCGAAATTGGGATTGGGCGGACATCTCCGCTGGAAGCAGGTGGAATCAGCATTTGCCGATCAACGTTGAGCCACTGATATTCCGAATTTAGTTCTCTTAGTTTGCCGTCCAGGGGGGGGCTGGAATGCTCATTGTGGTTGTACCTCACAATGAAGATACCCACGCCGTGGTCCTTATTCCGATCGATGAGGTACGAGGAGATGAAGTCCTTTTCCTTGAGTTGCACTGATCGGGCGAGTTCCCTGATCACCTTGCTTTCAAGGCGAATCAGGGCATATTTGAAGATCCCCTGTTCGGAAATTCGAGTCAGCGTGCGCGCTTCTGAAGACGCAACATAAACGGTCGAAATGAAATCGAAACGCTCCATGTATTGTGCGGCAACCAGCGCTGCGGTCCTTCTGCCACCCACGATGTGGTGGAATCCATAGTATTCGTAGAGCTTCTGCTGAATCAGATCGGCTACCTTGTCTCCCTTTTCGTACAAATGCTTGGAGATATACCTCAAGTACTGACCAAGATCAGCGGCCGCATCAGCGACAGGCCAGTCAATTTTCACATGAAAGTGAGACAGGGCGAACCTGTACCTGGCTTTGACCGTAGGATCCCTCTGGATTAGAAGCGCAAAATCAACGTCCAACAGGTTTTCGAGCAGCCCCGGGAAGTCCGAGTCCTCAAGAAACCGCATACGCTGATGAAACACCTCCTGGAGGTCGAACAGCGCCAGAGTTCCCAGATTCTCTTTGGTAAGCTTGTTGGAGTCGAAAAACCGGATATGAGTTTTTGACTCAGCCGGGAGTGTCTCTTCATTGAAGATAGCGATGAAATGCCGTTGCCGAGCGTACTCGTGAGCATGTGTCCGCGCCCGGGGCTTCAGCTCCCTCATCTCCACGAAAGGATATTCCGATCCATCCGACTTGAAAGCATTGTACGACTCGATCAGAGCTTCTCTAATCAGAATGCCGTCAAGTTCATCCCTCAGAAAATAGTACAGACATCGCCGAAATCTCTCATTCCAAGAAATCTCATTCCGTCCCAGAAACGGCATACAAACCTCAATCGGTCTCAGTACGTAAGTATTTATATTATCAGAAAAAAGAGGTTATGGCAACCATACCGTGCAATTCCCATCCGTATCAGTCAGTTTGGGTAAACCGCGTATCGACTCCCCTCCCCTTGCAAGAGAGCGCAAAAAGAGGTAACAAGGTGTTCAATCCCGGTGCATGAGGACATGGACAATGGAAGACATGGAAAAGGAACAAACAACCGAACTAGAGGACCAACTTGAGCCGCTTGAAGAAGAGGAGGACTTTGCTCAGCTTTTCGAGGAAAGTCAGGCAAGGCGAGAAAAGCCGGTCCAGCGTGACAAGAAAACCGAAGGAGTGGTTGTATCCATAGGTGAGGAGTGGGTCTTCGTGGATGTGAGGGCCAAAACCGAGGGAGCGATTGCCAAATCCGAGCTGATCGATAAGGAAGGTCAGCTGACCGTGAAGGTCGGAGATACCCTGGCCGCCTATGTGGTCACCGCCAAGGGCGACGACATACTATTGAGCGTCAACATGACCGCGGCCGCCTCAGAGGAGGCCTTGCAGGGCGCGTATGAGAGTGGTGTGCCTGTGGAAGGTCTCGTACGAGAAGAGCGAAAGGGGGGCTACGGCGTTTCGGTTCTAGGCCAGGATGCGTTCTGCCCATATTCCCAAATGGATCTCCCTCCACCAGGGGTTGCGGAAGACTACGTTGGGAAACGTTTCACCTTCAGGATTTTGGAGTACTCCAATCGTGGACGTAACGTCGTGATCTCCCGAAGGAACATTCTGGAGGAGGAAAAGGCTGAGAAAGTGGCGGAGCTGCGGCACAGTTTGGCGGTGGGAGACATTGTCACCGGAACAGTCACCAATTTGGCCAATTTCGGGGCTTTCGTGGACATCGGCGGCATTGACGGGCTTATTCCCTTATCTGAGATGGCTTGGCATCGTGTCGGCTCAGCCTCTGATGTCTTGCGGTCGGGCGAAGAGGTGACGGTAAAAGTGCTCGATCTGGATTGGGATAGGAACAGAATCTCGTTGAGCCGTAAGCAGACTTTGGAGAATCCGTGGACCACCGTCTCAGCAAGATTTTCGGAAGACACCGTCCTTGAAGGAACAGTTCGAAAACTGATGGACTTCGGCGCGTTCGTTGAGCTGGAACCCGGGATCGAGGGACTCGTACACATTTCAAACCTGGGCGCGGGCAGGCGGATAAACCACCCGAAAGAGGTTGTCTCCGAGGGAGACCAGGTCCGGATCAAAATCTTGTCCGTTGATCAGGAAGCCCGGCGCATAGGACTGGAATTGATGTACACGCCTGATGAACAGGGCGAGCCGGCCGCGGAACTGAACCCGGGCGATCAAGTTTCCGGGACCGTCGATTCCGTCAAGGATTATGGGCTGTTCGTGATCTTGCCGAACGGGAAGACCGGCCTATTGCACGTTTCCGAGATAGAGGGTGGAGATCGGGGCGATCTGAGGAGGAAATTCAAAGCCGATGACACGATTGAAGTTGAGATCCTTTCAATAGACCCGGATACCGACAAGATATCGCTGAGCGTCAAGAGCCTCGGACGAAAGGCCGAAGACGCCCTCGCCAAGCAGTATGGGCGGAAGGGCAAAGAGGGATCAATGGGCACACTCGGTGATCTGCTCAAGGACAAGATCAAGATATGACCCATGTTTCGCCTCGGCCCACCAAGGTGGAAAAGAGTGCTACGTCTCGCCGTCAGGATGGCCTGATCATTCAAGGCGTTGGCTGGAAAGAAAATCGCAGGCTGGAAAGCCTGCGCCACATGAAGAATTCTGTGGGCAATCGGTTTCAAACGCAGGGCGGACTTTCCTGTCCGCAGGATGTTCCCGTAGGTATGTGCATTGAGATTCGGTGTCAAGATCACCCTCCCCCTACCCCTCCCGTCAAGGGACGGGAGAAGAGTCCCCTCTCCCCTCGCGGGAGAGCGTTAGGGTGAGGGGGTTCCAGCCGTAGAACCCATTTTCAATGCGTGGCGCCATAGCAGTCGGTTGGAATCCGGTGGGAACTCGGGAACAGTCTATGTCATCAGCCCAGGCAGAACAAAGCTTGTCGGGATCGATCGTCGTTGACGGCCTTTCCATGAAATACGGTGCCCTGAAGGCCCTTGAGAATGTGAGCCTGAAAATTGACAAGGGCGAGCTGTTCGGCCTTCTGGGTCCTAACGGCGCCGGCAAAACCACGCTTATCTCAATACTTTCCACAATGTTACCCGCCAGTTCCGGCCAGGCCTTTGTTTGCGGATACGATGTCAGAAAAGAGGAGGCCAAGGTTCGCCAATCAATCGGGATTGTGTTCCAGGATCCCAGCCTGGATGAAGAATTGACCGCTCAAGAGAACCTGGATTTTCATGCCCGGCTGTACGGCTTGGATTCTCGGACTCGAAGGGTGCGAGCCCGGGAGGTTTTGCGCCTGGTCGGTCTGGAGGACCGCCGCAAGGATCTGGTCAAGACCTATTCCGGTGGAATGCGGCGGAGGCTGGAGATCGCGAGAGGCCTTATGCACACTCCGGCGGTCTTGTTCTTGGACGAACCGACCCTGGGTCTGGATCCGCAGACCAGACGAAACATATGGGATCATATTCGGGCGCTCAAGAAGTCGGTGGGAACCACGATTATCCTCACGACGCATTATATGGACGAGGCAGATCACCTATGCTCCAGGATCGCAATAATGGATCGCGGCAAGATAGTGGCCTTGGGGTCCCCGCAAGAACTGAAGGGCAGCCTGGGAGGGGACGTGCTGGAGATCGAGGTGGTCAACGCTCATGAGGAATTCACGAAGAGCCTGAACCAACGCCAAGAGGTTCGGGACGTCGTGGCTCAGGACGGCAGGTTGATTCTCACTGTCGAGCGAGGTGAATCTTTCATTCCTGTTGTCTTTGAGACTGCGGCTGCTCAAGGCGTCGGCATATCATCGGTTTCAATGCGTACCCCCAAACTGGAGGACGTGTTCCTCAAGCTTACCGGCAGGGAGATACGAGACGACACACACACCGAAGCCAAGGATCGCATGCGCTTATTTATGACGAGGAAAAGGCGATGAATTTCGGGCCAACCGTTTACACCTTGTGGCTGAGGGAGATGAAGCGGTTCATAAGGAATCGAGGCAGGCTCATCGGTTCCATGTCGTTCCCCTTGCTGTTCCTCGTTGTGCTCGGGGCGGGCTTCAAGGGTGTTTTCACTTACCGCCACGATGTGTCATACATGGAGTTCATCGGACCCGGAATTGTAGGAATGTCCCTGCTGTTTACCTCCATGTTCGGCGGCCTGGCCATACTGTGGGACAAGCAATTCGGGTTCCTCAAAGAGATCCTGGTGGCCCCGGTGAGCCGTCTTTCAATAATGACAGGGCAAACACTCGGCACAGTTACATCTTCCATGCTCAAGGGGACCGTGTTTCTTGCGGTCCTGGTCTTTGGAGGTCTTGTGACCTTTCACCCCTTGGGCATCTTGCTGGCGCTCGTGTTTATGTTTCTCATTTCCGCGTCGTTTGTGGGTCTCGGGATCGCGTTCGCGTCACGCATGACCGATCCTCAGGGTTTTCAGTTGATCATGAATTTTCTTATCATGCCGGTTTTCTTCCTCTCCGGAGCGCTTTTCCCTATCGACCAACTTCCCGAATGGCTGAGAGTCCTCACTCGACTCAATCCGCTCACATACGGAGTCGACGGCATGCGGTACGCGCTCGGAGGCCCGTACCAGTTTTCTCCCCTCCTGAACCTGATTGTTCTCCTGGGCTTCTGGGCGGCCACCACATTTGTAGGAACCATTCTCTTCAGAAAAATGACGGCTTGATACCCGGTTGGGGGCCGGGGGGCGCTTTCCTACACACAAAAGGCGCCCGGCTACTCTTGAAAACGCGAAATTGCACTTAGATGTCTATCGTCTGGTTGATAGCGTCACCTCATTTGGAACGGGTTCGGGGTGTTTGGGTTCTTTCAGCGGGGTCACGACAAGGTAGTCGGCTATTGGTGTTCGTATGAATCGCAGGTCCTGGTGGGTTATGTTCAATGGCAGGGATTGGCGCTTCTCCTCCTCAGAGAGCACCAGGTCGCCACTTTCGCTGGGAATGACTATCCGGTATGCGAGTCCGTTCAAGCGAGACGCGCGCCCAGGTATGCCGAACCCGTAGTTCATGTGACCGGAACCCGCAACCACGAGCATGATGCGATCTTGGCCGTCAGCGGAGTTGAGGAAGCGCGCCAGGGTACGGGCCATTGTCTCATCCCGAAATGCCTGAGCCAGCACTATGCGGTCCAGACTCTTATCCTTGAATGCCCGATGCACCTTCAATTTCATCCTGAGCAGGCGGTCGTGGAGCGGGTTTACCCTGTCCGTGCCCTCCGGGACGGCATTCCTTTCAGCCTTGGAGAGGCCTTCAAGTCCCTTTCTAGCAATCTTTTTCACTAGATCATCCGCCGCGTTGAGCCCCACGATAGGAATGCTCAAATCTCGGGCGGTAAGAAGCAAAGACTCGTAGTCTGCCAGGTTGGTCCAGTAATCTCCCAGATCCATCTTGAGCCGGGCGACACCATGACTTCCCCTCTGCCATTTGTCCAGTACAGACTGCTGTTGAGCGGGGAACATCTCCATGCCGAGCGCCAACTTCAGCCCTCGGTCTGCCAGGCTGCGCATGGTCCTGGTCTGGACCTTGTGATGTCTGGCAACGGTGTGCAGTTCGCCGATGTAGACTATTCTAACCGTGGAGAGGTCATCGAGCATGACCTCCATGGGTACAGGCTCACCCATGAGAACGTCGATGATCATGCCTTCGGAATGGGCCATGACAGTTCCTGAAAAGGACGCGGCCAAAGTGACCGCTGCTATGAGGCAGGGCCTTAGAAAGGCTCGCCGGACGGCAGAAAGTTGGGTACACACTTTGTTCTAGAAAGTCCCTTTCACATACGTGACTTCAAAGCCATCGAACTCGCCGGAGTGATCCTCCACCATCACCTGGACCTTGTCCACCCGACTGCCCGGAGACCCACTGTAGCACCAGTTGACAGCTTGCTCAACCCGTTTTTCTTCGCCCTCAAACACGGCTTCCACGCTTCCGTTCTGGAGATTCCTGACCCAGCCGCTCACTCCGGCTTGGACGGCCGCCTCCCGGGTGCGGGCGCGAAACCAAACCCCTTGAACGATACCTGTGATAATCACTCTGCGCCGTATCGAGGACATAATAAGGCTCCTCCCAAGTATTTCCCACAAGGAAACAGTCAGCGGGATGAAGTTCAAATTTCTCACAGATCTTAGTTCCGTGGCTCCAGTCCGGTTGGAACAGAGTTCCAGCATAGGAAAAGGCTCAATGAGAACCTTCTGACGAAGCAACCATGTTTGGCGGCCGCCACCAGCCTTTCATGAAGCTCCCAAGCCTGTCGGCCCGTCAAATGGGAGTTTTTGGGAGGGGGCCACTCGGCGTGGGGCCAATGAGCCTGCACGGTGTATCCGTGCTTCGAACAGAAGGAACCAGACCTCAAGGTGGCCAAATCGCCCTGCGCGGAGCAGTTTTGCAAAAACGCCTCCCCCGGTTAACTCTTACCCCACAAGCTCACGAAACTCCGCTTCGCTGATCACCGTCACTCCCAGTTCCCTGGCCTTATCCAGCTTGGAACCTGTCTGATCGCCGGCCACTACGTAATCGGTCTTCGTGGAGACCGAGCTTCGCACCGTGCCCCCTGCCGCCTCAACCGCTTCTTTTGCTTCCGAGCGTGGCATGCTGATTGCACCGGTGAAGACAACTGCCTTGCCGGTAAACGCGGACTCCGTCTCTTGCTCGGGCTTCTCCAAAGCCCGGGGCGTGACACCACCGGCCAGGAGACGGCTTACCATCTCCCGGTTGCGAGAGTCTCCGAAGAACGCTTCAATACTCTGTGCCACCTCCGGCCCTATCCCATGAACACTCACCATCTCATCCCGTGTCTTACGGGATAGAGCGTCCACGCTCCCGAACTCCTCGAGCAGAATCCGTGCCACATGTTCCCCGACCAGCGGTATGCCCAGGCTGAACAGAAATCTGTCGGCAGACACATCCTTGGAGCGTTGCAGGGCTTCGAGCAGATTGGTCGCGGATTTCTCAGCCATGCGCTCCAGGCTCGCCAATGTGCCCGCGGCCAGGGAATAGAGGTCCGCTGGGTTGTTCACCAGCCCCTGATCCACCATCTGCTCAACCAGCTTCACGCCCAGCCCCTCGATATCCATTGCGTTTCGAGACGCGAAATGCTGAATGGTCTGCTTCAGTCTCGCTGCACATGACACGTTCACGCACCGTTTCGCGGCTTGCCCTTCAGCGCGCACCGCCCTGGAATCGCACACAGGGCAACTGTCCGGAATAGTGTAAGGGAGACTGTCTTCGGGCCGCAGTTCATGGATGACCCGAACCACTTCCGGGATTACATCGCCGGCTCTCTGAATTACTACAGTGTCCTGTTCACGCACTCCTTTGCGGTCGATTTCATCCTGATTGTGCAAGGTAGCGCGGCTGACTCGAACCCCACCGATTTCCACAGGTTCCATAATCGCCACTGGAGTCAGGGCGCCTGTCCGGCCTACCCCTATTTCAATCTTCAGAATTCTCGTGGTCGCCTGTATAGGTTCGAACTTGAACGCAACGGCCCATCGGGGGGACCGGGTCTTGACCCCGAGCGCAGTCTGAGCGGCCAGGGAATTGACCTTGACGACCGCTCCGTCAATTTCATGCGGGAGTCGCTCCCGGATATTCTGGAGCCGAGTGTAGTGGTGGAGTACAGCGTCAATATCTTGGCATAGCTCGGTCTGTTCCAGGTTGACCGGCAGTCCCAATTCTCTCAGGCCGTGCAGCAGATCCCAATGTGTTTCCGGCAATTCAGCTTCCACACGGCCCACACCGTGAGCGAGAAAGTTCAGGGGCCGGTCCGCGGTGATCCTGGGGTCCAATTGGCGTATTGAGCCCGCGGCCGCGTTACGGGGATTGGCAAACCCTGGGAGTCCTAACTCATCCCGCTCGCTGTTGAGCCTGTCGAACTCAGCCCTGTTCATGAAGATCTCGCCCCTCACATCTACTATTGGGACGCGGGCCAATATCCCATTCCCGGCCAGTCTCAGGGGAACAGCCCTTATGGTGCGAACATTGGCGATCACATCCTCGCCGGTGAGGCCGTCCCCCCGTGTGGACGCGCCCACGAGAACGCGGTCTTCGTATACCAGTTCCACAGCCACGCCGTCGAGCTTGGGCTCCACCACATAGGAGACCGGATCGCTTGTGTCCAGACCCTTCCTGATACGAGCGTCAAAATCGAGAAGCTCCCCCTCGTCAAACACGTTGGAAAGAGACAGCATGGGGGTCGCGTGTTCCTTCTGCCCAAACTTCTCCAGTGGCTCCCCCCCCACGCGCTGCGTGGGAGAATCAGGAGTGACAAGTGCAGGATGAGCGCGCTCCAGGTCTTCCAGTCTCCTGAAAAGGCGGTCGTACTCTCGGTCCGAGATCTCCGGTGAGTCCATAGCGTAATAGAGATGGTCATGGTGTCTGATCTCTTCCCGGAGTTCGTCCACATCGTGAACAATATCCGGGCGGGCTTTCCCTCTATGTTGTTGTGATGGCCCGCTCATAGCTTCACCGTGCGGATTCAGGATGTTGAGTTGCACTTTCCCACGTACACAATACTATCCGCATGTGCCGGGTAAATCAAATGGCAGCGGCCTTCCCTTCCCTCCTCCAAAAAAAAGACGGCGCTGAAAAGCGCCGCCCAGTCCGGACACAACGTCCAATCAATCAAATGGGGGCAGGACAAGAGACTCGTCCGCGACCCAAAAGGTCCAAAAGTTCATTTTCCTCTTGAGCGGGAGTAAAGTGTCTATTTCTTCCCGCCGAACTTGCCTGTGAAAACCGCCCGTAATGTCTTCCCTTTTTCGTCCTCGAAAACAGCGGTTCCGTTGGTGATCGTAATCGGGAACGCCATGTCGGGAATAGTCTTCCACCACCCGACCACGTGTGCTCCGGCTGACTTTCCTGCCTTCTTGACCCGCTCTACATTCTGAGCGCCGACCATGAGGCTGACGATTGTCGGAAACGCCTCATTAGTGGCTATGACTCTCAGCTGATTGGTCTTGCCGGCGGGAATCCAGGCATCCTCGTATGAGGTGACGGTGTTCACCTCGAAGCCGTCAAACTCAATGGTGAATGAAAGCTCATCCAACATTACGGCTTCTTTGTTGGGGTTCTTGATATTGAGGACATACGCGGTGTTCATAGTGCTGGAGTATCCGTATTTCCCAACCGTTTCCACCTTCTTCTTGGGATCCTTCTTGTCCGGCAGCATAAGCTTGGGTTTTACGAAGAACGGTTGAATTGTCGCCACCTCGACTCTCTCCAACGTAATGACCGGAGCTTCGAAGGCCATGACCGGCACCGCTGTGAATGCCAGGATGACCAGCAGAGCAGTTGAGATTGTCAATATCCTATTCATATTACCCTCCTGTTGAGGCAATCTAGGCTAACCATCGTTTACGCCGTTTATAGTGCTTGACGTCGCGAAAACTCTTTCTGCCGCCCACATCGGTCAAGCCCAAGTAAAAGTCCCTGATGTCAGGGTTCTCCTTGAGCTTCTCGGAAGTGTCGTTCATAACTATACGTCCGTTTTCCATTACATAGGCGTGCGGTGCGACAGTCAACGCCAGCTTCACGTTCTGTTCCACCAGGAGCATCGGAATCTTCTCCTTCTTGTTGAGCTGCCGGATGATCTCGAAGATCTCCTTGATCAGCAAAGGCGCCAGTCCCATGGACGGTTCATCGAGGAGCATCAGCTTCGGCTGAGCCATCAATGCCCTTCCGATCACGCACATCTGCTGTTCTCCTCCGCTCACGAAGCCTGCTACCACGCTTCGGCGTTCCTTGAGCCTCGGGAAGTACTCGTAGACCATCTCAAGTCGGTCCTTCAGCCCAGTGGGCCTCAGATGACCACCCACATAGAGGTTCTCTTCGACCGTCAAGTGCTCGAAGACGCGCCTCCCTTCGATGATCTGGAAGATGCCTCGTTTCGAGATATCCTCCGCTTCCAGCTTATGGATGCGCTCTCCCAAAAACTCGATGCTCCCATCGGTAACTTCGCCGTCCTCATGTTTGAGGAGACCGGAAATCGCCTTGAGAGTCGTGCTCTTCCCCGCGCCGTTTGCGCCGAGTAGAGCAACGATCCCGCCCTCAGGGACTTGAATGGAAATACCCTTGAGGACGAGGATCACCTCGTGATATCTGACCTCGATATTGTTGATCTCCAAGACATTGCCGTTCTCAGCCACAATCATCTCCCTTTTCTCGCCGGATGCAGCTCAGCGTGGTGAAACTCGCGCATGGGGCGGTCCGACCACCCCATGGTCCTTAACTACCAACCAAGCCAGCTGGCCCATTTGTCGGCGTATTTCTTCTTCATGTCGATCTTCTCGAGCAGTTGGATCTTCCCGTCCTTGATCGAATAGACCATGGATACGCCACTTGGTCGGTGGTCGGTTGCGGTATAGGTAACCGGGCTTCGGCCGAGCGCTCCCGGCTTACCGAACGGCACCCAATCTCTGAAGGTCTCAAACGCGGCCTTGATGGCCGGTCCCTTGAGACTGCCCTTTTTGTCCGCTATGGACAGGGCGTCCTTGATCATACCGAATTTCACCCAGGCCTGGACCGTCCGGATGTCTCTCCTACCTGGAGCGACTCCGGGGTTGATCTTCTTGGTGTATTTGATGACTTCGTCCATCATGGGCACGTCCATACCCAGGAACGCGCACGCGGCCACGCCGATGACACCTTCGCCCGCCTTGCCTGTCAGCCTCACCAGGTTCTGGTCAAATCCCCAGTTGTTGACGATGTGATCCGCACCCAACTTGAGCATGTAAGCATCTTTCACAGCCGTGGCCACCGACATGGTGGTGTTGCCGTGCCAGACTATGGTGGGGTTCTCCTTCTTGGCGCCCAGGACCTGGCTCTTGGCGTCAAGCGCCACCAGGGAAACGTCCTGGTCCTTGCCCACCTCTATGCCGAGCAACTTGGCCTGATCCTTGATCGCCTTAATAGGAGCGCTCGCGTAGGGGGACGAAAACATGTAGAAGCACACCAGTTTGGGCTTCTTGCCCGCTTTCCTCTCCTTTTCCCACTTCGCGGAGTTCCAAACTTTTTCATACCACGTGGTCAGGCAGGCCCTGGCGTTGGTAGAATAGTCGGTCCCGTACACGAAGTTGTACGGTGTCTTCTTGGGATCGCAAAGATGGCCTGAGAAGGAATCCGACAGAGCTACCATCTTGTCCCTGTTAACCGTAGGGGAAAGAGCCTCGGTGTCGCCGGTGCCCCACTGGCTCAACATAGCGATCTTGTCGTAGTCTCTAAATCTCTTGTAGATGGTTATCGCCTCGGGGACCCGGTACCCGTAATCATAGAGCAGCAGCTTGATCTTCTTGCCGTTAATGCCTCCGTGGTCATTTATGTAGGCCACGCACTCCCTGATTCCCAGGGCCATGTCCTTTCCAACGTCGGACGTGGCGCCGGTCATGTCATTGATCGATCCGACCTTGATCTCTCCCGCGCCAAAGGCCGGCGAGCAGAGAAAAAGCAAAGCCAATCCTAAGAGTAGAATTCTCTTACCCATATTGCACCTCCGTGTTTCTTATGGTGAAATAGCACATTCCTTGTATGGTTTCCTCGTCTTGATTCCCTGCAATCCACCTCCTTCTTGAATTGGAGAACTCCGTTTACGCTCCTTTTCCCATGTAGGAAAAGGGCCATAGATTGAAGTAATTCTTCACCTGCCAATATCTGTAAGCAAGGCCGTTGGGCTCATAGATGAGGAAGAAAATGACAGAGAGGCCAAATGCGGATTCCTTGAAAAAGATGAACTTTGTGGTCATCCACCCCAACTGGGGGTAGGTTTCCATAAGACTCCCGCTCAACCCGAGCACACCCATTTCCAGGAGTTTGAACACCATCACCACGAACACTGAACCGAACACGAGCCCCTGAATGCTGCCGACCCCCCCTATGAGGATTATGCCGACCCACAGCAGAGAGTAAAACCACTCGTAATGCTCGGGACTGACAAAGGAAAGCGCTGAAATATAAAAGGCGCCCGCTATCCCCGCGAAGAATCCCGCCACAAAGAAGGCCAGAAGCTTATACCAAATTATGTTCACGCCGATAGCCTCGGCCGCGATATCGTTGTCACGGATTGCCACCCATGCCCGGCCCACCTTGGAGCGCACCATGTTCCCCATTGCCAACAGACACAGGGCAACCAGAACCAGCGACAAGTAGTAGACCTTAGTGTCGGAATCGATCTCCCAGGGCCCAACCTTGATCGTGCCGGGAGGAAGTGAGAAGTAGTGACCGCGACCGCCGATCCGGCTCACATACTGCGTGATCACGAACGGCACGGTAATCCACTGGGCCGCCATGGTGGTCATGATCAGGTAAAACCCCTTCACACGAGCTGAAGGAAGCCCAAACAGAACAGACCATAGTCCGGCCACGATTCCCGCGCAAATCACACTTATGGGATAGGCCAAGCCGGCATCGACAAGGAACTTGGGCCAAGGGACGAAGAGCACCATCATCGCGCTGCAATACGCGCCCACTGCAACGAACGCAGCGTGTCCCAGGGTTATCTGCCCACAATAGCCGATGAGCAGCTGCACGCCCAAGGCAGCGAGAATATAATAGTTGATCGTATAAGCCACGCTCACCCATTGTGCGCCGACCACGTGGGGAAGAGCGAGGAGGGCTACCACCATGAAGATCATCTTCCCCTTGATAAAGGGGGTCCGCCACCATGTCTGTTCCGCCTCGTATGATTGATGATAGATGCCGCTGGGAAGATAACTCATGGCCTAGACCCTTTCTATGCGTTCCCAACCCCAGAGACCAAAGGGTTTGAACAGGAGGAAAATCACCATGAACACAAAAGGAGCCACCTCTTTTATGCCGCCGGGGAAGTATTGATCAAGATAGCCACCGGAGAGGTTCTGCAACAACCCGATGGTTATTCCACCTACGATTGCGCCTGGAATGGAGTTGAGGCCGCCGAAGACAACCACGGGCAGGACCAGCAGACCCAGCATACTTACCGAGTAGTTGAGCCCATTGATATTTCCCAGAAGCGTTCCGCCTACTCCCGCCGCCATAAACGCAATGCCCCAGGCCAGCGCGTATACGAATTTGGCGCTCACACCCAGCGACAACGCGGCCATCTCATCGTCCGCGCACGCCTGCATGGACAGGCCCCACCGTGTGTATTTGAAAAAGGATACGAATATGATCATCAGGGAGATCGCGGCCACGAAACTCCACAGATAAACCTGGCCCACGGCCACGCCCCAGACAACTATCGGGTCTATGGGAAATACGGTGGGCAGAAACACCTGTGTGTCAGTATCCCAAACGATGAACACCATCCCTTTGAAAAAGAAGGACAGTCCCACCGTAACCATGATCACGGCCAGGATCGGCTCACCGATCATCTTCCTCAGGAACAGTCGCTCCGTAACGAGCCCCAGGAGAAGTCCCGTTATAATTGTCCCTATAAGGGCGAGAATAAATGCATAGTGGACCGGCAGCCCGTGTCCTACGAAGCTCTGATATAGTGACAGACAGACGTATCCGCCGATCAGAGTCAATTCGCCCATTGCAAGGTTCAGGACGCCCGAACACTTGTAGATGAGCACCCAGCCAAGCGCTACGAGCGCGTAAATCGAACCCAGCATGACCCCTGTGGTGAAGAGTTGAAGGAACATCTCCATTACTTCTTCCCTCCTTCCTGCGGCACGTCCTGGATTCGGATATCCTGCTTGATTTGAACCACCCTGCCGTCCTCGTAGGTGATGTTGGTATCCATGTTCAGCATCTCCATTTCCGAATAGAGCGCGTCTATGATGTCTTTGTAACGGTTTTCCACAAACGCCCGGCGAATCTTCTTGGTCCGCGTCAGTTCCTCATCGTCCGCATCAAACTCCTTGTAGAGATTGGCGAATCTCGTGATCTTCGCGGCTTCGGGAAGCGTTCGGTTCATTTCCATGAGCGGTCCCTGGACCAAATCGTAGACCTCCGGCATTTGCGAGAGCTCGGGATAACTGGTGTAGTTGATCCCGTGATCCTCGGCCCATTTCCCCACCGTGTTGTAATCAATACAGACTATGGCCGTGACGTAAGACCTTTCGTGGCCTACGATCAGGGCGTCCCTAAGGTAGGGGCTGAACTTAAGGCGCGCCTCCAGGAATTGCGGTGAAGACTTGCTCTCGTCGCTGAGGATCATGATATCCTTGGTCCTGTCAAAGACCACCAGATGCCCGTCCTCATCGATGAACCCCGTGTCTCCCGAATGGAGCCAACCATCTGTGAGGGTCTTCGCGGTTTCCTCCTCCATCTTGTAGTACCCGATAAAGACCGACGGACTCTTGGAAATGATCTCTCCGGTCTCGGTTATGTCAATTTCCGTCTCTGGAATCGGGACCCCCACGGTGTCGAACTTCACGTCACCGTCGCGATGGACCACTGATATGCCGGCAATCTCCGTCTGCCCGTAGATCTGCTTAAGATTCACCCCCAAGGCATGAAAGAATCGAAAATGGTCGGGGCCCATAGCCGCTCCGCCCGAGTAAGCGTGACGAACCCTGCTGAGTCCAAGATAGTCGCGGATCTTTTGGAAGCACACCAGGTTCGCTAATCCCCTAAGGAACTTCAGGTACAAGGGAATACGCTTCTTCTCGAATTCCAGTTCCGCGCACCGGTACCCGATCTTCATTGCCAAGTTATAGGTGGTACGCTTAAGCCATGTGGCATCCAGGTGTTTGACCTGCACGTCCCTTACGAACTGTTCGTACATGCGAGGGGGGGCGAACATGACGTGCGGACCGATTTCCCTGACGTTGTGTTGAGCGGTCTCAGGCTCCTCAGGGAAATTGATGGTAAAACCGATCTGCAACCCGCAAGAAATGGACATCATCTGTTCGCCGATCCAGGCAAAGGGCAGGTAGGACACGAAGTCGTCGGAAGGCACGCACGGGTCCACACTCATGAGGTTGTGCCCCATGGTGAGCATATTCCAATGGGTCAGAAGCGCGCCCTTGGGGAGCGCGGTCGTTCCTGATGTGTAGAAGAGCAGACACACGTCGTCGCCCGTTCTCTCATTCACCAGCTTCTTGAACAGTCCGGGATCTTCCGCGTCCTTCTTCTTCCCCAGCTCCATCACCTGTTGCAGGCTGATCAGCATGGGATCGTCGTAGTGTCTCAGCCCTTTGGGATCATCCCAGATAATCTTCTCCAGTTTTGGACACTTATCCCGGATGGCAAGGGCCTTATCCACTTCCTCTTGACCTTCGGCCACGTAGAATTTTGAGTCGGAGTGGTCAACAATGTACTGAACCTCGTCCATCAGGCAGTCCTGGAAGAGCCACACACCGATGCCACCGGCGCACATGGCCGCCATCTCGGTCCAGAGGGCCTGAGGGCGATTGTCGCCGATCATGATCACCTTGTCCTCCTTCTCAAGGCCCAAAGCAACCAAACCGAGCGTAATGTGCTTGACGTTATCATGGTATTGGGCCCAGGTAATGGGACACCAGATACCGAACTCCTTCTCACGCATGGCCACTCTACCCTCACCGAATCTCTCGCACTGGGAGACAAACAGCTTGGGCAGCGTCAGATCCTTGGTGATCTCAATCTCGCCATCAAAAAATTTCTCATCTGCGGCTGACATACAGATCCTCCACATCGCCGAGATAGGCCTTAATGACCTCCGGGTTATTCTGGACTTCATCGGGGGTGCCTTCCGCGATCTTCACTCCGAAGTTCAAGCTCATCACCCGATCCGATAGGTCCATGACCACGCCCATGTCATGTTCGACCAGCACGCACGTGACCTTCCATCGCTCGTCTTCGTTAATATCGATAATGAAACGAGCCATGTCCTCCACTTCTTCCAGGTTGAGCCCGGCCAAAGGCTCGTCAAGAAGGATCACTTCCGGTTGCAGGGCCAGCGCACGCGCCAGCTCTATGCGTTTCTGTAATCCGTAGGGGAGCATGCCGGTTACTTCATGCCGCACCGCTTCAATTTCCAGCAGGTCGATGATCTCTTCTTCAATGAATTTCCGATGCTCGACTTCTTCCCGGGAGGTCGGCCCCCAGTACACGGCCGAACCGATAATGCCCGACCGGAGGTGCATGTGACGCCCGAGCCGAATATTGTCCAACACCGTCATCCCGCTAAACAGCTCGATCTTCTGAAAGGTGCGCGAAATGCCCAGGGCGGCCCTTCGGTACGGCTTCATCCTGGTGATAGACTGGCCCCTGTAGAGCACATCCCCCTTTTGAGGGTGGTACAGGCCGTTGATGCAGTTCATCATGCACGTCTTGCCGGCTCCGTTCGGCCCGATAATGGAGAATATCTCACCCTTTCTGAGGGTAAAGCTCACATCGGTCAGGGCCGCGACGCCGCGGAAGGACAGAAAAACATTCTTAGCCTCCAGTAAGACCTCCGACATTCCTAAACCCCTTTGCGTATTCCAGTTATGAAGCCGGGCCCTCCGGCGGGGCCGCCTCGGTCCCGCTCATGACCGGCTTGAGGTGACCGGAATTACCTGTTTGTGCTTCTTCGTTTTCCCACTTCATCTGCCCGTCTGCCAGATAAGAGGTCCTAACCTACCAAAACGCGGATGACAGGTCAAGCTTTCTCATGCGTCAAATTCTTCGATCAGAAAAAGTTCTCCAAAGACACGTTGGATACTCCCTCTTCATCTGACCCAATGGACTCGCGTGATCATGACGGCAGTCCTATTGAAAAGTCAAGATGAAAAATGTTATAGCTGGTAAGGCGTCAGTGTCACGGGGCAGATCTTCTCATGGAGCGTGTCATTGCGAGGAATGACACGACGAAGCAATCCCCATATCCACTGTGCAGGAGATTGCTTCCTCCGGTTCAAGCCCGGAGTCGCAATGACATCTGGAGATGTTAACCCCGAATTATTTAGGGGTTACTATAGCTGGGCTGTTATCAGGTCCGGGCGCGCTGGGGCGCAATCGTTCCGTGGTCGAATTCCGGCGGCCGCGCCGGAACCGAAATGACCCACGGCCTGTTCGCCAATGGGCCGCTTGAATCGCTAAACATCATGCTCTATTGTGGCAAGATAATGGGGCGGCCCCCAAACTCAGGGGCCGAAACAGAGGAGACAACGAATGGCAGGTGAAGAGGTTCTTCAAAGAGAACTCCAGGACGGGATTCTAACACTGACGATCAACCGTCCCAAAGCCTTGAACTGTTTCAATATGCCCCTTCTGCGAGTCTTCGGCGAAATCGTCCACGAGATCGCGCTGGACAAGGCAGTGAGGGTGGTCATTATCACCGGTTCCACACAAGGCAAGAACGCGTTCAGCACCGGTGCGGACCTCAAGGAAAGGGCCGGCATGTCTCCTGATGAGGTCCTGCTGTTCATAAGTACCATCCGCAATCTTTTCACAGCAGTAGAAGAGCTTCCGAAGCCCGTAATTGCCGCGGTCAACGGGTATGCATTCGGTGGAGGGCTGGAGCTGGCCTTGGCTTGCGACATCAGACTGGCATCCGAAAGCGCGATCGTAGGCCTTACGGAAACCAGCTTGGCCGTCATTCCCGGCGCGGGGGGGACACAAAGGCTGCCACGTGTGGTCGGCGTGGCCAGGGCAAAAGAAATGATCCTGCGGGCCCGGCGCATTAAGGCCCCGGAGGGTCTCCAAATCGGGCTCTTTCTGGACGTGCTGGAACCGGATCGCCTCTTGCCCGGAGCCAGGGAGATCGCGGAGGAGATACGCGCCAACGCGCCGGTCGCGCTGGCCCAGGCAAAATACGCGGTCAACAAGGGAAGTGAAGTCAGCCTGCCTGTTGGGCTGGCAATTGAATCCAACGCATACGCGGTGACCATTCCCACAAAGGACAGAATCGAGGGGCTCACCGCGTTCAGAGAAAAGAGAAAACCTGTCTATACAGGTGAATGAGGAGGTTGATCTAAATGGCCTTTGAGTTGAATTATCCCAAGAAAGTTCAGTTCAATGATATTACGGTCCGAGACGGGTTTCAGCACGAAGAAATCTGGATACCCACCGAAGCCAAGCTCTACTATCTTGAAGAGCTGATCCTGTGCGGGTTCAAACACCTGGAGGTGACCAATCTGGGCAATCCACGCAGCATGCCCCAATTCAAGGACGCGGAGGATCTATTTAGGCAGTTGCGAGACTCCAGGAAGCTCTCCCGGAAAGGCGTAAACTGGGACGACATCACCCTCACCGCGATCACCATCAGGGAAAGATCCGTGGATCGGGCCATAGCGGCCAAGAAAGAAGGGTGGGGGCCGGATCGAGTTCTTATGATGGTATCCACCGATGAGGAACACCACTTCGCCAACTCGGGCACGACTCTGCCGAACTACTGGGCCGAAGCCAAGCGCTGCACTGAGAAGTGCAACGCTGCGGGCATTAAAATGAATGGGACCGTTTCCACCATCTGGGGGTCGCCGATTTCCGGCCCCACCAGGCTGGAACACGCAGTCGAATTCACAAAGAGGTGGCTCGAAATCGGCGCGGCGGACATCGAACACGCGGACCACGACGGAAGCGCGCCCCCGGACCAGGTGTACAAGTATTTCTCGATGATCATGGACGAGATCCCGGATCCGAGCCTTCACGTGGCGCACTTTCACGTCACACGCGGGTGGGGAAACGCCAACGTGCTCGCAGCGCTTCAAGCCGGCATAGAGATATTCGAGGGCACTCTCGGAGGCCTCGGGGGGCAGCCCGCCAACTTTCTGGATCGCGTTCCCGTGAGTGGGACCGGCGCCTACTACTATCGTGATCCCAATGTGGTGGGTCTGCAGAGCATTGAAGACATGGTCCTTATGGTGGACGAGATGGGCGTGGAAACGGGCATCGACGTGGATCGGCTTCTGGATCTCGGCGCAATGATGGAAAAGACGGTGGGCCGCCGGCTCAGATCGGAATCGATTCTCAACGGCCGAATCCCGAAAGAGCCCCGAGAGGAGTACAAACGGAAAGGACTCACTCAACTCAAGGAGAAGCTCGGAGAGAATCCCGGACAACAGTACCCGGCAGATTGGGCCGAGAAGCCGAAATACGAAGTTAAATAGTCCCACGTCATGGCAGTGGACCTATGGTGATGCGCATTGATATTCGATGCTAAGATCACCCTCCCCCTTCCCGTCAAGGGAAGGGGGAGGTGTCCTATAGGCGTCAACTTAGGCTGTGCTGACGAGATGTTCCGGAGGAACATTGGATAGTAGCCCGGCGATTCATCGCCGGGTATGGCGTACCTACCGACCGTCCCTCCGGGACTCGGGAGTCGCCTTGTAAGGACAGCGTACCCCGAATGAATTCCGGGGCTACTATCAGGAGTCCCTCCGGGACTCGCTGTCTGTTCACCAGGTTTGCGCCCATGCCCCCGCACAAGGAGGTTAGGATCATGGACCCTCTCTGGGTACCGTCACAAGAACGGATCAACAACACCAACATCATCCGGTATATAAAATTCGTCAATGACGAGTATTCCCTGAACATCGACGGTTTCCAGGCCCTGTACCAGTGGTCCATCGACAACAGGGAGGATTTCTGGGCTTCCATATGGGATTTCGGGGAAGTCATAGCTTCCAAGCCTTATGATAAGGTGTTGGAGGATTCACCCACCATGATGGGGGCCAAGTGGTTCCTCGGTTCCAGACTGAACTTCGCGGAGAACCTCCTTCGGTTCCGGGATGATCGGGACGCGCTGGTGTTTCGAGGTGAGGACGGGAAGACCGAGCGGATCACCTATGCTCAGTTGTACGATCAAGTGGCCAAAATGGCCCGGTCCCTCCGCGAAGCGGGAGTGGTCAAAGGGGATCGCATAGCCGCTTTTGTGCCCAACATCATTCAGACCGTAGTGGCAATGCTCGCGACCACGAGCATCGGCGCAATATGGTCCTCGTGTTCGCCGGATTTCGGAATCAAGGGTGTATTGGATCGGTTCGGTCAGATCAAGCCGAAGATCCTTTTCACTGCAAACGGATACTCATACAACGGCAAGATCCACAGTTCCCTTGACAAGATCAGCGGCATACTCAAGGATCTGCCCGATATCGAAAAGGTGGTCGTGATTCCTTTCACGGAAGAGAGGGCCGATATCAGCGCGATTGCGAACGCGGTCCATTACGCTGACTTCCTCTCCAAAGCTGACGGCCTTGAGATCGAGTTCGAGCAAACCCCGTTTGATCATCCTGTGTACATCATGTACTCCTCGGGCACCACCGGCCTGCCCAAGTGCATGGTTCACGGCGCAGGCGGTACGCTTATCCAGCACCTGAAGGAGTTGCTCCTCCACTCCGATGTCAAGCGGGAAGACAAGATCTACTACTTCACCACTTGCGGTTGGATGATGTGGAACTGGCTGGTCAGTTCGCTTGCGGTCGGCGCTACCATACTGTTGTTCGACGGCTCGCCGTTCTATCCGGACCCCGGGGCCATCTTCAAATATGCTCAGGATGAGAAGATGACCATATTCGGCACCAGCGCGCGCTATGTCGCAGGTGTGGAAAACGCGGACCTGAAACCCAAGGACCAGTACGATCTGTCGAGCCTTAAGGCCATGTGCTCCACCGGATCCCCTCTAGCCGAGGAGAGCTTCCGATACATATATCGAGAGGTCAAAGAGGACCTGAATTTGGCCTCCATTTCCGGTGGGACGGACCTCGTTTCTTGCTTCGCCCTCGGCTGCCCGATCCTTCCGGTCTATGAAGGTGAACTGCAATGCCGCGGCCTCGGGATGAAGGTTGAAGCATTTGGCCCGGACGGAAAACCGGTTATCGGACAACAGGGGGAACTGGTCTGCTCCGCTTCATTTCCCTCACAGCCGATCTACTTCTGGGACGACCCTGACGGGGCCAAGTACACGAAGGCCTATTTCGATGTTTATCCTAACATCTGGCGCCACGGCGACTTCATAGAGATCACCGAATACGGCGGCGTCAAGATATATGGACGTTCCGACGCCACACTGAATCCATCGGGGGTCCGTATCGGCACGGCTGAGATCTACAGACAAGTGGAGGCAATGGACGAGATCACGGACAGCATCGTAGTTGGACAGAATTGGGAAAACGACGTGCGAGTGATACTCTTCGTCAAACTGACGGAAGGTGTGCAATTGGACGAAGATCTGGTCAAGAAGATCAGGACCAACATCCGGGTCAACACCACTCCACGGCACGTTCCCGAAAAGGTGCTCCCTGTCGCGGATATCCCGGTGACACTCAACGGCAAGAAAGTGGAAATGGCCGTGCGAAACGTCATCGAAGGCAAACCGGTCACCAACAAGGACGCGCTGGCCAACCCCGAATCCCTTGACATGTACGCGAATCTGCCCGAATTGCAGACCTGAGCGCGGTAGCGCTGGAAGAAACACGCGGGGTGCTGATTTTCCCCAAAAGGGGCGGCGCCCCGCATTCCTCACAATCCACTTTCCCCCCCCCGGCGCTGCACCCCCAACACTCAGTATAGCTTGACCCTGTCGCTCCATTTCCCTACTCTCACAGGATATTCTGAAAACTCCGTTTGACCAGCACGCAACTTCGGAACTTTCATTCGCTCAGGGGGCGGAAATGGATGAAAAGAAAAGGGTAAAGGTCAAGTAAGTCGTTGCAGACATAAGGGCCGGGCTCAGCGATGACGAGTTGAAGGAAAGACATCTGCTCACGGAAAACCAGCTTGAAGAGCTTTTCCGCAAACTTGTGGAAGCAGGGGTGATCACGCATTCAGAAATCGACAGCAGGAAGTCTCTTTTCGCCGAGGAAATCGAATGGCCTCCCGGGTCGGATCGTCCGGCGCCCATCACTCCACAAGAATCTTGGTCCCGTCCCGAGGATGGTCACCCACCGGGCACCCGAGTGAAGGCCGGCCCTCTTGACCATCCCCCGGCCAACCTGGGCAGGAACGCGGCCATTGGGATCGTGGTCGGAATAATTGTGACGTTAGCCGGAAGAATCGTGGTCCATGCCGGCCATGACTACGCGGCCATTGGACTGCTGCTTGGGCTGGTCGGGTTCGCGGTTTTCATGTGGGGTTGCTACTGTCTGGTGAAGAAGAAAGGCTACCACGGCGCCTTTACATTGTTCGGGCTTCTCGGTTGCATAGGCCTGTTGGTCCCCTTGCTGATTCCCGACAAGTTCACGGGAAAGACCACAAGGGGAACAGCAATTATCGTTGCAGTCGTCGCCGGCTTTGTGCTGACAGCAATCATCGGCATTGTCCTTGCCATAGGGATTCCCTACTATGTTTCGTTCAAGCGCACCGCTTGTGACAGGATGGCAATGGCAAACGTGTCAAAGCTCGGAGCCGCGTTGGAGCGCTTCGCAAACGAACGCTTTGATCATAATTGCGGTTCCGGGGGCGTGACCCCGGAAACGATAAAGTATATTGTCGGTCCCTATTACGGTTGGGGCGGAACAAACCGGCAATGCAGTGTAAATGTGAGAGTTGTAGGGAATGAAGTCCACGGCTGCGCGATGAAAGGGAGCAAGCCCGGGAGACCCGCCGAGCGCTACATCTATAGAGTGAGACTTGATTCGGGCGCGGACCTGCCCATGAAGATCGGCCCCTGTTCAGGACAAAGCTATGGCGGGTCGAACGGTACGTGCTATGACAAGAGCATCCTGGATTCGGAGTGCAATCTCGTCAGACCCAAAGGGATCAAATGTGTGTATCCACGCAGGCAGTGAGATCGACTCCCTGCTGACGCGAATCCGGACTCAATCTTCCAGGGGGACCTCCAAGGAGCCAATCAACCAACAGGCGAGATCAGTCGTCCCTTCGGGACTCGGGTTTTCCTTCGTTAGGACGGCTTACCCCGGAATGAATTCCGGGGCTACTATCAGGAGTCCCTCCGGGACTCTTCTGAGGATAGGCTTCTGTTCTTACTACAGTGGTTCTCGAAAAGAATTTCCGATTACTCTGAGAATCAGTCATGTGGGGCAGGCTTTCCAGCCTGCCAGTCCGTGAGAATTTTCGAGAACTGCTATAATGGCTATTGCAAGTCCCATGTGCGTGTTGCCCGGTGTGAAGAGGGCGTAGCATGCTACGCCCCTACGAAGACCTGCTCCCGACAGCTTCCGAAATCCGTGGATGTGCTTGAAGTTCCCCCTCGTAAGTCAACGATTACCCCCTGCCTAATTGTTCGCTCCCCTCAGATCACTCCCTGGCTTGATAGGCTTTCAAAGTCATCCTTGGAGAAGCCCAATTGAGACAGGATCTCGTGAGTGTGCTGCCCCAACAACGGAGAGGGCCCGTATTCGGCCGACGGGGAATCTGAGAGCTTCAGGGGAGAAGCCAACTGCCGTTGTCCGTCCGGGTTTTCTTGCAGCATGTTCCTGGCCTTGACAAGCTCCGAGTCCATAGCGTCCTCCAGTTTCAGAACAGGTTCGCAGCACGCGTCGTGGTCCTTCATCAGAGCGACCCACTCGTCCAGGGTGCGGGACGCGAAGACCTTTCCAACATCCTCCACTATTTCCGGACCGCCGAACTGGTTGCCCATGAGGTCCTGTCGGTCGACAGCTATGCAGAAATTCTGCCAGAACTTGAACTCAAGGGCCCCCAATGACATGTACCGGTCGTCTTTGGTCCGGTAGAGGCCGTAACACGGAATTCGACCGGTGAGGAACATTCCACCGGGGATCGGTTGATCCATCCCCGAAGCCACCCCGCTGAATATCGCGGTCGTGAGCGACAAAGAGCCGTGGAACATGGAGACATCCACCATTTGCCCTTTGCCTGTGCTCTGACGCTGAATCACCGCCGCGAGCAGTCCGGTCAAGCCCATGAGGCTGCCGCCTGCCAGGTCGGCTATCTGGATTCCGGGTATGACCGGCTCCCCAGCCTTGGTGCCTGTTATGCCGATGATGCCCGCAAGGGAGAGGTAGTTCGCATCGTGGCCCGCGCGTGAACGATTCGGACCATCCTGTCCGTACCCGGATATGGAAACCTGAATCAGGCGAGGCTGTCGCTCGCTCATGGTCTCGAAGCTCAGGTCCAGGTTTTCCATGGTACCCGGCCGAAACCCCTCAGCCACCACGTCGTACGTGTCCAGCAGTTCGAGGAACAATCGCCTCCCCTCCGGATGTTTCAGGTTGAGGCCGACGCTCTTCTTGTTGCGGTTGACCGCTTCAAAGAACGGGGCATTCTTCCCGGAGGGGGAGGCGCCGCCAAGGGCACGGGCGTAGTCTCCGCCCACGGGGTTCTCAATCTTCACCACATCCGCGCCCATGTCAGCCAAGAGCCAAGTCATGTACGGACCCGGGAGGTTCATTGTAAGATCCAACACCTTCAGTTCCTTGAGAGCTTGAGACATATCGCACCTTTCTGACCTTTGGAAATGGGACGCCGTTGGCGTGGTTCAGGATAGCATATTTCTATGAAGACGGATGCACTGGGAAATCCTCCGAGTTCCAGCTTTGCCCGCCTATCCAAGAGGGCGTAGCATGCTACGCCCCTACGGCTGGGATCCGTCGCTTTGGCGGCGCCTTC